>NZ_JBJGEB010000001.1:0-399336 GCF_045062685.1 Neisseria oralis
CACACCCCACCAGTCAAGTCAAACAACCGCAAAAATTTACCCCACCCCGCAAATAACTGTTATTCAAAGAAATATTTCGATAAAATTTTTATTTTATGTTATGGCAAATACCTCAGCCCAGAGATTTTCTTTAAAAAAGAATCGCTATACTTTAGTAAAATGAATTTTTGATATGATTAAGCGGTTGAGAACTTTTTACTTACCAAGATACTAAGAGAAATAGTATCTAAACTTTAGGCTTTGCAAACCATGTCTGTTTACACCAGCGTTTCTGAAGACGAAATTCACCAATTTCTCAGACAATACGATTTGGGAGAATTTATCTCACTCCAAGGTATTGCTCAAGGGATTACAAACAGTAATTATTTTCTAACCACATCTTCTGGACGTTATGTCCTTACAATATTTGAGACTCTAAAACAAGAAGAATTGCCTTTTTTTCTACGCTTGAACAGACACTTAAGCAACAATGGCGTTGCATGCCCTTCTCCTATTTCCCGCAAAGACGGCAAGTTGGATTCTTCATTATCCGGGAAGCCTGCCTGTTTAGTGACTTGCCTGAAAGGATCAGACACAAGCTGGCCAACTCCCACCCAATGTTTTCATACCGGAGCCATGCTGGCAAAAATGCATATTGCAGGACAGGATTTCCCTTGGAAAATGAAAAATCCTCGTTATGATATTTGGTGGCATGACTCATATAAACGATTATTACCGGTATTAAGCAAGGAAGATGCTGACTTGCTGCAAACTGAAATTTCCCATTTGGACAATAACCTTGGTAATCATTTGCCATCTGGCATTATTCATGCTGATCTATTTAAAGACAACGTCTTGCTTGACGGTAAAAATGTAGCTGGTTTTATTGATTTTTATTATGCATGTAACGGTAATTTTATGTATGATTTGGCAATTGCCGTCAACGACTGGGCACGTTCTTCGAACAACAAGTTGGATATATCCTTAAAGGACGCCTTCATCAGCGGTTACGAGAGTATCCGCCCTTTATCTATAGAAGAAAAAATCTACTTCCCCATTGCACAACGTGCCGGCTGTATCCGTTTCTGGGTATCACGACTTATTGATTTCCACTTCCCACAATCCGGAGAAATTACCTTTATCAAAGATCCAAATGTTTTTAGAGATTTACTATTGAACTTGGAATAAAAAAACATCTCTTTTAAAAAATGAAGAGGCCGTCTGAAAACTTTTTCAGACGGCCTCTTCTCTAACTCATAAAGACAATTAATGTCTTCCGTCACTGACTCCTCCAAATGGTGGTTTGGCACCCCAAATAATAACTATCATTACAATAAACAAAATACTACCTGCTAAGAAAATCTCATTTGAACCGATAATAAATCCTTGTTGTGTAATGATATTGTTAATAGATCTTAATGTTTGCTCCTCGCCTAATCCTAACTGTGCCATTCCATCGACAGTTTGACGGACTATTTCCGAATACGGTGTAATTTGTTCAGTTAACTGGGTATGATGCAAAGCTTCTCTACGTTCCCACATCGTACTAACGATTGAAACTCCGACGCCACCCATAAATACCCGCAAAAAATTCGATAAGCTACTGGCGGAAGCAATTTGTTCTCCCTTCATATGCGACAATGTAATGGTCGTTAGTGGCAAAAAGAACATGGCCACTCCCAGTCCCTGCCAAAATTGCGGCCAAACCACATTCTTCATATCCATACCCGCATAAAAATCGGTACGCCAATAAAAAGTGAAGGCAAACACAAGGAAACTAGTCATAACCAGTATCCGCATATCCACCCTATTGCCGAACCGGCCAATAACCGGAGACAGCAAGATTGGCAACAATCCCACCGGCGCAGCTGCTAACCCCGCCCATGTTGCGGTGTAACCCAAATTCGACTGCAATACTAAAGGCAATAGGGTTAGTGTACCCATGTACACCATAAAACCCAGCGAAGTCGTCAAAACTCCAATAGTAAAATTCCTATCTTTAAACAAAGACAAATCTACAACAGGATGCTTTTCCCCCAATTCCCATACGATAAAATAAATTAAGCAGACTGTTGCTGTAATTCCCCAAATAATAATTTCATTGGATTCAAACCAATCCAGTTCCTTGCCCCTGTCAAGCATCATCTGTAATGCACCCACACCAACTATCATCAATACCAAGCCGATGTAATCAATGGGTGTTTTGAAAATTTCTGTTTCCCGGTTTCCTAACTGTTTCCACGCAATAACAGCAGAAACGATACCGATGGGAACATTAATAAAGAAAATCCAGCCCCAATGCCAATTATTCGAAATCCAACCGCCCAAAATCGGTCCGAGCACAGGTGCGACCACGACTGTCATTGCCCAAAGTGCCAGTGCCAATGTTCTTTTTTCAAGCGGGTAAGAAGCCATCAACAGACTTTGAGATAAGGGAATTAACGGTCCGGCAATGAATCCCTGCAATATCCGGAACAAGACCAGTAATTGCAAATTAGGTGCAATTCCGCATAGCCATGACATAATGACAAACCCGATTACCGAACCGATAAACAGCCTCACCTCACCGAAACGTTTAGCCAAAAAGCCCGTCAGGGGGACTGAAATCGCATTAGCAACGGCAAACGAAGTAATCACCCATGTTCCTTGAGTAAGTGCCGCGCCCAAATCACCGGCAATTACAGGCACCGCCACATTTGCAATCGTCGTATCCAGCACTTCCATAAACACAGCAAGACTTAATGAAAACGTCACCCATACTAGCCTGAATCCCTGCAAAGGAGGATAAGCCATTTTTATACTACCATTTCCCGGACACGCCTTTAAAACATATCCGATTCTACTCAAATAATGTATGGTTTGCTGTCGGTGCAAACCATACATTATTCGACAACCACCTATAAAAATTCAGACGGCCTTTTTATTCCGAAGGCCGTCTGAAACGTTATTTTGAATATTTCTCAAATATTTTCTCAATTAAAGCATCAGCCACAGCCCAATCTACTTTGTCTGTTTCCGGAAGTACCGTGCCTTTTTCCGCCGTAGAAGCCATTCCTTTTCCCGTGCCAGATTCAGAAATATCAACTTTTACCGTCATTGACAGCCCCATCCGTAACGGATTAGCGCGCAACTCCCTTGGATCAAGACTGATACGAACTGGAACACGTTGTACCACTTTAATCCAATTACCCGTTGCATTTTGTGCCGGCAATAGTGAAAACGCACTGCCCGTTCCTGCCGACAGGCCCATCACTTTACCGTGATAAACTACTTTACTGCCATAAAGGTCGGACACCATTTCAACCGATTGACCAATGCGCATTTTACGCAATTGAGATTCTTTAAAATTGGCATCCACCCATAAATTATCGAGCGGGACCACTGCCATCAAGGGAACCCCTTGTGTAATGCGTTGTCCGACCTGAACATTACGCTTGGCAACCTGCCCCGCTATCGGAGCATGGATTTGTGTACGTTGCAAATTAAGCCACGCATCTTTTATGCGGCTGACGGCCGTCTGAACAGCAGGTTGCTGGCGCAACGGAATATTATTTCCAATAGCGGCCTGAGCAGAAGTTTCTGCCGCTTCAACGGCTTTCAACGCAGCCTGAGCCTGCACTACGGCGGCACGGGCATGACTCAATTCTTCTCCCGAAATCGCGTCTGTTCCCGAAAGTAACTCTCTACGCCTTAAATCAGCTTGCGCGCGCGCCAAATCAGCCTTTCTCAACAAGACTTGTGCCTTTGCTTGCGAATTGGTGGCCGTTTGCTGTTTATTCTGACGAATGGCCTGAATCAGCTCATTTTGAGCGCGGTCATAGGCCAACTGAAAATCACTGTCGTCCAACGTAATCAACACATCGCCTTTTTTGACCAGCTCGGTGTCGTCAAACATTACTTTGCGTACCGTTCCAGTAATTTGCGGCGTAATCTGCACCAAATGTCCCGCTACATAGGCATCTTCCGTTTCCTCTTCATGCTGCCAAAATAAAAAATAAGCTAGCGTGACACCTAACGCAATAATAATAAACAGCAAAGTAACTAACGTCAGGTTGCGTTTGCGGCGATATGGAAAATCGGTTCTCAATGCCTCCGTTCCACTCTTGACGGAAGCATTTTCCTGCTTGTTGCTCATGAGTTTACAATCCCGATTACAAGTTCAATTGATTATAATTTTCTATTATGAAACAATATATTACCTAAAAATATTTTAATCATACCGATTTACGGACAAAAATTTATGCCAAAAGAAATTTTATATAGTTAATTTAAACACTTAATAAAGAACGGCGCATTCTATAATTGCTTTACTATTTAATCAAGCAATAATATCAATATATATTTACAGTAACACAAGTAATTTTACCTAGACTACATCAGATTCCAGATAATTCTTTCAACATTCCCTTCAAGTAATCGTCCCTGTAAAAAATCAAAGTAGAAATTGAATTTTCGCGATACAACAATCTAGGCCGTCTGAAAATCGCTGACAGTTATTTGACACCACCACCCAACTGAGCATGTAAGTTACTCCATGCCGTCAGGTATTCCGCTTGATATTGGACTGCCTGCATTTGGAGTTGAAACCTTTCTTCCTGTTTTTGCAACACACCCAATCCGTTTTCCAAACCAACTTTTACACGGTTTTGAACCGCCTGTACTGATTTTCCGGAAGTATTCAACATTTTATCCCATACAAGTTTCTTGGCTTGCAAACTTTGGTAATCCACTACTGCATCCGCAGCCGAACGCATAGCGTTTAAGACCGTTCGATCATATATCGCAACTTGTTCGTTATATTCGGCACGCCTACCCCACAATTTAGACTGTAACGCTCCGGAGGTAAAAATTGGAAGATTTAATGCAGGAAGTATGCCAAGCATTGCCGAATTGCGCCCATGTATCACATTAAACGCATCAATATGCGCCATGCCGGCCAATACTTTCAATTCAATATTGGGATAAAACTCGGCCTCAGTTGATTTAATTGCATGATATTTTGATTCCAAAAGCGATTTTTGAACTGCAATATCAGGGCGTGCAGCAAGCAAATCAGCATAAATTCTGTCGACAGGTAAATTTGGTACGTTTGCCATCTCTTCGGGAAACCGAACGGGCAACGTATATGGCGCATTTCCAGTCAAAGCCGACAAGCTGTTACGGACTTTGGCAGTTTGCTGTTCTAATGACAGTCGCTCCAACTGTAAACGATGCTGTAACAATTCTATCTGATAAAGTGATTCAGGCGGCATCAGCTTTGCTTGGACACGCCGCTGTATCAATTGTAGAGTTCTATCAGCCGTTTCAGTACGACGGGCAAGCAATTTTTGCTGTTCCTCTAAAGATTGCCAAGCAAAATACTGTGCAGCCACAGCATTGGCCAACATAATTCTTGTCTGACGGGCCTCATAAAGAATTGCCTGCCGTTTACCTAAAACTGAAGCAATTTGATTCCGGTTTTTACCCCAAAAATCGAACTCCCAGCTTCCTTGCAAGGCAGCATTGGCCAGTAACAGCGTATTATCTGTTTCACCTTGCCGCGAAGTAGGCTTGGGTGAAACATACGCTCCAGCTCCACGCACCGAAAAACCTATTTGGGTTTTGGTTGCTGCCTCCGTAAGACCCAGTTGTGCCTGAGCCTGATCAAAACGAGCTTTCGCTACTCTTAAATCGGGAGATGTTTGAATCGCTTGGGCAATCAGCAAATTAAGTTTTTTATCGTGTAGTTGCAACCACCACGCATCTTTAGCCATTACTGCTGATTTGCCTTCGGATAATGAATACGCCGTTGGTTCTTCCAACGGCGCCTGTTTGCCGAATTGGGCACAGGCACTTAACGTACATACGGTTAAAACGCCTATGCTCCATTTGGCAATATTGAATTTCATGACAGACTCCGTGTTAATCCTACGCCTGCCATATTTATTGTCTGCAATCAGCCTTCCAAACGGTTCAGCAACTTGCTCAATAGATATTGCAACTGGGCGTAATCTTCATTGGTGAAATCCTGCCAAGCTTCACCGCTTTTACTGGATACCTGCGGCCACACTTTTTGGATAAACGCTTCACCTTCGGGAGTCAATTTTAACACAATCTGACGGCGGTCTTGCTGATTGATATGCCGTTCCACCCATCCTCGTTCCACCATTTCATCAGACAGACGCGTCGCACTGGTACGGGTCAAATCCATCATATCGCTCAGGCGCGAAGGCAGTATCTCGCTGTTCGGGCTGACATACACTGCCATCATAGCGAACCACAAATTCTCATTGATACCTAATACTTTCAGGTTTTCATTCAAATGGTCGCTCAGACGCTCGGTTACAATTCGCAGTAATCTGCCCACTTGGGTTTGTTGTTCCGAAAATTCAGGCAAGCGTCCAGATAACAAACGCAGCGCGTTGACTAATTCAGCTTGTGAAAAACTCATTGTATATTCTCTTCGTTAATAAAATTAGATTTGCCTTAGAGGCCGCGGAACAGACTAAGATACCGCCCGCCCGCTTAAATAATGTGTACTGAGTACTGACTGTGTAGCGGTATACTAATTCAGCTTATTATTTTTATAATAAAAATCTGACAATCGGTTTCTACAAACAACAAACGGGTGTTATTATGCATATAAGATATTATTATTTGAGGTTAAGTGACTGATATATCTTTTATAATACATGATTATTACATAATATACTTTTTGATTTGCGCCTTATCCATGATGAATTAGCATTAGAGATTACCTCTCTGAACTTAGTTCAACTCTTATCATGCCGATACTATTTCTCAGTACAAAATTACTGAAAATTTACCTCAAATTTCAATCAACTAAATGCCAGTTACTTACAGTCGGCTTCATTGTTCGGATATTCCAAGATAAAAAACACCAACCTCATTTTTCGTATCTGTATCATTTTCCACACTATTTTCCCCATTTATATTAAAATCCCGCATCGTGGTTCGAAATCCTCCCACATTAAAAAACTAAGGAAATCCAAAATGTCTCGTAATACCGAAGAACTGGGCGACATCTCGCTGCTGGGCAATCAGAAGACCCAATACCCGTCCGAATACAATCCATCTATATTGGAAGCATTCGACAATAAACATCCCAACAACGATTATTTCGTCAAATTCATTTGTCCCGAATTTACCAGCCTGTGTCCAATAACAGGACAGCCGGATTTCGCGACCATTCATATCCGCTACATTCCGTCGGTTAAAATGGTAGAAAGCAAATCACTCAAGCTTTATCTGTTCAGCTTTCGTAACCATGGTGATTTTCATGAAGACTGTGTCAATATCATCATGAACGACCTGATTAAACTGATGGATCCGAAATATATCGAAGTATGTGGTGAATTCACACCGCGCGGCGGCATCGCTATCCATCCTTTTGCTAATTACGGCAAACCCAAGACGGAATTTGAAACATTGGCACGTGAGCGTTTGTTTAAATACGACGCCTTGTAACCCGTACTCAACTACCTTTCTTCACTTTCAGACGGCCTCATTTATTCAAAAGGCCGTCTGAAACCATTTTTTTTAAAAGACTAAAACACACTATGTATCATTTCACTCAAGTCCAACAGCAAAAGGCCCTATTTTGGCTCGCGTTATTCCACATCCTGATTATCGCGGCCAGTAATTATCTGGTTCAATTTCCCTTTAGCATTTTCAACATACATACCACATGGGGGGCATTTACTTTTCCTTTTATCTTTTTAGCCACCGATTTAACCGTACGGATTTTCGGCTCGCGGCTGGCGCGTAGAATTATTTTTTGGGTAATGCTTCCCGCCCTATTACTGTCATACGTATTTTCCGTACTGTTCAGCAGCGGCAATTGGACCGGTTGGGCAGCCTTATCCCAATTTAATTCATTCGTCGGGCGCATCGCTCTTGCCAGCTTTTCGGCTTATGTATTCGGCCAGATTTTAGATATTTTTGTATTCACTAGATTGCGCCGTCTGAAAACATGGTGGATTGCACCAGCCGCTTCAACCATATTCGGCAATGCTCTTGATACGCTGATGTTTTTCAGTATCGCCTTTTATTCGGGCAGCGACGAATTTATGGCCGCACACTGGCCGGGTATTGCCTTGGTCGATTATTTGTTCAAATTAATTATCTGTACCTTATTTTTCCTTCCGGCCTATGGTGTGATTTTAAATATTCTGACGAAAAAGCTGACCGCACTGAAACAATCCAATTCAGAAAACAATACTTTAATATTGACCCAAGAATCTTAGCCTCATACTAAAAAAGGCCGTCTGAAACGATTAATCGTTTCAGACGGCCTTCGGTTATCCACACCAAATCAACCGGTCAACTGCTTGGTAATCAATTTTTTCAGTGGCGGGAAATTATTGCTGGCCCGCAAAACCAACCCGCGTAACAATTTAGCCGGAGCAGTCTCATTAGTAAAAAGTTTCAACAACATATTCGTCCCGTGGTAAATCGGCTGGGCATGCAGCATGTGTTTACTGCTGTATTTTTCCAACAAACTGGAAGCGCCAATATCCTGCCCGCGCTGCTCGGCTTCAAGAACCAGTTTGGCCAAAATATCGGCGCTGGACAATCCCAAGTTAAAACCATGAGCCGTAACAGGATGCATACCCACTGCGGCATCTCCTATCAAAGCACTGCGCGTACCGTAAAACCGTTGGGCAATCATACCTACCAATGGGTAATTATGGATGGTACTGACCAATTCCATATCCCCCAAGCGGCCTTTCAACTGTTCTTTCACTGTAGCCGCCAACTCTTCGGGACTAAGATTTCTAATCGTTTCCGCTTTATCGCTGTCTACGGTAATCACCGTATTGGTCAGATATTCTTCCAGCGGTAGCAATGCAATCGTACGGCCGTAGTGGAAACATTCGTATGCCGTGTGTTGGTTGGATAAAGTATGCCTCATACGGCAGACAAACATGGTACGGCTGTAGTCATGCATATCCGATGAAATACCCAACTGGCGACGCGTTTGCGAAAAACGGCTGTCTGCGGCCAAAAGTAATTTGCCTGCCAACACTTCACCGTTTTCCAAAATAACCTGCGCCTTATCAGACGAGGTTTTCACTTCTTTGACACCGGTTCCGGCCAAAATAGTCACATTATCCAATTTAGATACCACTTCGTATGCCGCCTTCCGAATATTGTGGTTTGAAATCAGATAACCTAAACAATCCGCAGGCTCTCCGCGAGCCTCTGTCGGCTGTGGAAAATGAAGCTGGTAATCGGATTGACCGTTTAACACTTTTGCATCGCGCAGCGGATAAATTTCGTTTTCAGGAATCAATCTCCATATTCCCAAGCGCTGCATAATCTCGCGCGTGAAATGGGTTAGTGCGATTTCCCTACCGTCGTAAGGCGGATTCTGCAACACTTCCAGCGGACTTCGCTCAACGAGAGTAACTTTCAGACCACTGCCCGCTAGTTCTGCGGCAAAACTCAAACCGGCCGGTCCCGCGCCGACAACGAGAATATCATTTTGTAAACTCATGAATATATCCTTGTATGAATGGATTAACCGCAGTCCGTTTCAGACGGCCTCGGAATCTGATTACAGCTTGTATAGGTATCCTGCCCTTCCATGCTACAGAGGTACGTTTTACTGAAAATAAATTATAACAAAACCAACAATAGGATAAACCAAAGATTCAAATAATGGGCAACTTTTTATCTCTTTCTTAATTATCAAAAATCAGGATGGGAAACAACCCATTTGAAAACAATAAATAAAAAACTGCACTCCATTAAAGATGAAGTGCAGCCTCTTTAAACTATTATTTTCCGATTACTCATCAGCACCAGTGTAAGGACGGATGCTGACAGTCTTACGGTTTAACGCGCCTTTAGTTTTGAATTCAACGTAACCGTCCACTTTAGCGAACAAAGTATGGTCTTTACCCATACCTACGTTATCACCGGCGTGGAATTTGGTGCCGCGTTGACGAACAATGATAGAGCCTGCAGGAATCAGTTCGTTGCCGTAGGCTTTGACACCTAGACGTTTTGCTTCTGAATCGCGACCGTTGCGGGTGCTACCGCCTGCTTTTTTACTTGCCATGTTTAATACTCCTAAACTTGATTAATAATCAGGCGATTGCCACGATTTCGATTTGGGTGAAATTTTGGCGGTGGCCTTGGCGCTTCTGGTAGTGTTTACGGCGGCGCATTTTGAAAATGCGGACTTTCTCGCCGCGACCATGTGCCACTACCTTAGCTGTTACTTTCGCACCCTCAATGAAGGGGGCGCCTACTTTTACAGATTCGCCGTCAGCAATCATCAAAACTTCGGTCAGTTCGATTTGGCTGTCGAGTTCGGCTGGTATCTGTTCTACTTTCAATTTTTCGCCAACGGCAACTTTATATTGTTTACCGCCGGTTTTTACGACCGCGTACATACTCAACTCCATGTAAGAGAATCAGGTTAATAATGTTCACACATCATTGCGTGAAACAATGCATTTTATCAACTGACCGCATGTTTTGTCAAAAGTCGATTTCCATTTCTTCGCTTTAAAGCCAGCTGAAAGGGTATTTTTGATGGCGGTTTTGCTGCTATAATCCCGCGCTGTGACAAACGTGTTATAAATCTTAAACTACATCAACAGAATCCGTTCTTACCGCAGCCCTTTGAAATTTAACCACCATGCTTGAAAATCTGCCTTATTTCAAACAACACCTCCATGAAGACCTCGACAAAGTCAACGTCGTCATCAATCAGGCCGTAAAATCTGATGTGGCCTTGATTTCCCAAATCGGCACCTACATCATCAGCGCCGGCGGTAAGCGTTTGCGTCCGATTATCACGATTTTAGCGGGTAAGGCGGTCGGATACGATGATGAAAAACTGTATTCGCTGGCAGCCATGGTGGAATTTATCCATACCTCCACCCTGCTACATGACGATGTGGTGGATGAAAGCGACTTACGGCGTGGCCGTGAGACAGCTAACAACCTTTTCGGCAATGCGGCGGCGGTGTTAGTCGGCGACTTTTTATATACCCGTGCATTTCAATTGATGGTTGCTTCGGGCAGCATGAAAATTTTGGAAGTAATGGCGGACGCAACCAACATCATTGCCGAAGGTGAGGTCATGCAGTTGATGAATATCGGCAATACCGACATTACCGAAAAACAATATATACAGGTAATCCAATATAAAACCGCCAAACTTTTTGAAGCCGCAGCCCAAGTAGGAGCTATTTTAGGCGGTGCAAATCCTACTCAAGAACAGGCATTGAAAGATTACGGCATGTATGTCGGCACTGCCTTCCAAATTATCGACGACGTATTGGATTATTCGGGTGAAACAGAGGAAATCGGTAAGAATGTCGGCGATGACTTGGCCGAAGGCAAACCCACCTTGCCGTTAATCTACTTGATGCACAACGGTTCGGAGCAGGCCGCAAAAGATGTCCGGCTCGCATTGGAAAATGCCGACCGCAGCTATTTTGAAAAAATTCACGATTATGTGGTTAATTCAAATGCCCTCCCCTATGCTATCAATGAAGCGCGCAAAGCAGTGGAAAAAGCCGTGGCCTGTCTTGATATTTTACCGGACAATGAAATCACCTTGGCAATGCGGCAGCTTGCGGAAGAGTCGCTGGCGCGTGTATCATAGCTGGCTTTGATTAAGGAATATCCGGTGCATCTGAACGTTATTCCGTTATTTCTGGTTTTGCTGATTTTGCTCGGCGTTTTGAGCAACAACGGTTCAATCACAATTTCGGCAACTGTGTTATTGCTGATGCAGCAGACCGCACTGTCCCAATATCTTCCTTTGGCCGAGAAATATGGCGTAGCCGTCGGCATTATTTTTTTGACCATAGGCGTATTAAGCCCGCTGGTCTCAGGCAAAATACAGATACCCGGCCTGACGGCCTTTATGAACCTCAAAATGTTCGCTGCCGTAGGCATTGGTATTTTGGTCGCATGGATTGCAGGACGCGGAATTCCGTTAATGAGTGCCCAACCGATTCTGGTTACAGGCCTACTTATCGGCACAATCATCGGCGTTGCCTTCTTGGGAGGGGTTCCTGTCGGCCCTCTGATTGCCGCTGGCTTATTGTCGTTTTTCGCAGAGAAAATTTAGTTTATGCCTCGCCGTAGTTCAACGGATAGAACGTATGCCTCCTAAGCGTAAAATACAGGTTCGATTCCTGTCGGCGAGGCCATTTTAAAAGAGACGAGGGCCGTCTGAAAATATTTTCAGACGGCCCTCGTCTCTTTTAAAACCACAGTCTATCGGAAATATTATACATAATAAAAGAAGCCCTGTTTAAATACAGGGCTTCTGTTTTCGATTTACCAAACAGGTTATTTCAATTTGGTTTCTTTGTAAACAACATGTTTGCGGGCTACCGGATCGAATTTTTTAATTTCCAACTTGCCAGGCATAGTACGTTTGTTTTTGGTTGTGGTGTAGAAATGACCTGTACCGGCACTAGATTCTAATTTGATTTTATCGCGCATTGCAGTAATCCTTACAATATCCGTAAATTAAGCTTCGCCGCGAGCACGCAAATCAGCCAATACGGCATCAATGCCTACTTTATCGATAGTGCGCAGTGCTGCGTTGGAAATACGCAGACGCACCCAGCGGTTTTCACTCTCTACCCAAAAACGACGTGATTGCAAGTTAGGCAAAAAACGACGTTTGGTTTTGTTGTTGGCGTGTGATACGTTGTTGCCAGACATCGGGCGTTTACCGGTCACTTTGCAAACTCGTGCCATGGTTAGTCTCCAAACTTCTAAAATAGTAAAACGTGGTTTATACCACAAAAAGCAGTTTTTGTTCAAGCTGATTTTGAATCACGCTTTTGATTTACAGAAAAATTTATCGGATTGTTGTTTAGTAAAAACACTTCTCCGACCGTCTTTTTCTTTCTTCGCCATGCTTTCAGACGGCCTTTATTCCGGCTTTCAGACAAAAAGAAACTTCCTGCTTTAATACAGGAAGCTTCTTGCTTTGAAAGCATTAATCGAGCTGCGCCACCGAAACCGGCAGGCCGCGGACTGCCGCCAAAGTGGCATTGGCTTCCTGTTGCTGCTTGCGGAATGCCGCCATATTGGTCGGCGTCAGTTTCGGCGTCGGCAAGGCCACGGTCGTCGGGTTTACCGGCTGGCCGTTCACCCTGGCTTCGTAGTGCAGATGCGGGCCTGTGGAACGCCCCGTGGTACCGACATAGCCGATAATCTCACCCGCGCTGACCTTACCCTGAGACGGAGAAAACGCGCTCATATGGCCGTATAGGGTTTCTACGCCGTTGGCGTGCTGTATCATCACCGTATTGCCGTAGCCGCCCTTCCAGCCTTTGAAAACCACCACGCCGTCTGCCGCTGCTTTAATCGGCGTACCTTCCGGCGCGGCATAATCGATACCGGTGTGCATACGCACGGTGTGCAAAACAGGATGGACGCGGTAACCGTACGGCGAGGAAATACGCGTGTAGACGACCGGCTGGATATTGAACCCTTCTTTCTGTTGCAGTGATTTGCCGTTTTGGTCGTAGTAGCTGCCGCTTTCTTCGTCGCCTTTACCTTGGCTGTAATAATAAGCCTGATAGGTTTTGCCGCCTTTCACAATTTCGGCGGCCAAAATGTCGCCCGTACCCATTTGCTGGCCGCGGAAGTACATGCTGTTGTAGAGCAGACGTACGGTGTCGCCTTCTTTCAAATCTTCCAAACTGAGCACGTCGGCAAAAATCTCGCTCAGCGATTCGCGGATTTCCACCGGAATCTCGGCCTGAGCCATTGCACCGCGCGCCGAAGTGCGCACGATAACGGAACGCAATGTCGGCATGGTTTTCATGTCGACTTCGGAAGTAGACGCCTGCCATTTGCCGTTTACCTTTTCCAGTGCGACGAGGTTGCGTTCAAGCTCTTCATCGGTAAAAAACTGCACGTCTGTTACCTGTCCGGAAGCGTTGACCCTGATGCTGACCGACTGGCCGGCGCGCAGTTGGTTCATATTCCGTTCGGGGTTGTTTTTCGCCATAATCTGCTTGATTTCCGCTTCCGCCACGCCCATGCGCGTGAGCACATCGGCCAGCGAATCGCCCGTCTGCACGGCTTCCTGAGCCCAGTAGCTCGACTGGAAACTACCCGTTTCGACATACACGGAGGGCAGCTCTTCCAATACTCTTTCGACTTTGAGGCCGGAATCCCTCGGCATCGGCTCGGTAACGGCGTAGGCCGTCATCACGCCGGAAACCGGCAGCAAAATACCCAGCAGCGACCACCGCACCGGTTTGTTGTCCCAGAAACGGTCGAAAAAAGAGGTGTTATTTTTATTGGTCACGCGATCATCCTTTTTGCGGCGCGCGCAAGAACGCGGCACGCCGTTTTGTGTCGTGGTTGGTAACAACCTGAAATCCTGTTCGGTCCGCCGTTTTCAGACGGCCTTTTTATCCATAGATTATACCGCGGCCGCATAAACCGGACGCAGTTACAGCCGTTATTATCGGGGCACTTTCCCCGATTAACAGCATCGTTTTCCGAACTTTACTTCGTAGTATTTTACCACAACGGACCCGACCGGACCAATGATGCCGTCTGAAAAATCAACGGTATAGGCCGCATCCGCAACCATACGGCGGCTAGCTGCCTTTAGGGGTTCCGTTAAAAATACATATCTTGTTTTTAACTTTGGCGGCATATTCGTCAATTTGCATTCGGCGGCCGCGGCTTCTCGCGTAAAATGACCGTTTTAACCGATGCCTATGCCATGAATCTGACCCTCGCCATCCCTTCGCTCAACCGCTGCGGCGACGAAAATCCGCCGCCGCTCGACCTGCCTTCGTTCGACGAAATTTTGCGTTTCGGCATACTGACCCGTGCTGCCGCCGCACCTTCCGAACTCTACCGCCGTTTTCTCTGGCAGGGCAGCCTGTTGGACGCGGCAAAGCAAAAATCCGGTATCGCCACAGAACAGGCGGCCGTTTTCGCCAGTCCGGTCTGGCAACAGATGGGGATGCACCAAGTCAGCGTCATCGACGGAGCATATATCCAGATTCAGACCGATGAAGCCGAACGCCTGTGCGGCGGCCTGACCGAGTTTTACCGGCACGAAGGCTGGCAGTTCCATCCGCTGCGGCCCGATTTGTGGCTGGTAACGCTGCCGCGCCGTCCCGCTTGGCACACTGCCCCCGTTTTCGATATCTGCGGCCCGAACGGCGACGTTTCCCAAGCCGGCGGCGAAGACGCCCTGCAATGGCTCGGCAGGCAGACTGAAATCCAGATGTACCTGCACAACCATCCCGTCAATGCGGAGCGCACGGCGCAAAAAATTCCTGCCGTTAACGGCCTGTGGCTGTGGCAGGATTTGGAAGGAACGCAGTCCGCACGCCCGCTGCTCTCGTCCGACTGCGCATGGGCGGATTTTTATCCGGGCGAACGCACCGGCGCGCCTTACGATTTTGGGGCCTGGCAGGCGATGCTGAACGAAGCAGGCGCAACGTTTTCAGACGGCCTGATTTTTCTGGACGACTTGGTTGTAACCGGCCAAACGGGCGACACATGGGCATACCGCGATATTCTGGAAAGCTGGGAGACACGCTGGTTCGCCCCGTTACGGCAGGCATTGGACTCAGGCCGTCTGAAAAGCCTGACCATCGTTACCGACGGCGAAAACGGCGGCAGACTGCGGATAAGACCGTACTCGAAACGGGCGTTTTGGAAACGGAAACGCAAATTCAACGGTATTTGGTGAGGCCGTCTGAAAACCAAGTGCCAGGCAGACCCAAAGGCCGTCTGAAACGTTTTCAGACAGCCTTTTCTTTCCATCACATCCCGCTTACTGTTGCGCCGCTTTGATGGCGTTTTGGTCGGGGTTAATCAGGATTTCTACGCGACGGTTTTGCGCGCGGCCTTCCGGTGTGGCGTTAGACGCGACCGGCTGGCGCGAGCCGTGGCCGGCGGTGGTCAGGCGCGAACCGGCCACGCCCTGCGATTGCAGGAAAGAAGCGACCGACTGGGCGCGGTTGCGCGACAGAGGGTCGTTTATGGCATCGGAACCGGTGTTGTCGGTATGGCCGTTGATGGTCAGCGTCGTATCCGGATACTGAACCAGCGTTTTCGATGCGGCGGTCAGCGCGTCGCGCGCGTTGGCGCTCAACGTGGCGCTGTTGGTGGCGAAGGTTACGTTTTCAGGCATCACCAGTTTGATTTGGTTGCCCTGCTGCTCGACCTTCACATCGGTATTGGCCAGACTTTCGCGCAGTTTTTTCGCCTGATAATCCATATAGCCGCCTACCCCCGCGCCGATGGCGCCGCAGGCCAGCGCGGAATTGCGCGCGCCCTTGCCGCCGTGGGTCAGCGCGCCGACAATGCCGCACACTGCCGCACCGCCCAAGCCGTAAACGGCGGTTTTGCTGGCACTTTGTTGCCCGGTAACAGGGTCGGTAACGCAGCCGGCCAGTGCCAAGGGGGCGGCCAATACTGCAACGGTCAACTGTTTCAAAATGTTCATGGGAAATCCTTTCGGTAAATGGGAACAAATCCTTGAGGCCGTCTGAAAAACGTCCGGAGAGCTTTGTAATCATAATCAACATTCCGAGGCCCCATCAGCCGTTTAACACTATATTACACGGCACATCGGAAAAATAACCCAATCGAAACAGCAATATCCGTCCGCTCCGAATGCCAATCGCGACGCTACTTGCAAGCCGTTATCAATTTGGCGTACATTAAGCACAGGAGCCGCACAGGCAGCCCCGTTTGCCCGCCAGGCCGTCTGAAACCGAGGAGACGCAACATGAACGTTTTACACACCGTCCTTATCCTTTCCGCCGCAGCCGCACTCACCGCCTGCGCGACCACGCCCGAACAGAAAGCCGCCCGTGCCGCCGCGCAGAAACGTTACGAGCAAAACCTGCAAATTTCCCTGGCTGCACAATGCGACAAGGGCACCGCCGAACTGATGCGCCAGCAGTTCGAGCAGACCGACAATCCCGCCCCGCCAACCGCCAAACAAAAAGAGTTCCGTCTGAAATACGTCGACAAAGTCGCCGACCCGATGTTCCAAGCCTGCTACAAGATGGCGTGGCAGAACTACATCGCCCAGCAGCAGTTGCGCGAGGCACGCTACTATTATGACGACTGGGGCTTCTACCATCCGTTTTACCGGCCGCCGTTTTGGTGGTAAACCCCGGGCCTTTTTCAGAAAGGCCGTCTGAAACCCTTTCAGACGGCCTCATCCCTCCATACGCTTATTTATCCCGCTGCCGAATCCGTTTACAATAGCCGCCGTTTATCACACAAACAGACTACCCATGAAAATCTGTCTCGGTCAGGCCAACGCGCCCGACTTTCCGCAAGGCGCCGCCGTTACCATCGGCAACTTCGACGGCGTACACCTCGGACACAAACACATCCTGCAGAAACTCAAATACGAAGCCGACTTGCGCGGCCTGCCCGTCGCCGTCGTCATTTTCGAGCCGCAACCCAAAGAATTTTTCGCCCGTAAGGCCGGTAAAAAACTGCCCTACCGCATTAGCCCGCTGCGCACCAAACTGCGCCTGTTGCGCGAAACCGGCTGCGTCGACGCCGTCTGGGTTTTGCGTTTCGACCAAAGCTTTGCCGACATGGCCGCCCAAACGTTTATCGACCGGCTGTTGCGCCGAACGCTCAACACCCGCTACCTGCTCATCGGCGACGATTTCCGCTTCGGCGCGGGCCGCGAAGGCTGCTTCGAGCTTTTGTCGCAACAGCCCGACATGCAGACCGAACGCACCCCCTCCGTTATCGTCGAAGACATCCGCACCAGCAGTACCGCCGTGCGTCAGGCACTTTCAGACGGCCTGTTGGAATACGCCAAAAAACTCTTGGGACATGATTACGTTTTGAGCGGCAAAGTCAAACACGGCCAAAAACTCGGCCGCACCATCAACGCCCCCACCGCCAACATCCAGCTTCCGCCCTACCACTACGCCCTCAGCGGCGTGTTCGTCGTCGAAGCGGACGGCGCGTTCGGCACGCGGCGCGGCGTCGCCAGCTTCGGCTTCAACCCCACCGTCAGCAACAACCGTTCGCAAAAACTCGAAGTCCACCTGTTCGATTTCGACGGCGACCTCTACGGCCAACGCATCTTCGTCCGCTTCCTGCACAAACTGCGCGACGAACAAAAATTCAACAGCATCGAAGAGCTGAAAACGCAAATTTTGCAGGATATGGACGATGCAAGACGCTGGCGCCAATAGAAACCCTGCGGCAAACCCTTATAAAATCAACGCAATTGGGCTACAATGATTTCTTTAATTTTTTCAGACGGCCTCGGCCCCGCCTGATTTAATAAAGCCGAAGATAAGGCCGTCTGAAACCGAAATACCGCAACAATAGAGACCAAAACATGACCGATTACAGCAAAACCGTAAACCTGCTCGAAAGCCCGTTTCCGATGCGCGGCAACCTCGCCAAGCGCGAGCCTGCGTGGCTGAAAAGCTGGTACGAGCACAAACGCTATCAAAAACTGCGCGAAATCGCCAAAGGCCGTCCGAAATTCATCCTGCACGACGGCCCGCCATATGCCAACGGCGACATCCACATCGGTCATGCCGTCAACAAAATCCTCAAAGACATCATTATCCGCAGCAAAACCCAAGCCGGTTTCGACGCGCCTTATGTGCCGGGTTGGGACTGCCACGGCCTGCCCATCGAAGTGATGGTGGAAAAGCTGCACGGCAAAGACATGCCCAAAGCGCGCTTCCGCGAATTGTGCCGCGAATACGCCGCCGAACAGATCGCGCGTCAGAAAAAAGACTTCATCCGTCTGGGCGTGTTGGGCGACTGGGACAATCCTTACCTGACCATGGATTTCAAAACCGAAGCGGATACCGTGCGTATGCTCGGCGAAATCTACAAATCGGGCTATCTCTATCGAGGCGCGAAACCGGTTCAATTCTGCTTGGACTGCGGCTCTTCGCTGGCAGAAGCGGAAGTGGAATACAAAGACAAAGTATCGCCTGCGATTGACGTTGCCTATCCGTTTAAAGACACCGCCGCGCTTGCCGCCGCATTCGGTTTGGCAGGCATCGAAGGCAAAGCGTTTGCCGTCATCTGGACGACCACGCCTTGGACGCTGCCCGCGAGCCAAGCCGTGTCTGCGGGTGCGGACGTGGTGTATCAATTAATCGATACGCCCAAAGGCAAATTGGTGCTGGCGAAAGATTTGGCGGAAGACACGCTCAAACGCTACGGCTTTGTTTCAGACGACCTCAGCGTCCTCGCCGAAACCACCGGCGACAAGCTGGAAAACCTGCACATGAATCATCCGTTCCTCGAACGCGATATTCTCATGCTCAACGGCGAACACGTTACCACCGACGCCGGTACGGGCTTGGTGCACACCGCCCCCGCGCACGGTTTGGAAGACTACGCCGTCTGCAACAAATACGGCATCGAGCTTTACAACCCCGTCAATGCCGAAGGCAAATACATCAGCGAAACGCCGCGCGTCGCAGGCATGAGCGTTTGGGAAGCGAATCCCGTCATCCTGCAATGGCTGGAAGAAACCGGCAACCTCTTGGCAAGCAGCAAAATCGAACACAGCTACGCCCACTGCTGGCGCCACAAAACCCCGCTGATTTACCGCGCGACAGGTCAGTGGTTTGTCGGCATGGACAAAGCCGGCAGCGACGGTAAGACCCTGCGCGACAAAGCCATCAAAGCCGTGGACGACACCGAATTCTTCCCGTCATGGGGTCGCGCGCGCCTCGAAGCCATGATCGAAGGCCGCCCCGACTGGGTCGTTTCGCGCCAACGCTACTGGGGCACGCCGATGACCTTCTTCGTCCACAAAGAAACGGGCGAGCTGCATCCGAACTCCGCCGAGCTTTTGGAAAAAATCGCCCTGAAAATCGAAGAAAAAGGCATTGAAGCATGGTTCTCCCTCGATAAAAGCGAATTGTTGAGCGCGGAAGATTGCGAAAACTACGACAAACTTTCCGACACGATGGACGTATGGTTCGACTCCGGCTCGACCCATTATTCCGTCTTGAAACAGCGCGAAGAATTGGACTGGCCTGCCGACCTCTACCTCGAAGGCAGCGACCAACACCGCGGCTGGTTCCAGTCCTCCATGCTGACCGGTTGCGCCTCATCCATGGGCCGCGCTCCGTACAAACAGCTTCTGACCCACGGTTTCGTGGTGGACCAAAACGGCCGCAAAATGTCGAAATCCATCGGCAACGTCGTCGCGCCGCAAGAAGTCTATAACGAGTTCGGCGCCGACATCCTGCGCCTGTGGGCGGCATCCACCGATTACAGCGGCGAATTGGCGATTTCCAAAGAAATCCTCAAACGCGTCACCGAAAGCTACCGCCGCATCCGCAACACCTTGAGCTTCCTGTTTGCCAACCTGAGCGATTTCGACCCGTTCGAACACACCGTACCGCAGGCAGACATGGTCGAAATCGACCGCTACGCCTTAGTGTTGGCGCGTCAGCTGCAAGAGCGTCTGGCGGGCGACTTCTATCCGCGCTATGCCTTCCACTTCGCCGTGAAAGACATCGTCGCCTTCTGCTCGGAAGACTTGGGCGCGTTCTACCTCGACATCCTGAAAGACCGCCTCTACACCACCAAAGCCGACAGCCACGCCCGCCGCAGCGCGCAAACCGCCCTGTACCACATCACGCGCAGCCTGGTTCTCTTGATTGCACCGATTTTGTGCTTCACCGGCGAAGAAGCGTGGGACATCATCGGCGGCGGCGAAGAAGACAGCGTCCTCTTCCACACCTGGCACGAGTTCCCGCCCATCAACGAAAAAGCCGAAGCCGAACTGGTGAAAAAATGGACGGCAGTCCGCGAAGCCCGCGAAGCCGTAACCGCCGCCATCGAGCCTTTGCGCGCCGATAAAACCGTCGGTTCGTCATTGCAGGCAGAAGCCGAAATCACCGCGCCGGAAGCCACCGCCGACTACCTGAACGCCTTGGGCGAAGAATTGCGCTTTGCCCTCTTAGTGTCCAAAGTCAAAGTCAAAACCGGCAGCGAACTCGCCGTAACCGCCAAAGCCAGTGACGGCGAAAAATGCGAACGCTGCTGGCACTACACCCACGACATCGGCTCAGTCGCAGGTCATGAAACCATCTGCAAACGCTGCGCCGAGAATGTGGACGGCAAAGGCGAAGAGCGGCATTACGCTTAAGGCGGATTAACAATAAAGGCCGTCTGAAACCCCAGTTTCAGACGGCCTTGCCTGTTTTTAATACCTGTTCACACCTCAATACGGTTCGGCGTGAAAGTTTCCCACTTATTGCAGGCGGGGCAATGCCAGAAAAATACCTGCGATTTGAAATGGCAGTTGCGGCAGCGGTACATCACGCTTTTTTGCAGTTGGCGGCCGACGACGGCGCGCATCATGTCGGCATCGGCTTTCCACGCCGGATTCATATCGCTCAGTTTCAGGCCGAGCAGCCGGTACACGCCGTTCAAATCCGGTTTGCGCCGTACAAGCTCGACCGCTGTTTCGGCGGCCGGCCCTTCCCCCTTGAGCAACAGCGATTTTTCGTAAATCACGTTAATCAAATCCAAATCGGGAAAGGTCTCCATATAGCCGATAAGCACGTTTAAGCCTTCTTCCTGCTTTTCCTGCGCGGCATAGGCGTCGTAAAGTTTTTCGCCGACCATGCTCAGATAGGCGTGGTTTTGCTGCTCGATGGCGCCGTATGCCGCCACCGCCGCAGGAAAATCGCCCTGTTTGGATTCGATGTCACCCAGAATCATATTGGCACGGGTACATTTCTTATTGGCATCCAGAGCTTTGCGCACATTACCGCGGGCGGTTTCCAAATCGGACTTGAACAGGGCCGCCTGCGCCAGTTCGCAATAAAACTGTGCGATTTCAAACTGGTATGTCTGTTCGTCATGGCTCAGAAGCTGCGCCATTTCGATGGCTTTCACCCAGTCGCGGTCCTGCTGGTAGATGCTCATCAGGTGCTGGCGCGCCTCACGCGCCATATTGCCGCCCAACAGTTCCAGAAAAATCTGCTCCGCCCTGTCGACCAGGCCTGCGCTCTGATAATTCTGCGCCAGTTCGAACAATACCCGCTCCCGTTTGTCGTCCACCGTATCCGGCGAATCAAGCAGCGCGCGGTGCATATTGATGGCTTTGTCGTTTTCCCCGCGCTGGCGGTAGAGTTTGCCCAGCGTCAGGTTCAAATCGTAAGACTGCGGCTGCTGGTCGATCACTTCGGCCAATTCGCGCGCCGCGCGGCCGCTGTTGCGGTCGACCAGCGCGTCAAGGCTTTTATAGAACCCCGTCGGCACGCTTTTGGCCTGTTTCAACACCGTTTTCATATCGATGCGGGCGGCGAACCAGCCCATCGCAAAAAACACGGGCAGCAGGATAATCGGCAGCAGGATGACCCAGATTTCGTTCTCCATATCATTCCTTAGCGGCAGTTCCTGCGGGGGCGGATGCTGCGTTATCAGGCAGTTTGGCCTGCGGCGCGGCGGTAACCATACGGGCGTTTTTCTTCAGTTCGTTGCGCAGGCGGTTGTTTTCGCCGCGCAGTGAAAGCAGCCGTCCGAACAGGGCGAACATGCCGAGCAGCACGCCGATGACGAACGCGCCGAACAGCACGGCCACCAAAGGCATCTGCATTCCTTGTCCGGGCAGGTAGTTAAACTCGACCGTCTGGATATTGCTGACTGCCAAAAGAAGGAACACCAAGAAAATCAAAACTTTGATAATCAGAAAAAAAATCTTCATAAATACTCCGTGTTTGTTTTTGCGCAATATGCCGCCACGCCCGCGCCCGCCGACGGCCGCAGCCCGCACGTTTCATTCCATTGCCGTTTTATTGTCAGTATCGCCGCCATGCCGATAACCGCACGGTATGCCTGCGACGAACGGAGGACAGTTTAAACCATTTGACCTGTTTAGGATACGGCAAACGGTTAAGGGCGGCATCATAACCGCTTTACTTAACCGAAAAGGCCGTCTGAAACTTTTTCAGACGGCCTTTCAGCCTGCCGGCGGCCAATCAGTCGGCCATGGCCATCAGGCTGGCGTTGCCGCCCGCGGCGGTGGTGTTGATGCTGCACGAGATTTCTTCAAACACCTGCAAAATGTCCAAACCGTTTTCAGACGGCAGGATGCGGACAAGCGCGCCGTCGCGGTTTGCCAGCACCTGTTTGCGCGCACTCGGCAGCGGTTCCAGCGCGGCGACATGGCTGATGCCTGCGGCTTCGGGCTTGTCGGTTACGGCCAGCAGTCCGTCCAGTCTGTCGGCATAAGCGGCCAGCGGGTGATCGGGCAGTACGACGGCCTGCACGCCTGCGGAAGCCAGCGACACCAGCGCGGTGAAGGACGCGGCAAGGCTGCCGCCGTAGAGCCAGACGCGTGCGGGGGCGTGCCAACTCAATACGTTACGTTCGCCGGTCGGGCCGGCGAGGACGGATTCGGCTTTACGCAGAGTGCGGACGCGGGACTGACCCAGCGAAGCGGCGGCGGCCATTTTCTCACTCTGCGGCAGCGGCAGGCCGTGCAACAGGGTTTCGAGGCGCTTGAGCGCGGCTTCGTCCACTTGGCCGATTTTGCTCAGGGTCGGCGCAGTCCATTCTTTCAGACGGCTCAGGCGTTGCAGATAGAAGGAACCGCCCGCTTTGGGGCCTGTTCCCGACAAGCCGTGGCCGCCGAAGGGTTGGACGCCGACGACTGCGCCGACGATGTTGCGGTTGACGTAAACATTGCCGGACTCGATGCGGCTGCGGATATGCTCGACCGTGCCGTCTATGCGGCTGTGTACGCCGTGGGTGAGCGCGTAGCCTTTGCCGTTAATCTGGTCGATGAGTTTGTCCAGCCCGTCGGCGGGATAGCGGACGACGTGCAGCACCGGACCGAAAACTTCGCGCTGCAATTCGCCGAGGCCGTTTAATTCAAACATTATCGGGGCAACGAAGGTGGCGTTGTCGGGATTCACGTTTTCAGACGGCCTGATTTCGTGATACGACTTGGCGATGCCCTTCATCCTGTTGATATGGGCGAGCAGGTTTTGCTGCGCTTCGGTGTCAATGACCGGGCCGATGTCGGTATCGAGCGCAATCGGATTGCCGACGACCAGCTCGTCCATCGCGCCTTTAATCATTTTGACCATGTGGTCGGCAACGTCTTCCTGAACGCACAAAATACGCAGGGCGGAGCAGCGTTGGCCGGCGCTGTCGAAGGCGGAATTGAGCACGTCGGCGCAGACTTGTTCCGCCAGCGCGGTGGAATCGACAATCATGGCATTCTGCCCGCCGGTTTCGGCAATCAGTACGGGGCTGTCGTCGCGTTTGGCCAGCGTTTGGTTAATCAGGCGCGCAACTTCGGTCGAACCGGTGAAAATCACGCCGCCGATACGCGGGTCCTGCGTCAGCGCCGCGCCTACGTCGCCTGCGCCGAGAACGAGTTGCAGCGCGGAAGTCGGGATACCGGCTTCGTGCATCAGGGATACGGCATAACCGGCTATCAGGCTGGTCTGTTCGGCGGGTTTGGCGACGACGGTATTGCCCGCAGCCAGCGCGGCGACCACTTCGCCGGTGAAAATCGCCAGCGGGAAGTTCCACGGGCTGATAGCAACAATGGTGCCTACGCCCTGAGAACCCTGCGGCAGGGTGTGTTCGGCTTCGTCGGCATAGTAGCGGCAGAAATCGACGGCTTCGCGCACTTCCGCGATGGCGTTGTTCAGCGTTTTACCGGCTTCGCGCACGGCCAGCATCATGAGTACCGGAGCGTGCCGCTCGAGCAGATCGGCGAAACGGCGCAGGCAGGCGGCGCGTTCGGCGGCGGGCGTACCGTTCCATGCGGCCTGGGCAGCCACGGCGGCGGCTACGGCTTCCTGCGCCAGCGCGGCATCGGCGAAGCTGACCGAACCGACAATGTCGCTGTGATCGGCGGGATTGCGCACCTGCTGTCCGGCTCCGACCGGACGGCTCTTACCGTTGACGACGGAGGCCGTCTGAAACTGCCGCGCGGCGGCTCGGTTCAATTCCTGCTGAAGCTGCTGCAACACGTTTTCGTTGCTCAAATCAAAGCCTTGGGAATTCAGACGGCCTTTGCCGTATAAATCGCGCGGCAGCGGCAGCGCGGCGTGCAGGTGAATGCCCTGTTCGGCAATAGTGTCGAACGGACTGCGGATCAGTTGGTCGATGCTGATTTTTTCGTCGACAATCTGGCTGACGAACGACGAATTCGCACCGTTTTCCAACAGGCGGCGCACCAAATAGGCCAGCAGGGTTTCGTGCGTGCCGACCGGCGCGTAAATGCGCACGCGGCGGCCCAAGTTCTGCGGCCCGACCACTTGGTCGTACAGCGTTTCGCCCATGCCGTGCAGACACTGGTGTTCGAAATCCTTGCCTTTGCCCATCTGGTAAATCGCCGCCAGCGTGTAGGCGTTGTGGGTGGCGAATTGCGGGAACACGGCGTCCTGCGCGGAAAGCAGTTTGCGCGCGCAGGCAAGGTAGGAAATGTCGGTGTGCACTTTGCGGGTGTAGACCGGATAGCCGTTCAAGCCGTCCACCTGCGCCCATTTGATTTCGCTGTCCCAATACGCGCCTTTGACCAAGCGTATCATCAGTTTTTGATTGTTGCGGCGGGCAAGGTCAATCAGGTAGTCGATGACGAACGGGCAACGTTTCTGGTATGCCTGCACCACGAAACCGATGCCGTTGTAACCGGCCAGATCGGGGTCGGACACCAGCGCCTCCATCAAATCCAGCGACAGCTCCAGGCGGTTGGCTTCTTCGGCGTCGATATTGATGCCGATATTGTATTTTTTGCCCAACAGATACAGCTCTTTCAGGCGCGGCAGCAGTTCGCCCATGACGCGTCCGTGTTGGGCGCGGGAATAGCGCGGGTGGATGGCGGAAAGTTTGACGGAAATGCCGTTGCCTTCGTACACGCCCTGCCCCGCGGCGTCTTTGCCGATGGCGTGGATGGCCTGCACATAATCGTTGTAGTAGCGGTCGGCATCGGCTTGGGTGTAGGCGGCTTCGCCCAGCATATCGAACGAATAACGGTAGCCCATTTTTTCGCGTTCCTTGCCGTTTTGCAGGGCTTCTTCGATGGTTTGTCCGGTTACGAACTGCTTGCCCAAGAGGCGCATGGCGTAGTCCACGCCTTTGCGTATCAGCGGCTCGCCGCCTTTACCCAGCAGCCGGTTCAGCGCCGCACCCAGACTCTGCTCGCTGGTTTGGGTGGTCAGTTTGCCGGTAATCAGCAGCCCCCACGCGGCGGCGTTGACAAACAGCGACGGGCTGTTGTTAAGGTGTTTTTTCCAGTTGCCGTCTGAAAGTTTGTCCGCAATCAGTTTGTTGCGCGTGGCTTTGTCGGGAATGCGCAGCAGGGCTTCGGCCAGACACATCAGTGCCACGCCCTCTTCGCTCGACAGGGAAAATTCGTGCATCAGGGCATCGACGCCGCTGGCCTTGGTGCGGCTGGCGCGTACCTGAGTAACCAAGCGGCGCGCCAGCGTATCGGCGGCCTGCCGCTCTTCGTCGCTCATCTGCGCGCGTTGCAGCATGTCCTGCACGGCCTCGGTCTCGTCGCGGCGGTAGGCATCGGTAACGGCTTGGCGTAAGGAGGTTTGTGTCGGTAATGCAAAATCAAACATGATGTTTCTCCGTTTATCTTAGGTTCGTTGTTTGCAAAACAGGAAGACGGTTGCAATCCGCCCGGACTTCATTCATATGATAACATCTACAACTCAGGCCGTCTGAAAACAATAAGTTTTCAGACGGCCTTCCGGTTTATTTCGCCGCTTTGTACTCGGCATCCGCTTTTTCGAAACGCTCGGTAATAACGCTTGAAGGTACTTTGTCTATCAGCGATACCAACACCGTCACCAGCGCACAGGCAATAAATCCGGGAACGATTTCATACAAAGTCAGCAGGCCGGTATCGTGTGCGGCCAAGGCAGGTTTCTTCACCCATTCTGCCCATGCCACCACGGTCAGCGCGCCGGCAATCATGCCCGAAAGCGCGCCGTAGGCGGTAATGCGTTTCCACAAGACCGAAAAAATCACCACTGGTCCGAAAGCCGCGCCGAAACCGGCCCATGCGTAAGACACCAAACCCAGCACTTTGCTTTCGGGGTCGGCCGCAATCAGAATCGCGATGACCGCCACCGCCAGAACCATCACGCGCCCCACCCATACCAATTCTTTCTGTTCCGCATGTTTACGCAAAAAGCCTTTGTAGAAGTCTTCGGTAATCGCGCTGGAACAAACCAGCAACTGGCAGGACAAAGTGGACATCACCGCCGCCAGAATCGCGCTCAAAATAATGCCCGCAATCCAAGGGTTGAACAGCAAGGTGGAAAGCGCGATAAAAATACGCTCGTGGTTGCCGTTCATGGAAGAGACTTGTTCCGGATTCGCACCGAAATACGCAATACCGAAATAGCCGACCGCTACCGCACCCGCCAGACACAACACCATCCAAGTCATACCGATGCGGCGGGCGGATACCAGCGATTTCGCACTTTCGGCCGCCATAAAACGCGCCAAAATGTGCGGCTGCCCGAAATAACCCAGCCCCCATGCGGCGGTGGAAACAATGCCGATAACGGTCGTACCCGCAAACAGGCTGCCGTATTCCTTACCCGTACCCGCGGCGACATGCTGGATGGCCGCGCTCATCTGGTCGGCGCCGCCCAAGCTCAGATACACCATCACTGGCGCCAGAATCAGCGCAAAAATCATCAGCGAAGCCTGCAACGTATCCGTCCAGCTCACCGCCAAGAAGCCGCCTAGGAAAGTATAGGCGATGGTCGCCCCCGCACCGAGCCACATCGCTTGGTTGTAAGACATGCCGTGAAACAGGCTTTGGAACAGGGTCGCACCGGCAACAATACCCGACGCACAATAAATCGTGAAGAAAAACAAAATAATAATAGCGGAAATCACCTTCATCAGATGCCCGCCTGCACCGAAACGGTGGAAGAAATAATCCGGCAGCGTCAGCGCATTATTGGCATATTCGGTATGCACGCGCAGACGGCCCGCCACCAAAAGCCAGTTGAAATACGCACCGACCACCAGGCCGATGGCAATCCAAGCCTCGTTCAAGCCGCTCAGATAAATCGCCCCGGGCAACCCCATCAGCAGCCAGCCAGACATATCCGAAGCCCCCGCCGACATCGCCGTTACAAACGGGCCGAGACTGCGGCCGCCGAGAATATAGTCGCCGAAATCGCGCGTAGAAAAATAAGCGGCCAAACCGATAAGCAGGACCGCTATGAGATAAAGGCCAAACGTAATGTACATCGGATTCATGCAGATACTCCTCAAATTGAACTTACATGACATAAGCAGGCTTCAGCCTGATTTTTTGTTCTGATAAACGGTTTCCGTTTCGCTCGCAACATCCAAACCGCAAAACGAGTTTTTTATTGTTTAACAAAAGGATATGCAAATACGGACGTATCAAATTGTAAACATGTTCATGAGCATACCCGAAAAGCCGGAAATTGCAAAGTGCCATGTAGCATTATGTAGTCGAACTCCCTTGCCTTTTAAAAAAGGCCGTCTGAAAACTAGTAAAGCAGGTTTTTCAGACGGCCTTTACCTTGCAAAACTCCGATTATCAAGAATATACGCCTTTGGTATTTTCATTTACGCAAAATAGATTAATTTATATTAAATTACGGCAAATTTTGTTTTGTTTTATTTTTTAACCCTTGTTTTTAAAGGAACACTTATGAAAATCACTCTGACCACACTCACACTCTCCGCCCTCCTGCTCACCGGCTGCGGCACACTGACCGGTATTCCCTCGCACGGCGGCGGCAAACGCTTTGCCGTCGAACAAGAACTCGTCGCCGCATCGTCCCGCGCCGCCGTCAAAGAAATGGATTTGTCCGCCCTGAAAGGCCGCAAAGTCGCCCTTTACGTCTCCACTATGGGCGACCAAGGTTCGGGCAGCATTACCGGCGGACGCTACTCCATACCGTTGACGTATTCGGCACCATCCGCAGCCGTACCGAACTACACATCTACAACGCCGAAACCCTTAAAGCCCAGACCAAGCTCGAATATTTCGCCGTTGACCGCAACAGCCGAAAACTGCTGATCAAACCCACTTCCGCCGCCTACGAATCCCAATACAAAGAAAAATACGCCCTTTGGACCGGCCCCTACAAAGTCAGCAAAACCGTCAAAGCTTCAGACGGCCTGATGGTCGATTTCTCCGACATCACCCCCTACGGCGACACGACCGCCAAAAACCGTCCCGACTTTAAACAAAACAACGGTAAAAACCTCGACGTCAGCGACGAAGTTATCCGCCGCCGCGAAGGAGAATAAACCGTGAAACCGCTGCGCAGACTGACAAACCTCCTTGCCGCCTGCGCCGTAGCGGCGGCTGCCTTCGGGCAGCCCGCCCTCGCGGCGGAATTGGCGAAAGACCCTTTCATTACCGATAACGCCCAACGGCAGCACTTCGAACCCGGCGGCAAATACCACCTTTTCGGCAACCCGCGCGGCAGCGTCGCCAACCGCACGGGCAAAATCGATGTAACCCAAGCCTATACCCACCAAATGGGCAACCTGCTCATCCAGCAGGCAAATATCAACGGAACAATCGGCTACCACACCCGCTTTTCCGGACACGGACACGAAGTCCACGCCCCCTTTGACAACCATGCCAGCCGCAGCGCAAGCGAAGAAAAAGGCAGCGTCAACGAAGGCTTTACCGTATACCGCCTCAACTGGGAAGGACACGAACATCATCCCGCCGACGGCTATGACGGCCCGCAGGGCGGCAATTACCCCAAACCTACGGGCGCACGCGACGAATACACCTATAACGTTAACGGCGTAGCCCGCAGTATCAAACTCAATCCGACCGACACCCGCGACGTCAGACAACGTATATCCGACAATTACAGCAACCTCGGCAGCAATTTCTCCGACCGCGCCTATGAAGCCAACAGAAAAATGTTCGAGCACAATTCCAAGCTCGACCGCTGGGGCAACAGCATGGAGTTTATCAACGGCGTCGCTGCCGGAGCACTCAACCCCTTTCTCAGCGCAAGCGAAGCCTTGGGCATAGGCGACATACTGTACGGAACGGGCTATGCCATAGATAAAGCAACGATGTACGGCATCTCGCCCCTGTCGGCGGACGGCAAACTGGCCGCCATCGGCGGCTTGGGCGGTGTGGCGGGCTTTGAAAAAAATACGCGCGAAGCTGTTGACCGGTGGATACAGGAAAACCCCAATGCCGCCGAAACCGTCGAAGCCGCCTTCAACGTTGCTGCCGCCGCCAAAGCTGCAAAGTTGGCAAAACCGGGGAAAGCTTTGGTTAGTGGGGATTTCTCAAAATCCTACACCTGCTCCTTCCACGGCAGCACCTTGGTTAAAACGGCAGACGGTTACAAAGCCATCGCCCATATTCGAGTCGGCGACCGCGTCTTTGCCAAGGACGAAGCAAGCGGAGAAACGGGATACAAACCCGTTACCGCTCAATACGGTAATCCGTACCAAGAAACCGTTTACATTGAAGTTTCAGACGGCCTCGGTAAAATACAAACCCTCGTTTCCAACCGCATCCACCCGTTTTATTCGGGCGGCAAATGGATTAAAGCGGAAGATTTGAAAGCGGGAAGCAGGCTGTTTGCCGAAAACGGTGCAGAGCAGACCGTTCAAAGCGTTACCGTCAAACAAGAACCACTGCAAGCCTACAATCTGACCGTTGCCGACTGGCATACTTACTTCGTCAAGGGTGATAAGGCGGAAACGGAAGGAGTTTGGGTTCATAATGCGTGTCCGCCTAAAAGAACAGGAAGCTCCAAGAATGAAAAACATGGAGATGGCGGTCGAAGTCAAATATCAGCGGAATCACAAATTGCTGAATTAAAAAATAAAATTATTCCTGGAATGCCCAAAAATGAACGATTAAAGATTGAGCAAACAATCAAAAATATTACAAAAAATGCCAATCGAAAAGCAAAAGGAGAAGAGCATGGTCGACGTGGTCGTTAAAACTCCCGAATTTTTACCTTTTGCTTCTGTAGGAATATTCCGTTTTGGTACAGATATAACACAGTACAAAAACACACTGGAAACTTTTATGTATGAACCTCCTGATGAGTTTGGAACAGAATATTATGAATCTCCCGACTCAAATTTACTAATTTCCGTCAAAAAAAACAAAATCATTTCTATATTTTGTTATCAGGAGCTATATTTTATGGGCGTTAATATAATAGGTCTAAATTTGGAAAATTTTAAACAACTTTTCCATCACCCTAAATCAAACCGTGTTGATAAATATTATTTATCAAATGAATCTTATCCAACATATGTCTATGATTTTGATGAAATAGGAGTACAAGCATGGGAAGCAAAAGGGAAAGTTGTTACTATCATTGCTGGAGGCAAAGACAATTATTCAACAGAACCTTACTACGATGAATAACATTAATGGCAAGCATAGGTTGGGTTGAAAACTCAACAACAAAAGGTCGTCTGAAACTGTAATCGATTTTTCAGACGACCTTTCTGTCAATCCAAACGTATTGTTGGGTCTTGACCCAATCTACGCTTGCTGAAAAATTGCACCATGATACTGGTCATATTGGTTGGGAAGCAATGAATAAAGGAAGATAATTATGTGGAAAATTATAAAAGATGATAGTGATGATTTAGGATTCGCAATTATATGCTTATTCTCTCAGTCTATTGATTTAAATGAATTCAAGTTATGGATTGAACAAGTAATACGAGATATGCCCATTGAGGACACCCCTTTTTATATTTTTGATTTGGCGGATTTTGATGAAGAAATTGCCAATATTGACAATATTGTAGGTTTTGTTTCGAGTTACAGCCTATCAAAATCGAAAAAAGATGCCTTGACAGGCATTGCCTTCTTAAGAGGTATAGATGTCTATGATCCGCCTATCTCAAAAGAAAAAGCATTAAAAGCCTTAAAAAAACATCCTGAAATTTATCAGAGGTTTCAGCATTTTTTTCCATTTGTAGAACTGCCTCCGCTTTAGAGGGCAATGAGGTCGTCTGAAAAACATCAGACGACCTTGCCTTCATTTGAAACAGGATATTTTTTCAAAAATCCTACACCTGCCCCTTCCACGGCAGCACCTTGGTCAAAACGGCAGACGGCTACAAAGCCATTGCCCGTATCCGAGTCGGCGACCGCGTCTTTGCCAAGGATGAGGTAAGCGGAAAAACGGGATACAAACCCGTTACCGCTCAATACGGTAATCCGTACCAAGAAACCGTTTACATTGAAGTTTCAGACGGCCTCGGTAAAATACAAACCCTCGTTTCCAACCGCATCCACCCGTTTTATTCGGGCGGCAAATGGATTAAAGCGGAAGATTTGAAAGCGGGAAGCAGGCTGTTTGCCGAAAACGGCGCAGGGCAGACCGTTCAAAGCGTTACCGTCAAACCAGAACCGCTGCAAGCCTACAATCTGACCGTTGCCGACTGGCATACCTACTTCGTCAAGGGTGATAAGGCGGAAACGGAAGGAGTTTGGGTTCATAATGAGTGTCCGTATGGAGAAAAATATAGGACAGAAGTTGGTTCTTATACTAATACTCATGAAAGTGGTCGAACTTATTCTGGAAAGGGCACAAGACAACGTTCCCAAATCTCTGGAGCAAGAGAAGCTAGGGTTAATAATGACCCTCATATAGCTACAGATTTTACTCCTGCCAAAAATAATCGAGAGGCATTCAAAGATGAATCTAGAAGAATTGACGCTCACGGTGGTTCCAAAAGTACCAATAATTACAATCGAATTGAAAACCCGGGGAAAAAATATCGAAAACAAGATGGAGATTAAAAATGATTGTTGACGAAAAATCTACTTCAGATGTACTGAAACAATATCAAGAACTAGGGTTTGATTTGACAAAATCAATGATAATAGAGTTTTTTATAGAGGGTTCTCAAAAGAATCTGCAATCAATAGAAAGTCAAATCATTTCTTATCGGCAAGATTTTCAAATCAGTATTGAGCAAAATGAATTCGGAGAAATGTGGACTTGCTATTGTTCCGTCAATATTATCCCTTCTCTTGAAAACATTTTAGCTATTGAAACTACGTTATTTGATATTGCACAAAAAAATGATTGTAGTTACGAAGGTTTTGGTTCGTATGGGAACTAACAGAAAGTGTAGGTTGGGTTGAAAAAACCAACAATCAAAAGGTCGTCTGAAACCGTGTTTAACTTTCAGACGACTTTCCTTCATTTGAAACGGAATATTGAGAACTAAGTTCTTCAAAAATCCTACCCCTGCTCTTTCCACGGCAGCACCTTGGTCAAAACGGCAGACGGCTACAAAGCTATTGCCCGTATCCGAGTCGGCGACCGCGTCTTCGCCAAGGACGAGGCAAGCGGAGAAATGGGATACAAACCCGTTACCGCCCGATACGGCAATCCATACCAAGAAACCGTTTACATTGAAGTTTCAGACGGCCTCGGTAAAATACAAACCCTCGTTTCCAACCGCATCCACCCGTTTTATTCGGACGGCAAATGGATTAAAGCGGAAGATTTGAAAGCGGGAAGCAGGCTGTTTGCCGAAAACGGTGCGGAGCAGACCGTTCAAAGCGTTACCGTCAAACCAGAACCGCTGCAAGCCTACAATCTGACCGTTGCCGACTGGCATACTTACTTCGTCAAGGGTGATAAGGCGGAAACGGAAGGAGTTTGGGTTCATAATGAGTGTCCGTATGGAAATTTATCGGATAATAAATCTGTTGGCGAAGGAAAAAAATTTACACCAGCTCAAAAGAAAGCAATCATCCAAGAAAACATGAATAGAAACGGAGGGGTAGTGAAGTCTGACCAATCTGGAGAAGTTTTGGTTCGTCCTAAAAAGAGCCAAAAAGGTATCCCCCCCATCAAATGAATGGCAGATTGACCATGTGCAAGCAAAAAGTAAAGGAGGTTCAAATAGTTATAAAAATGCACAGGTTTTATCCAGAAGAGAAAATATTAAGAAATCAAATAAATAGGCATCAATATGCAATGGAAATTTGAAGATCCTCAAAATACTGCTGTTATTACCACCAGAAGAATTTTGTCTAAAAAAAACGGAATCTTAGAAGTATGGCATGATGCTGATGATGGAATGTGGCAATTCTTAGATGGCAATGAAATTCATGAAGGAGATGCTGTGATAGTTAGTTTAAAAGAAATTGTCACTATTGATTCCTCAGTCAATCTCTTAAGTAATTTACCTCTTGGTGGTTACGCTTGGAGAAATACTATATCGGAAAAATGGAATTTTGATTAGCAAGCGTAGGTTAGGTTAAAAAAAACCAACAATCAAAAGGTTGTCTGAAACCGTATTTGTTTCAGACAACCTTTCTATCAATGGAAATAGGATGTCGAGTACGCTTGCTTAACATGTCAAAGAAAAGAAGGGGCAAGTATGTCAAAATATTCTCAAGAGCAGGCTAAAAAACATGAGTTATAATCAAAAAGTTTTATCCCACTTGCAAAATTTTTGGATAAATCATGAAATTAAACGGTTTTCTTGGACATTGGGAAGAATTATAGAAGAACTTCCCGATTTCCAAGTTTTCCAAGTGATTCCTAATCATGAAGATGAGCCTTGGGTTTATGTCAGCTCTGGGATAGGTCAATTTTTAGGGCAGGAGTTTTTTATCGTCAGCCCGTTTGAAACACCTGAACATATTGAGACCTTGGCAATGCTGGCATCTGCAAGTATGCATTACCCTGATCAATTTCAATTGGGAAAAACGATAAATATCGGCAGACCGTGGGTCGAGCAATCATCCTTCCAGCATTTTCTGATTTCTCTGCCTTATCCTTATGGGCAAGAGTTGGAATATATGGATAATGTCCGATTTTTTTGGTTATTGCCGATTACCCAGCCAGAAAGACTTTTCTTGAATACTCATTCAGTAGAAGACTTGGAAACGAGATTTGATGAGAGGGGTATTGATTATTTAGATATAAATCGGCCAAGCGTTATTTGATGTTTATGTTGTTTGAAATCTTTCAGCAAGTGTAGGTTGGATTGGAAATCCAACAATTAAAAGGTCGTCTGAAACTGTGTTTGGCTTTTCGGACGACTTACTTGACGGAAGACAGGTAATTCAATTTTAAGAACTCGGAAACCAATACGGCGAAAATTTAAACGATGAAAAACGGACACCCAAATAATCGATTTCTCTTAGAAAAAAGAATTTTTTATCTGGAGCATTCGGGGCAGTATCTGATGATTTGCGCTCTATCAGATTACTTCCAAAATAAACATGCTGTCGTTATGGCAAATTTTCTCTATCCAAATGAAAAAATGGATTGGAGAAATTTAGATGATTTATTCAATGAGTTAGTTTTAGAGGAATTACAGACTTCATTTATGGATTGGCATCCAACTATTGAAGAGGCAATTAACCATCATTTAGAAGACTTTTCGTAACAAGCATAAATTAAAAAGGTCGTCTGAAACTGCTTTTAATTTTCAGACAACCTTTCCGTCAATAAAAATGGCGATATTGGAGCTCAAACCAGCCTACGGCTTGCTGGAATAGGGATGAAAGGTTTAAGAAAAAATGATTGTAGTTGAACATTTAGAGCGTTATTTGAGTGAAATTAAAAGCGGCATAAAATGCTTAGATCGACGTTACCATCTCAGCGTTTCCGTATTTCCATCGCAACCATATGAAGGATTAACTACTTTTTCTACTTTAGGCTTGAATCGATATGACTTGAACTATAAGAGTAGGTTTGAATTAATTTTTACCTGTTCTGAAGAATGGAATAAAGAAAATATTGCAGCTTTTCTATCAGGAGTAGCTGAATATTTGATTGACAATAGAAAACCTATTTTAAGAGGTGAAATTATTCAATTACCCAGGGTAATTATCGAAGGTAGCAAAATGGATGCTCTGTATGTTTCAGCACCATTTTATTTCGATGATGATTTTCAGGTCTGTCATGGCGAACACTACAATATCGTTTTCCCTTTGCTTGTCCCGTTGTATAAACAAGAAGCAAAATTGGTGGAAAAGAAAGGTTGGAATGCTTTTGAGCAGTTCTTGCTCGATAATGAAGTTGACAACCTTTCGGATATGAATCGGAAACCGTTTGCTTGGTAAGGGCTTTCTTAAATTTGATCAAAGGCCGTCTGAAATCAAGTTTGTTTTTCAGACGACCTTTCCTTCATTTGAAACAGAATATTGAGAACTAAGTTCTTCAAAAATCCTACACCTGCTCCTTCCACGGCAGCACCTTGGTCAAAACGGTAGACGGCTACAAAGCCATTGCCCGTATCCGAGTCGGTGACCGCGTCTTTGCCAAGGACGAAGCAAGCTGAAAAACAGGATACAAACCCGTCACCACCCAATACGGCAATCCGTATCAAGAAGCCGTTATTGATTTGAATAGGATTCAAAATAATGCCAAGTTAAGTGCGCCAATTGCGGTATTGAAACAACTCCAGCCAAACAATCTATAAAAAATACCACTCCTACTTCAAATGAAAGACAAGTGGATCATGTCATCCCGAAATCTAAGGGTGGTAAAGGTACTCCTAAAAACGGGCAGGTCTTATGCAGAGGCTGCAACATTAAGAAGAGTAACAAATGAAATCGAAACTTACCGTCGTCTATTACGATTTGGAAAGCAATATTGCGGAAGAAAGACTGTCTGGAAACATAATGCCTGATGGAAATTTCCTTATTCAAGAGATTCCTCTTTTCGCACCGAATTTGGCTTTAAACGACATTGTTGCCATAGAACGTGAGGATAAAATGCTGTTTTTCGACCACTTGATAAAAGCTTCAGGAAATACCACGATAAACATCGTTGTTTTAGACCATTTCCCAAAGAATTTATTGGCAGTCATAGAAGAACACAGTGGTAAAATCAGAAAAAATGGAGAGAACTATTTATCGGTTAATTTCCCGCCTAAAAAGTATGATTTTGATTTAAAAGAAATTTTGAATAGATACGAGAAAGCAAATATCCTCAGCTACAGGGAAGCTTGTTTGGGCTCCTCTTAATTGATCCACAAGTAAGAGTAGATTATGTTTGATTGGAAACCCAACGATCAAAAGGTCATCTGAAGCCGCGTTTGGTCTTTCAGACGACCTTTCCTTAATTGAAAAGGGATGTTGGGTTTTGACCCAATCTACGCTTGCTTGGAAAGGATAGACCCGAATAAGAAAAAAACACTAACAAATAACCATATTCCTATTAAAGATTAGGAGGTGTCTATGGAAATAAAATTCAATATCCTAGGAATTATTCTGAATGGAGCCAATCCTGAAGAAAAATTCATAAAAATTATTGATGATCAGGAAAATACTGGTGGATTTCTTATACTATTATCTTCAAATGACAAATTCTTACCGTTTAATAGTTATGACGATTGGGTTGAAAACTTAGAAATATTAAAAGAATATCTACAAGAATCTAATTGGATTATCAAGTGGTCCCAATAATTGGCAAACATAGGTCGTCTGAAACCGTGTTTGATTTTTCAGACGACCTTTCTCAGTAAAAATGGGATGTTGGGGCTCAATCCAACCTATACTTGCTCAGATCAAGACAATGATAGTAGATTAAGAAAAATATGATTAATCATGTTGAAAAATATATAGGCACTATTTCTCATGGCTCGAAAAGCGATTCGGGAAGTCAGTACAAATTAAATATCGCAGCTATTCCCTCTTCCCCTAACAGGGATTTAAAAACTTATATTACTTTAGGGTTAAGCAAACATGATCTGAATTATAAAAGTAGATTTGAAATACTTTTCATATGTTCTTTAAAATATGATGAAAATCAGATTTTTCCATTCTTAAGATGGTTGGCAGAAACCATCATTGAGAACAAAAAAATTCTTCTTCGAGGGCAGGTTATTTATTTGCCTAGAAGCATTGTTGATTCAACAAAAATGGATGCACTGTATGTTTCCGCCCCATTTTATTTCGACGATGATTTTCAGGTCTGTTATGGTGAACACTACAATATCGTTTTCCCTTTGCTTGTCCCGTTGTATAAACAGGAAGCGGAATTCGTGGAAAAGAAAGGTTGGAATGCTTTTGAGCAGTTCTTGCTGGATAATGAAGTTGACAACCTTTCGGATATGAATAGGAAACCGTTCGTTTGGTAAACATTTTCTTTGGTGTAATCAATAAGCCGCCCGAAAAGGCCGTCTGAAAATATTTTTCAGACGGCCTCACATTCCTAACTCTTTTTATTCAATCTAATCATGCGCATTATTAAAAATATCCTGCTTACTTCTTTCCTCGGACTGTTTGTTTTTTGGCTCGGTTCAGGTATTTTATTTGAAATCAACCCCAAATGGTTTATGAGTGAAACGGCAGTAGAAATTCCGGAAAACCCCAACCGTTTTGTCGGCTCCATCGCTGCTTTTCTGCGAGGAGAAAACAAAAATCCGTCGCTTCAAGCCGCTGCGGCTCTGATGGAATCGTCTATCGGCCATACTGTCGATACGACGGAATTTAAAAGGAAGGGAACGTTATCCATCGAAGACAAACCTTTTACTTCGATCGCCGATTTCCTCTCCGTGTCACGAAAACTTGATTTTCTGAAGGGAAAATCCGATTGGTATACCGATGAAGAAACCGACGGTAGCTACCGTTCCAACACCAACTATTACCTTTTCCAAAACGTACTGATAGAGGCTAAGGATTCGTTTACCAGGATTGGCGACGAAAGAGACAGGTTGGATGTTGTTTTTACTTATCTGAACAACCGCCCGTTGTCAGCAGAAATCGTCCGCTTCCGAGGCGGGCCGGGACGGGCGGAATCTAAAGCCGTATGGAGCATCCGAACTATTTGGCAGCCCGACGGTTCTGTTTTTACGCAGAAAACCGACGGAACAGTCGACATTTCCGGATATAAGGAATGCAGCCGCTGTTATCAAGATGCCCTAGCCTACGCCGATAAGGCCGAATTTGCCGCTTTTAAAACGCAGTATGTGAAACAGGCCAGAGAAAAAAGCAATCGGATTGCGGCAAACAGGACTTCGTCCGTCAATTACCAGAACATGCCCGAAATCATGCCGAAAGGAATGTCTGCAAACAGTTTGGTGGTAGGTTACGACAAACAACACCGGCCGGAAAAAATTTACTGGAGCTACGATAATGGAAAAAGGCGGCAGAGTTTTGAATATTATTTGGAAAACGGCCGCCCCTTTATGGCGCAGTCTTCCTCCGTTCCTTTGACCGAAGACGGCGAAACTGCCGATTTCAATGCCGAACCACGCATTCAAACTTGGTTTATCCATGATGGGAAAATATTAAAAGAAGAACTCAGCAATACGCCGCCGGATCATCCTTTGAAAATAACTTCGTTGAACAGCGATATTCAACGTTATGCCGATGCGGCGGCCAAGCGGCAGAAGTAACACGCAAAAAAGCAGGGACGACAGCCCTGCTTTTTTCAGACGGCCTAAAACCTCCGTCATTCGAACGGAAACAAACTTTCCAGCTACTCAGACAAAATTTTCCGGTATAGCTGCCCGTAGCGGGTTGCCGAAAGCGTCCAACTGAAATCCTGCCTCATCGCGGTAGCGCGGACGTTTGTCCATATATGTTGCTGCTTCCACAAATCAAAGGCCGCCTGCAAGGCTTGGCGCAAGTCGGCTGCCGTTGGCTGGGTAAAGACGAAACCTGTCGCCGTGCCGTTTTGGATATTTTCCGCACAAGCATCGACCACCGTATCCGCCAAGCCGCCTGTTGCGCGTACCAACGGCAGAGTACCGTATTTCAAACCGTATAACTGCGTCAAACCGCAAGGTTCGAACCGGCTGGGGACCAAAATGACGTCGCCGCCGGCAATCATCAGGTGGGATAATGCCTCGTCGTATCCGATTTTAACGGCGATATGCTGCGGGTTGTCTTCCGCCAATTTGCAGATTCCGTCCTCCAGATGCGGCGCACCCGAACCGAGAATCGCGAGTTGCCCGCCCTGTTTGACGATTTCGTCGGCGCTTTCCAACAATAAATCCACGCCTTTTTGTTCCGTCAAACGGGTAATCATGACAAACAGCAAAGCGTCGGCTTGCTGCGGCAGGTTGAAATAGGCTTGTAACTCCGCTTTATTTTTTTCTTTGCCGCCCATGTCTTCCGCTCTATATGCGTGCCGGATGTATTGATCGCCGTCCGGATGCCAGATTTTTTCATCGACGCCGTTCAAAATACCGACCAAACGGCCTTCCCGATACTGTGCCGACAACAATCCTTGCAAGCCGTAGGCAAATTCCGGCGTGGTAATCTCTCCGGCATAGGTCGGGCTGACTGCCGTAACCGCGTCGGAATAATAAACACCGGCTTTCAAATAGGAAATTTGTCCGAACAATTCCAAACCGTGCATACGGAACATGCTTTCAGGCAACCCGATTTCGGTTAAATGGCGGCTATTGAACTGGCCTTGATAGGCCAAGTTGTGGATGGTGAAAACCGATTTCGCCGGCCGGCCTTCATTAAACAGATAGGCCGCCGCCAAACCGGCGTGCCAATCATGTGAATGTACGACTTCCGCGCGCCAAAATCCGTCCAATCCGGCAGCCAACTCCGCACCAACCTTACCGAGCAGGGCAAAACGTTTATAGTTGTCGGCATAATCGGCATAACCGGCATCGTGATAAGGATTTCCTTCGCGGGCATATAGGTGCGGCGCATCTATCAGATAAATGCCGATGCCTTCATATTCGCCGTAGCGCAAAACGATATGTCCGGCAAAGTTATCAAATTCAGCCACGACATCGGTTTGCGGAACCCCCGCCGAAATGGCGGGATAGGTCGGTAATAAGATACGGGCGTCAATACCGATTTCTTTCTGGGCAAAGGGCAACGAACCCATCACGTCGGCCAAGCCGCCGGTTTTCAGCAACGGATATAATTCCGAACAAACATGCAATACTTTCATTTATTTTCCCAACCGTTAAATAATCTATTAATTCATCCGATGCGCCGACGCGCATCCTGAAACCGGCGCATATTTTCCGCAACACGCCCGGCTAATATGCGCCGCCGGCAATTAAAGGTTTCAAAGCTGATTGTGCTTTTAGTCCAAATGTCCTTCTTCGGGTACGTTTCCGCCTTCCAGCCGTTTCAGCATAGCGGGGGTAACGAGGACAACTTTGCCACTTGAGCTTACGCGGAAGCGTTTGCGGTCCGATTCCTTATCGACGCCGATGCGCATACCGTCGGGAATGACGCAATGCCGGTCGATAATGCAATGCCGCAAAATACAGTTTTTGCCGATGACCACTTCAGGCAACACGACGGAATGGTCAATGCTCGAACCTTCGTTGATTCTAATCCGGTCAAACAATACGGAATAACTGATGGACGCATCGGTAATCACGCAACCTCCGCCGATAAGGGAATTGTCGACCGGCTTGATGTTGGCGTTTTTATAGAAGAATTTCGACGGGTAAGACTGCACCGGATTGCCCCGAATCGGCCAGCTCTGATCGTAAATATCCAGTTGCGGATGCTCGGAAACGAGGTCGATGTTGGATTGCCAGAAACTGTCCAACGTGCCGACATCGCGCCAGTAAATATCGCCTTCGGTATTGCGCCCCATACAGGAGCGGCTGAACGGATGGGCATACAGGGTGCCTTCTTCCAAGCATCTGGGCAGCACGTCTTTACCGAAATCATGAGATGTGTAAGGCGTGTTCACTTCCTTATTCAACATTTCATAAAGATAATCCGCGTCAAACACATAAATGCCCATCGATGCCAAGGAAACATCCGGCTTGCCCACCATGGGCGGCGGATCTTTCGGTTTCTCCACGAAATCTTTTACTTTCAGGTTTTCATTTACCGCCATCACCCCGAATTCGCTGGCCTCGGAACGCGGCACTTCGATACAGCCGACGGTACATCTTGCGCCGCTGTTGACGTGGTCCAACAGCATCTGGCCGTAATCCTGTTTATATATATGGTCGCCGGCCAGAATCAGAATATATTTCGGCTTATAGTGATCGCGGATAATCGCCATATTCTGATACACCGCGTCCGCCGTGCCGCGATACCAAGTGGAATCGTCGATTTGCTGGCGGGCCGGCAGCATATCGATAAACTCCCCGCGCTCCTGCGGCAGAAACGACCAGCCTTTTTGCAGATGGCGCAATAAAGAATGGGCGGCATATTGGGTAATGACACCGATATGGTTCAATCCGGAATTGATACAGTTGGACAGTGCAAAGTCGATGATACGGCGGTTACCGCCGAAATAAAGTGCGGGTTTGGCACGTTTATCCGTCAACTCGTGAAGGCGCGAACCCCGGCCTCCCGCCAGGATGAGGACAAGCGTGTCTTTGGCAAGAGTGTATTTGCTGGAAACTTGGGAAAGATTATTATTCATAGCGAACTCCATTCTTTGTTATCACGACTGAGGGCAAATTTGATACCGCGGATACATGCCGAATCTGAAACGTCTTTTGCAGTATCCGCAGCAGCGGTTTGTGTATCATGATGTCTGTGATTGAAGCAGAACCGTTGCTTTCCAAAGGAGGCGCGGAACGGCAAGGCTTGCGGTTCGAAAAATTTACCGAACCCGCCTTTTATTTTTAATCGCTATCATTGGATAGGTTACATTATATTTTGACGGTTTTCCCGCCTGACTCCATTAATTAATATCAAATCACGCTAAATCTTATTTTAATTTGTTTAGTTCCCGCCGAACCAGACAAGCGCACCGACAGCCGCCATACAAAAAAGCGGGGTTCCGCACGAACCCCGCCCTCTTTTTTCCAGACGGCCTGATTTCAGACGGCCTGCCTTTTTTCACAAAGCAATCCGGCCTCCACCCAATCGTCTCCGCCGGGCAAAACGATGCGCGAGACCATTTTGTCCATATCCTTCAGATAACCGTTGGAGCGGCTGCTGTTGATGAGTACGACGACAATTTTCGGGTTTTCACCCAACCAATAGCCCGCGAGGGCGCGCACGTCTTTGAGCGTGCCCGTCTTCAGGCGCAGAGGCAGCCCCGCTTGGCGGAAGCGTTTTTTCAGCGTGCCGTCGGTGCCCGCAATCGGCAAAGTGTTGACGAAGTCTTGTTTGAACGGGCTGAAATAGGCTTTTTCCAGCACCTGCCCCAGCATTCTGGCGGTGGCCCGCTCTTTGCGCGAAAGGCCGGAACCGTTTTCGAGGACAAGCTGCCCTACGTTGTCCACGCCTGCCGCGGCCAATTCGTTTCGGACGGTATTTTTGGCAGCCTGCACGGTAAGGCCGTCTGAACTGTGTTCGCCGAGTTTTAAAAAGACGGTACGGGCAATCAGGTTGTTGGAATGCTTGTTCATTTCGGTCAGCACTTCAGCCAGCGGTTTGGACTGCGAACCGGCGAGGACGGCGGCGCCGGCAGGTGCCGCAGCGGTCTTGAGGCCGTCTGAAATCGTACCGCCCGCCTTACGCCATTGATTGACGAAGCTTTTTTCGGCATAAACCTGCATGGACAGCATATTGACGAACATTTCCTGACCGAGGCAGCTTTCAGGAATTTTGCCGCTGGCGTGCAACACGCCGCCCGTATATCTGGCGCGCATGTAGTTTTGCAGGGCGTTGCAGCCGGCAGCCGAACCGGTAATGCTGACTTGGTTTTTCAAGGCAATCTCCGGCAGCGGCGGATTGGTGGTGATGTCTACGCCGCCGGCAGTGCCGCGTTCGGGTTTGACCCACACGACTTTGTACGCCAGCATATTCGGGTCGGGCGCAGTCATAAACGCCTCGCCCGCGTCGCTGCCGAAATCGTCCGCGCTGCCGGTTTCACCCCACACGCTGCGGTCGAGCACCAGCCGGCCGTTGATATGGACGATTCCTTTGTCGCGCAACTGTTGCTGAAGGGCGACCAGTCCGTCTTGGTCGAGCATGGGGTCGCCGCTGCCTACCCAGTAGATGTCGCCCTCCAGCGTATCGCCGTTCACACGGCCGTCGCTTTTCAATTCGGTCGTCCAGCGGTAATCCCTGCCCAATGCGCGGAACGCGGCAAAGGCGGTTACGAGCTTCATGGTCGAGGCGGGGTTCATAGATTCGTCTGCGCGGTGTTCTTCTATGATCCGGCCGCTTTGCAGGTCTTTGACGTAAACGGATATTTCTTCCGGCGGAATACCGCCGAAATCCAAAGCGCGGGCATTCAGCGATAACGCGCAAAGCAAAAGTGCGGCGGTTGTTCGGAGCTTCATGTTTGGTTTTCCCTGTGTTACGGTGGAACTGATTATTCAAATATTAATTATAAGCCAAGGCCGTCTGAAACAGAAATGTCCGGCCGTTTTCAGACGGCCTTACGGCGCCTTCAGGCGGGTTGCGAAAAACACCATCACCGCACCCAACACCAGCGCGCTGCCCATCGCCAGATGGATGCCGTCGAGCATGGCTTGTTGCGGCGAGGCGGCGGAGGACAGTTTCTCGCCGATATTGGTCGCGCCGACGAAAAATGCCGCGCCGATCGCGCCGGCAATCGGGTTGATGGTGGTCAGAATCGCCGCGCCGTGGGGGTTGAGTTTTTTCGGCAGCGCGTTCAAGCCGTGGGTTTCGCCCGTTACGCAGGCGGAGACGGAAACCGCCATCAGCGTGAACATGGCAGTCAGCATCATGACTTGCGTGTCAATCCGCAAAAACAGCCACAACACCGCCAGCGACACCATCAGCATCACCGTGGCGGGCAACACGACAAACCGTCCGCCCTTTTTGTCCAGCAGTTTGCCGAACAAAGGCGCGGCAACCGCCTGAGCGATGCTCGCGGGCATCAGAATCAGCCCCGTCGCCGTGCCTGTCAGCATCAGCACCTGCTGCGTGTACATCGGCATCATCAGTTCCAAACCCAAAAACAGGAACACAGCGCCCGCCAGAATCACGACGCAGTGGCGGAACTGCCTATACTCAAATGCCCGAAGGTTCAGCAGCGGCGTCGCCAAGCGGGACTGACGGTATGCAAACCAGCCCACCAGCGCGACGGAAGCGGCAAACAGCAGGATAAATTCCGCCAGCGGCAGACGGGCGAAATTACTGCTCGCATACACCAGCCCGCCGAAGCCCGCAATCGACAGCACGGCCGACAAAATATCAATCTTTGGACGGCTGATGTTGCTCAAATTGACCGTCAGATACTTGCCCACCAACCCCATCGCCGCCAGCATAAACGGCGCGGTAAAGCCGAACAGCACGCGCCAATGCGTGTGGTCGATGATGATGCCCGACAGCGTCGGCCCTATCGCGGGCGCGGCGGTAAACATCATGGTAATCACGCCCATCGCCGTCCCGCGTTTGTTCGGCGGGTAAATCGATAAAATGCCGTTAAACAGAAGCGGCACAAAAAACGCGGCGGACACCGCCTGCACCATCCGCCCCGCGACCAAAATCCCGAAAGTCGGTGCAAACGCGCAAATCAGCGAACCCGCCAGAAACGTCGCCTGCGTGAACAACACCATCTTGCGCGTTTCAAACCATTGAATTATGCCTGCCGTAATCGGCGTGAACGCGCCCATCACCAGCAAAAAGCCCGTCGTCAGCCATTGGACGGTGGTCTTATCGACCCCAAAATCCTTCATAATCGGCGTGAGCGCAACATTTAAAAGCGTGTCGTTGAGATAGCCGAAAAACGCGCCGATAAACAGCGTCGCCACAACGGTTTTGGCAGGAAAATCGGGATTGTCGGCGTGGTATTCGTGAACCGTATCGTCTTCTGAAAGATTAGAAGCGTGCATAATTTATTGAAATATTTAAAAAACAAGAATTTTAGCATAATTTAGGAACAGCAAAGGCCGTCTGAAAATACAGTTCCGACCAGGTCAAAACAGTTTTTCAGACGGCCTCTTGTCCGTTTCACGGCAGCACGGCACGCCTGCAAGGCAATACGGCCGCCGTTTTACGCCGCCTGCCCCGCATGATGCCGCACCAGCCGCGTCCAGTTGATATACCCGTAAGTCGAATTACACAGGTACATGCAATACATCAGCAACAGCGGCAGGCTGGTTTCCCCTTGCTTCAGCCACATCACCGCCCACAGCGAAATCGTCAGGATATTGACCAAAATCCACAACACCCACTGCTCGCGGTACCGCAGCAGCATCAGAATCTGCGCCACCAGCGAAATCACTACCGTTACCCCGTCCAATGCCGGCAGCGCGCTGCCGATATAGTGCAGAAATTCGATATACGCCAGCGTACCGGCCACCGTCAATGCGACCACCCACAGCCACTGCCGCACCGTCAGCGCCTTCGCCTTCACCTCTTCCGCATTGCCCAAGCTGACCGTATTTTGGTCGGTCATGTGCCTGCGCCACATCGCAAAACCGATAAACTGCACCGGCACATACACAAACAAATTCAACATCATCTCGCCGTAGAGCTTAAACGTATAAGAAATATAAGCATACAGCGACACCGAAATCAGTCCGAAAAAATAATTGCTGATTTTGCCCTTGCCGACAAACACCACGCACAAAATACCCGTTACCGCGGCAATACTCGCGGCAAGCGAATCGGGCTTGACTGCGAACACCGCAATCTGAATCCCCAAAAACAGCAGCAGCCAAAACGCTTCGAATTTCGTCCAGCCGCCGAAAAGCTCCCGTTTCAACCATTCCATAATGATTTCCCTCTATCCTCGGTTTTTAAAGTAACGGCTCGGATTATGCGCGCATTCTGAAATTTTAAAAAGAGTAACTTTCCGCCCCTTCACATTTGTTGGCCCGCCGCCTTGACTGGCAGGCAGGCTTGGCATATAGTCGGAAGCCGTTTATCCGCACACCACTCATGGAGAAATCATATGGCAAAAAAAGTCAGCATTTTAGTAGGCAGCCTGCGCAAAGGCTCGTTCGCACGCAAAGTGGCGCAAAACGTCATCCCGATGTTCCCCGCCGGTTATGAAGCCCAAATCGTCGAAATCGGCCACCTGCCGCTCTACAACTTCGACTACGACGACCCCAACGAAACCGACTTCCCCACTCCGGAAAGCTATACCCTGTTCCGCGAAACCATCAAGGCTTCGGACGGCATCCTGTTCGTTACGCCCGAAAACAACCGCACCGTGCCCGCCTGCCTGAAAAACGCGGTGGACATCGGTTCCAAACCCAACGCCGACGTCGCATGGAAGAAAACCCCCGCCGGCATCATCAGTCATTCCGTCGGCAAAATGGGCGGCTACAGCTCGCAGAAAAACCTGCGTCTGGCACTGTCTTACTTCGACATGCCGCTGACCGGCCAGCCCGAAGTCTTCCTCGGCAACTCCCCCACCCTGTTTGACGACAGCGGCAAACTCGTCGAGTCCGCCCGCGGCTTTGTACAAGGCTACATCGACCAACTGGTCGCACTGATTGAAAAAAATCCGAAATAACCGTCGGCTGCCAATCGTCAGGCCGTCTGAAAACATATTTTCAGACGGCCTTTTCCATCGGAAACCGCCGCCGCGTCCGCCTGCTTCGAGTAGTGTTTATCAATTCAATCGGTTAAAATGTCGGCGTAATCAACTTTGCAAAATATCACGGAGTGCCGATAACCATGCAGACGGCCTGTTCGTTCTCATTCAATATCGCCGCCTGGAACGCCGTCAGCAGCCGCGTGGCTTCGGCGGAACAATGGCAACAGTGGGCTGCGGGGCGGCTTGACGCCGAGGGCCTGCCCGAATACAAGCCCGCATTGTCCTTCCTGCCCGCCATGCAGCGCCGCCGCCTGGGTGCGTCCGCGCGGCTGGTATGCGAAGCGGCGTGGGAATTGGCAAACGCGTATCCAAACTGCCTGCCGGTATACGTTTCTCACGACGGCGAAATCAACCGCAGCTTCGAGCTTTGGCCGGAATTGCTGCGTTCGGGCACAGTCTCGCCCACCTCGTTCGGCCTGTCGGTGCACAACGCGCAGGCGGGGCAATGGTCTATCCTGCGCGGCGACATGCAGGAAAGTACGGCGCTGGCCACACTTTCAGACGGCATCGAAACCGCACTGGCCGAAGCCTATGCCGTGTTGTGCGACGGCGCGGAACGCATACTGCTGGTCATGGCGGATGACCCGCTGAAAACCGATTATGCCGTTGCCGCCGAACGCGCGCCGTTTCCCTACGCGCTGGCGATGGTGTTGGAAAAAGGAAACGCCTACCGCCTGACGCTCGAACCGACGGACAGGCCGTCTGAAAACACCGAACCCTATTGGGGCGCGCTCGACTGGATACGCTTTATGCTTTCAGACGGCCTCAAACAATCCCGCAACTACACCGACAGAATCTGGCATTGGCAAAAAACCGCATGAAAACCCTAGACTACTGCCGCCGTTTCTTCGCCACCCTGTTCGGCTTCATCCTCTTCGGCGTTGCGGGCGTATTGTTCAAAATCGCGCTTTTGCCCTACACGCTCAAATCCACCAAAGGCGACATCAAACGCCAGCTTGAAGCGCGGCGCATGATAGGGAAAGTCTGGCGCTTTTTCGTCGGCTATCTGCAATGGTCGGGCGTATTGAGCGTCCGTTTCAACGGTTTGGAAAAACTCGGCAGGCCGGGGCAGCTCGTCCTTGCCAACCATCCCTCGTTGCTAGATGTCGTCTTAATGGTCAGCCACTTTCCCGACCCGAACGTGCTGGTCAAAAAAGACCTGTTGAACAACCCCAGCATGAAAAGCCAGATTATCGCTTCCGGCTACATCCCCAACGACGAAAGCATGGAAATGTTGGAAGAAATCGACGCCGTGTTCAAAAGCGGGCAAAGTATGCTGATTTTCCCCGAAGGCACGCGCACAGGCTGGGACGGACAGGTTAAAATGCACCGTGGCGCGGTATCGCTCGGTTTGCGCAGCGCATCGGTCATCACCCCCGTGTGCATCAAAATGACGCCGCCCAATTTCAAAAAAGGCCAGCCTTGGTACAAAATACCGCCGCACAAAATCCATTATGAAATCACCGTCGGCGACGACATCCTGCCCGAAGAATGGCTGGCGGAAAAACCCCTACCCATCGCCGCAAGGCGTTTAAACGAATACCTTCAAAACTATTTCACAAGGAAAACCACATGAATAACTTAGAAAACCAAATCAAAGAATTGATCATCGACAGCTTGGGGCTGGAAGACATCACCGCCGCCGACATCGGCAGCGAAGACCCGCTCTTCGGCGACGAAGGCTTGGGTCTGGATTCAGTCGACGCGCTGGAACTCGGTTTGGCAGTGCAAAAAACCTTCGGCTTCCAGCTCGACGGCGAAAACGACAACCTGCGCGAAAACTTCGCCAACGTCAAAACACTGGCAGAATTCGTCAAAAGCCGTCAGGCATAAAGGAGAAGCGATATGACCGAACAAGAAGTACGCACCCTTCTGACCGATGCACTGGTCAACCTGTTTGAAATCGAACCCGAGCGCATCAAACCTGAGACCAACCTCTACGAAGATTTGGAAATCGACAGCATCGACGCCATCGACCTCATCGACCACATCAAACGCGAAACCGGCCGCAAACTGCAAGCCGAAGACTTCCGCAACGTACGCACCGTAGAAGACGTGGTTCAGGCGGTTTTGAAAGTACAGGCGCAAGATTCCTGATTCTGATCCAAACCGGCATATTTTCAGACGGCCTTGTCAATCGGCAAGGTCGTCTGAACATCAATAACAACATCAACCTTTCTCACTTATCCATAATATACAACTAACACCATGAAAAAATTCATTTCCCTACTGCTCTTACTCCCCGCCTTGTCTGCGCACGCTGAAATTTCCCTCATCAAAAAAATGACACATGCCGAATGTATGCAAGTCATTCGTGATTCATTGGATATGTATAACGATATGGAATTTTGTGAAAAAAACACGAACGAGGAAACTCAACGTAACGGGATGCTGGCATGGCTTATGGTTGGAACGGTCAACAGCAAGTCAGAAATGTCCCCTATCTGCCCAACGGTCAAAAAAATGACCGAACAAGAGCAAACTCAATTCTTTTCCCGCTATCCGAAATCTCATGAACCCAAAGAAGTGGCAAAATTCTGCACCCCGAAAAACCGTAAACGCATTGCCAAGCTTTATCCAACATATTTTAAACTGTTCAAAGAATATGACGACTTTAAAAAAAGCAAAGATGAGGAAGAAAACGAATAATCCAAGACACCATCGACCTTATTGACCACATCAAACGCGAAACCTGCCGCAAACTGCAACCTGCAAACCTGCTCAAAGAACAATGATATTAATTGACTTCTCTCTTACGAAACAAAATATTTAATATCAAATCAATAATTTTCAACTGGAGAGTTATAAATATGGAATCATCTTTATCATCGATCTTTATTATTCTTGCATTGTTATCTACTGGTTTCCTATCTGGTAAATTTCTTGCACCACCCCTTCGACAAGTCCTACTCAAACCCTTGTCCTTTATTGTCCTGCTTCTGCTCTTTTTCATGGGCTACGAGTTTGGCAGCGTCTTTACCGACCCGAATCTGGGCGCGGACATCGTCAAATATGCCCTGCTGTTCGCACTGATTATCAGCGCGTTTACCTTGATTGCGCTTTATCGCAAACCCGAAGCCTCGACTGCTTCCACGCCGTCGGGCAGCTTTATCAAACCCTTTTACGGCTGTTTCAAAGCCTTTGCTTTTTTCGGTTTGGGTGTGGCAGCATTTGCCTTTTTCGGGCGACAGATTGGCAATCTGCCCATCGACAGCACCCATATCCTCTATCTGCTGATTTTCATGGTTGGCATGGACTTGGTTGATTTCCAGCTTGGCGGATTCGGACGTAGGATTTTCCTGCTGCCGCTTCTGACCGTTGCTGCAACCTCCGCCGCGTGTTTCGTTTTTTCGCTATGTTCGCCCTATTCGTTTGCCCAAAGCCTAGTATTGTCGGGCGGTTTCGGCTGGTTCTCCCTTTCGGGTCCTATGGTTGGAAAAGCGGTATCGCCCGAAATGGGTGCGGCAGCGTTTATGACCGATTTTTTCCGCGAAATGATCAGCATCGTCTTCCTGTATTTCTACGGACGAAAGCAGCCTATGGCGGCAATCGGCATTTCCGGCGCAGCGGCAATGGACTCCGCCCTGCCCTTTGTCAAAGAAAACTGCCGCGCCGAATACATCAAATACGCCGTCGTCAGCGGCTTTATCCTGACCCTTGTCGCACCGTTTTTTCTGTCCGCCGCCATTGCCATGCTGAACTGACCCTACTATTTTTCCAAACAACTTTCAGACGACCTTCCTCCCCCTAAAACCCAAAAGTCGTCTGAAACCGAACACCATTATGAAAACACTGGGAAAACTCCTACTGACCCTCGCCAGCCTCGCCTATCCGCTCCTATGGTATTACGGCAGAGAAAACGGCGCATTTTTCTGGCTTGCCGCCGCCATGTGCATCCTGTGGCTGATACGTGCCGCCATGCCGCAAACCACAGCCCAACGCATTACGGCGATTATCCTTGCCGCCTTTTTTGCCGCCGTAATGGTTTTCAGGCGACCCGACTCGATGTATTGGTATCCCGTCGCCGTCAACGCGCTGATGCTTGCCGTTTTCGGCGGCAGCCTGTTTGCCAAACAAACCGTCATCGAACGCCTCGCCCGACTGCAACACCCCGACCTTCCCCCCGAAGGCGTGCGCCACACCCGCCGCGTTACGCAAATCTGGTGCGGCTTCTTCATCCTCAACGGCGCAACCGCCACCATTCTGGCAGGCTTGCAATATTACGACTGGTGGGCTGCTTACACCGGCATCGTGTCGTATGTGTTAATGGGGCTTTTGTTCGCCGGAGAGTGGGTGTATCGGAAAGCCGTATTGAAGGTGTAGGTCGTCTGAAAAGATGTTGTCCACACTGACAAAATAATGCTCTCCATTCACATGCTAACTCCATTCACTCACAAATGGAGAAATGGTTATGATAGGTTTTAAATAAAAGTTTAACTAGTCTTATTTGCTTACAATCAATTGAAGAAAGGGATCATATGTATCAAATAAATGATTGGAACAATATTCGCGCACAGTATAATCGATCAACCTTAATTCTAGGGAATGGGGCAAGTATTGCAGTAAGCCGACAATTTAATTATCAGTCTTTACTAGACCATGCTTTTAACAATAATTTATTAAATAATGAACGTATAAATGAATTATTTAATTTTTTTGAAACCAATGATTTTGAATTAATTCTACGTAGAATTTGGCAAGCCCACAATGTAAATCAAATTTTGCGAATAAATAATACCGATCTCAATCAAGTATATGAAGAAATAAGAAATGGCTTAATAGCAACCGTAAGAAGCATACATCCAAATTATCAGGAAATAGAACCTTTCTTAAAAAACATTTATAACTTTATCAAACAATTTAATACCATTATTTCCCTAAATTACGATTTAATTGTATATTGGGCATTAATGCATGGTTTAAACACTGATGATGGATATTCCTTAAAAGATTGTTTTATAAATAGAAATTTTGATGAAAATTGGAAAAGATTTAGAGAGCCTATCAATAGAAATAGATTTACTTCACTTGTATTCTATCTTCATGGCAATTTAGCTTTGGGAAAAAAATTCTATGGCTCTGAATATAAGATAGAAAATAATGGAATTGGTTTGCTTGATTTAATACTTGACAGCTGGAATCGTGGGGAAACTGTTCCATTATTCATCAGTGAAGGAACAGCAAATCAAAAAATAAATTCTATTCATAATAGCTTTTATTTTTCGACTATTTACAGAGAAGTATTACCAGAACCCAAAGATAGTTTAGTAATCTATGGATGGGGCATAGGTTCACAAGACCTACATTTATTGGAAAAATTAAGAAATTGCGGAATAAGAAATATTGCTGTTTCTGTTTATAAAAATAACCAAGATTATTGTCAGTATATTAATAATATTCTTCAGAGACACTTTAGAAATATTAACATTCAATTTTTTGATAGTAATAGCAGCAACTGCTGGATTCATCCATGAACCTAACCCAAATCCTATCCCCCGACCTGCCCCAACAAGACCTTATCGCCACCCATCCGAATTGGACGCGTGCTGATTTCAACCGTGCGGTTTTCCTGCTGTCAGGTCGTCTGAAAACGGCAAACGTGCAAACTGCCGCGTTGTGGTTTGACGATGCCGCGCTGTTTGCCTGCGCCGTGCTGGCGGTGTGGCATTCGGGCGGGCGGGTGTTGCTGCTGCCGAATCTGGCGCGGGACAATTTGGACTGGGGGCGGACGGCGGATGTATTTTTGACGGATTCCGAAGATTTGCAAAGCAAGTTAGGCAGTCAAACCGAACAACGCGATGAATCCGGACAGCCGTTGGCTGTGCAATCCAACCCACCCGTATGGCACCTGCCCGATTTGCTGACACACACATCACCTGAAAACTCGCCCCCCGCCCCTGAAAACCATCTGATTCCCGACCATGCCGAAGCATGGCTGAAAACGTCGGGTTCCAGCGGCGAGGCGCAGGTTATTGTGAAAACCGCCGCGCAGATGCAGGCGGAAGCCTTGATGTTGGCGGACGCGCTGCCGTTCGGGCGCGGCAGGGAAACGGTTATCGGCAGCGTTATTCCGCAACATCTTTATGGCTTCACTTTCCGTTTCGCGCTTGCGCTGACAATGGGCTGGCCTATGGAGCGGCGGCAGGCGGTTTATCCTGAAAACCTGCTCGCAAGCACGGCGGCGCATGAAAAAGTGGTGTGGATTGCCAGTCCGGCGGTGCTCAACCGCTTGGGCGAAAACCGCAACTGGCAGAGCATCGGCCATAAAATCGCGGGTATCGTGTCGGCGGGCGGCGCGCTGCCCGAGGCTACGGCGGATTTGCTGCAACAGGCTGCCGTCCGCCCGTTTGAAGTGTACGGCAGCACCGAAACCGGCGTGATTGCGTCGCGTCGGGAAAGCCGCGAATGGCGGCCGTTTGCCGGCGTGGAAATCGGGCAGAACGAAGAAGGCGCATTGTGGGCATCTTCGCCGTGGTCGCCCGAACGCCGCCAGACCGCCGACTTAATCGAGCCGCAGCCCGACGGTTTCCTGCTGCTCGGCCGCCAAGACCGCATCATCAAATTCGAGGACAAACGCGTGTCGCTGACCCAAATCGAACACGAACTTTTACGGCATCCGTGGATTGCCGACGCCCATTGCGGTCGCCATCCGCAACATCAGCGCATCGCCATATGGGCGGCGTTGAACGCGGACGGTATCGCCGCCCTGCGCGACCAAGGCCGAGCCGCCGTCGCCGACGCGCTCAAACGCCACCTTGCCGCCACGCAGGATACCATCGCCCTGCCCCGTTACTGGCGTTTCGCCGACAGCCTGCCGCGCAACGCTCAGGCGAAAATCGCCGCCGCCGATTTTCAGACGGCCTTTACCGTCGCCCAAACATCGCCCGTTTGGTTAAAAACATCATCTGAAGAAGAAACCGCCGCCGAAACCTTCATCGGCCGCGTGCCGCTTGATTTGGTCTATTTCGGCGGCCATTTCGCCACCTTCCCGCTCGTACCCGGCGTAGTCGAGCTGCAATGGGTGCGCGATCTGGCGGCGCGGCATCCGTGGGGCAGGCAGCGCGTCGTCCGCGTGGAAAACCTGAAATACCAGCAGTTCGTCCGTCCGCATGACGAAGTGTCGGTGGAACTGAAATACGATGAAGCCAAAAACAAATTGAGCTTTAAAGTCAGCAATGGCGACAATCCCTGTGCATCGGGACGGATTGTGTTCGAGGTCGTCTGAAAACGCTTTTAGGTTCCGCCCTCTCCTGCGGGAAGAGGAAAACCTGCAAATCGGGGATAATCCCGCTCAGAAATACGCGGCCTCGGCATGACCCGTTTTTTAAACGGCCGCAAACCTAATAACAACCCATAATCAAATGAAAAGATAGAAAATATGCAACTTTTTCCAGCACTAGCACAACGTTATTCCGAAGAACACCAGTCCGCGGGCGAAGCGCAGCGTTTGGCACAGGAAATCGCCTTTGCGCCGATTGTGTTCCAAGTATCCCGCCTGATGGTGAAATTCGGCATTTTGGATTTGCTGAACGACCATTCAGACGGCCTTACTCAAGCCGAAATCGCCGAGAAAGCGCAAATCAGCGGTTACGCCGCGCAAGTGCTGCTTGAAGCCTCGCTCTCCATCGGCACGGTGCATACCCGCGACAACCGCTATTTCATCAGCAAAGCCGGCTGGTTCTTACTGAAAGACAAAATGGCGCGCGTGAACATGGATTTCACGCAGGAAATCTGTTACCAAGGCATGTTTGACTTGGAAAAAACCCTGCAAACGGGCAAACCCGAAGGGCTGAAAGTTTTCGGCAGCTGGCCGACGATTTACGAAGGCCTATCCTCGCTGCCGAGCGTCGCGCAGGAAAAATGGTTCGCCTTCGACCACTATTATTCCGACAATTCCTTTGCCGAAGCCTTGAAAACCGTGTTCGCCAAACCGGTTAAAAAGCTGCTCGACGTCGGCGGCAACACCGGCCGCTGGGCGGAACAATGCGTCGGCTACAACGCCGAAGTCGAAGTTACCATCATGGATTTGCCGCAACAAATCGCCCTGATGCGCGAAGCGACCAAAGGCAAAACCGGCGCGGAACGCATCCATGCCCACCCCGCCAACCTGCTCGACCCCGAAGTCCCCTTCCCGACAGGCTTCGACGCGATTTGGATGAGCCAGTTTTTAGACTGTTTCAGCGAGGAACAAGTCACCGGCATCCTGCGCCGCGCCGCCGCTTCCATGAGTGCGCACACCAGCCTCTACATCATGGAACCCTGCTGGGACAGGCAGCAATACGAAACCGCCGCCTACTGCCTGACCATGACCAGCCTGTATTTCACCGCCATGGCCAACGGCAACAGCAAAATCTTCCATTCCGAAGACCTGATACGCTGCGTTGAAAACGCCGGATTGAAAGTGGCGGAAATTTCAGACGGCATCGGACGCGGACACAGCATCTTGCGCTGCGAAAAGGTCGTCTGAAAAACGGTATCCCCATGAAAACCCTAGTGTTAATCCCCCACTACAACCACCCCGCCGCCATCGCCCGCGTCGTACAGACCATGCACGGCTTCGGTTTGGACGTATTGATTGTGGACGACGGTTCGCGCGAAGAATGCAAACCCGTATTGCAGGCATTGGTTTCAGACGGCATCCACGTCCTTTACCGCCCCATCAACGGCGGCAAAGGCGCGGCGGTCAAAACCGGTTTGAAATACGCCGAAGAAAACGGCTACAGCCATGTTTTACAGGTTGATGCCGACGGGCAGCACCATCTGGACGACACGCCCAAACTCTTGGCGGCGGCGGAACAAAACCCCGAAGCCGTCGTCTGCGGCTGGCCGCAATACGGCGGCGACGCGCCCAAAGCGCGGCTGTACGGACGCAAAATTACCGACTTCTGGAACATGCTGCACACTTGGTCTTGCGACATCAAAGACGGCATGTGCGGCTTCCGCCTGTACCCGCTCGCCCCCGCGCTTTCGGTCGTCCGCGAAGAAACCGTGGGCGACCGCATGGATTTCGACACGGAAATCCTCATCCGCCTGTACTGGCGCGGCGTCAAGCCGGTTTGGATTAAAACGCCCGTGCAATACACCGCCGACGGCGTGTCCCACTTCAACGCCTTCGCCGACAACGTGCGCATCAGCAAAATGCACACGCGGCTGTTTTTAGGAATGTTGCGGCGTCGTTTGGGCGCTTTATTCGGAAAGGCCGTCTGAAAACATGACCGACAACACGCAAAACCATTGGGCGGCGCAGCCCGAACGCGGCAACCGCCTGTTTCTCGCCCTGACCACGCTGATGGTGCGCTATCTGCCCGCCTTCCTGATGAGGCCGTGCATCTGGTTTGTGGTGCTGTATTTCTACGCCACCGCGCCCAAACCGCGCCGCCATATCCTGCGGTATCAAACCCGTCTTCAGACGGCCTTTCCCGATACCGTTTTGCCGAAACACGGCGTATTCAAACAATTTATCGCGTTCGGCGAGGCAATATGCGACCGTTTTGCCGTGTGGCAGCGCAAAATCCGTTATGAAGATTTGGTACTGGAAGACCCGGACGGCGTTTATGCGCAAGTGAGCAATTCGGTACGCGGGCAGATTTTCGCCTGCTCCCACTTGGGCAACACCGAAGTCTGCCGCGCGCTGGTGTCGCACCATAAAGGCTTCAGGCTCAATGTGTTGGTACACAGCAAACACGCACAGGCGTTCAACGAAGCCTTGCAAAAAGCGGGCGCGGAACACATCCGCCTGATTCAGGTCACAGATTTGGATTCCACCCTGATGATGGAGTTGAACCGCCGCATCGAAGACGGCGAATGGATAGCCATTGCCGCCGACCGCGTGCCCGTGCGCGGCGAGAAAACCGCCGACATCCATTTCCTAGGCCATACCGCCCCCATGCCGCAAGGCGCATGGCTCTTGGCGGCGCTCTTGAAAACGCAGGTGAACACGCTGTTTTGCGTCAAGCAAAACGGCCGCTACCATTTGAAACTGCGCCGCTTCACCGACACCTCCGACTGGAAACGCGGCAACCGCGAAGCCGCCGTTACCGCCGCCATGCAGAGCTTCGCCGATATTTTGGCGCAAGAATGCGCGCAAAATCCGCTGCAATGGTTTAATTTTTATGATTTTTGGAGTGAACAGGCCGTCTGAAAAACCGGTATCGTCCGCCCCCCGGCCTTTCCCTCCCCCACACAAGGAACCTCATGAAAAAACACATCTACTGCCGCCACAGCTTTGAAATCGAAGTCCAGTTTTTCGACGTGGACGCCATGCACATCGTCTGGCACGGCAACTATGTGAAATACCTCGAAACCGCCCGCTGCGCCTTTCTGTCCGCCATCGGCTACGACTACAACGAAATGGCGCGGCAGGGATATAGTTGGCCGATTGTGCAGATGAACCTCAAATACATCCGCCCCGCCCGCTTCGGTCAAAAAATCCGCGTCGATATGGACATCGTCGAAATCGAAAGCTGCCTGCGTATCGATTACACGATTTATGATGTTGAAACCAACGAAAAGCTGACCCGCGCCTCGACCACCCAAGCCGCCGTTTCGCTTTCAGACGGCCTGATGCAGTTTCAAACGCCCGGCAGTTGGCTGGAAGCCGTGAAAAGGCATCCGACTTTTCAGGCCGTCTGAAACCGCAGCACAAACCCGACATCCGAAACATTCAAAGGAAATTGAAGATGAAAAAAACCATCGCCGCCGCCCTTCTCACCCTCGCCAGCCCCGCCTTGTGGGCGTTTTCCACCGCCGAACTCGCCCAAACCCTGCAAAAACCGTCTAACGTACAGGGCGCGTTTACCCAGCAGCGGCAGTTGAAATCCCTGAGCAAACCGATGGTTACCGGCGGGAAATTCGTCCTTATCCCGAAAAAAGGCTTGTTGTGGCAAATGCAGAAACCGTTTGAAACCACCCTGCGCGTGCGTGCGGACGGCATCATGCAGTGGAACGGCAGCGCATGGACCAACCCCAACCAAGGCAAAATCGGTCAGGGCCAACAAATCAAACTTTTCCTCGACCTGCTCGGCGGCAACACGCAGGGGCTGGAAAAGCAATTCGACCTCGCCCTCTCCGGCACTGAAAAGCAATGGACGCTCAATTTGACGCCGAAAACCGCCGTTACCCGCCAGATTTTCAACCGCATCGCCATCAGCGGCGACAGCGTGGTGCGTAAAATCGAGTTGGACGAAAAACAGGGCGACAAAACCGTGATGCAGTTCAGAGAGGTGCAAACCGGCAAGCCGCTGGACGATTTCTCCCAGAAAGCCTTGTAAGCGCCGCCATCCGACAGGCTTCCCGCGAAAGTCCGAATCGTCCAAATCTCTCGAAAAAACAAACCTGACGGTCTGTTGCCTCCCCCTCTCCCCTCATGCGTGGAGAGAAGGCTGATTGTCAGAAAACCTGAAAACAGGTCGAGTTTAGGCGGCGTTAATCGGGCATTTATACCCGACAAATGCAGGCCGCGGCAGCGACGGAATTTCAGACGGCCTTTTCACCGCAACGGCAATCTTGCCCCTCCCCTGCGGGAGAAAGGGCTGTTGCCAAATCTCAATACAGGCCTGCCTTTGTATCCGCCGGATAGTGTGCCGCCGCTATTTTTTATTCGGCGATTTCATATACATCTTTGCGTGCACAAGGTTTCGCAGCAAGCCTGCCTGAATGATGAAGGAGACGCCGTCTGAAAATCGTTTTCACGCCGGTTAAACCCTTTCAGACGGCCTCCGTTTCATCCGCCTTACCTTATTGTTCTTTAAATAATTTTACAGAAAAGCTATAATAGCTGTTCATCGAATAATTTTTGTTAATACATAATGGGAAACGACGTGAAAAAAGTGCTGCTGGTGTATTACTCGCAAACCGGACAGCTGGCGGAACTGGTGCGGAATTTCGCCGAACCTTTGCAGCAGGGTGGCGTCCATGTGGATTGCGTGAACCTTGAACCGCAAGAGCCGTATCCGTTTCCGTGGTCGTTTTGGCGGTTTTTCAACACCTTTCCCGAAACCGTCCACCTGAAACCCGCGCCGATTCTGCCGCCCGCCATTCCCGCCGACGATTACGACGCTGTGGTTATCGCTTATACCGTCTGGTTCCTCTCGCCCGCGCAGCCGATTACCGCCTTCCTGCAACGGGAAGAAACCCGCCGCCTGCTCAACGGCAAACCCGTGGTAACGCTTATCGGCTGCCGCAATATGTGGTTGGGCGCGCAGGAAAAAATGAAGTCGCTTTTGGCACAAAACGGCGCGAAACTCATCGGCAACATCGTTAAAATCGACGCATGCAACAGCGCCGCCAGCTTCATCACCACCCCCGCATGGCTGCTGTCGGGCGACAAACAATACTTCCGCGCCCTGCCCTCCGCCGGCATCGCAGACGGAGAGCTGGCCGACGCGGCGCGCTTCGGCGCGAAAATGCGGGATACCCTGTTGCAAAACAAAACTTTGGACGAAACCCTGTTTCAAAACATGGGCGCGGCCAAGGTGAACGAAAAACTGATTTTCAGCGAAAAAGCCGCCGGACGCAGCTTTTTCCTGTGGGGCAGGCTGCTGATGGCCGCCGGACGTGTGTCCCCCCTGCTGCGCCGCGCCCTGCTGTGTTTTTATATCCTGTTTCTGCTGGCAATGATTCTGGTGTTGGTACCGGTGAGCGTATTGGTAAAAAAACTGCTGCATCCGCTGCTTAAAGGCCGTCTGAAAAAACTGGCCGATTATTACGGCCAACCTTCCGGCGGATGAATCGGATTGCGGGCGGCAACCTGTAAGGAGACTGTATATGGACGATTTTGAACGCATTTACCGCGACTGGCACGAATATGCCAAAAACCGCGACACCGACGCGCTGATTGCGCTGTATGCCGACGACGCCGTATTTGAAAGCCCGCTGGTGCCCGCGATTATGGATACCGACAGCGGCATCCTGTGCGGCAAAGCCGAAATCCTGCGTTTCTTACAGGAAGGCACGCGCCGCCGTCCCAACGATTTGGTGCGCTGGTATCGGGACGGCCGCTATTTCGTTGCGGGCGATACGCTGGTGTGGGAATATCCGCGCCAAACGCCCGACGGCGATCAGGTAGATATTTTGGAAGTGATGCGGCTGGAAGACGGCAAAATCAAGCACCACCGCATTTATTGGGGCTGGTTCGGCACGCAGATGCTGACAGCTTCGGCACTCGCCAAAGCGGTTAAGGATTGACGCCGGAAGCCGCACCGACGTTGGCAGAGGCCGTCTGAAAACGACCAAAATGTTTTACAGCAACGGCCGACGACAGTTTTGCTTTTCAGACGGCCTCAAATACAGAAAGCACTCCATGCCCGAAGTGATCCATTACCCCGAACGCCGCCGCTTCCAAATCGACATCAACGGTTTGGAAGCAGGCTACATCAGTTATACCGAACACAACGGAAGCTGGGACGTGGACCATACCGAAGTTTCGCCCAATTTCCGCAATCAGGGCATCGCCCGAATGCTGGTGGATGCGTTAACGGCATATGCCGAAGCACACGGCATCCCGCTCACCGCAAGCTGCGATTACGCGGCGCGGTTTATCGGCTGACCACTTATCATAGTGAGACAAAATAAGGCAAGGCAACGCCGTAGTATCATATTTTGTTTCGCCATATAACAAAGAACCATGATTCCAAATAACACACTCAAAAACGTTTACCTCAACCGTACCGCCGCCTTCCTGCCCAACACGCCCGTCGGCAATGATGCGATAGAAGCCGTACTCGGCATGGCGGGCGATCTGCCCTCGCGCGTGCGGCGCATGATTTTGCGTTCCAACGGCATCCAAACGCGGCACTACGCCATAGACCCCGACAGCCGCCGCGCCACGCACACCAATGCCGAACTTGCCGCCGAAGCAGTCCGCCGGCTGTTCGCACAAGGCATCAAGCCTGAAGACATCACCAGCCTGTCCTGCGCCACGTCCTACCCCGACCAGACCATGCCCGGACACGGCGTGATGGTACACGGCCTTTTAGATATGCCCTCCTGTGAAGTGTTGAGCATGGCGGGCGTGTGCGCGGCAGGCATGGCGGCGATGAAACACGCCTACAATGCCGTCCGCACCGGCGAACACGCCCACGCCGTTGCCGTCGCATCGGAAAACGCTTCGGCGGTGATGCGCGGCGAAGTGTTCCAACACGAAACCGACCATAAAAAGCTGGAGAATGCCTCCCCAGAAATCGGTTTTGAAAAAGACTTTTTGCGCTGGATGCTGTCGGACGGCGCGGGCGCGGCATACTTGTCCGACCGCCCCAATTCAGACGGCCTCAGCCTGAAAATCCGCTGGATAGAGCTACTCTCCTACGCCAACGAAATGCCGCCCTGTATGTATGCCGGCGCAGAATTCCGCGACGGCGTGTTCGAAGGCTGGAAACACGCCGACCCCGAATACAGCCGCCGCCACAGCCTGATGGCGGTCAAGCAGGACGTAAAATTATTGAACGAAAACATCGTCCGCTACACGGTGGAAAAACCGCTCGCGCAAATCGCCGCCAAACACGGCATCCGCGCCGACGAAATCGACTGGTTCCTGCCCCACTATTCTTCCGGCTTTTTCCGCGACCGCCTTTCAGACGGCCTGAAAAACATCGGCTTCGAAATCCCGCAGGGAAAATGGTTTACCAACCTCTACACCAAAGGCAACACCGGCTCGGCATCGATTTACATTATCCTTGAAGAATTTATGCGCACTTTCCCATTGGAGCGCGGTCAAAAAGTTTTGTGCTACGTTCCCGAAAGCGGGCGTTTCTCAACTTGCTTTATGCTTTTGGAAGCGGTATAGCGAACTGAAAAAAGGTCGTCTGAAACTATGGAAATCAAAGACATCCCGCAAGATGACAGCGAAAGCTACCACGGACATCTGAAAGTCATTTACGGCACGCGCGACGGGCGTTACGAAGCCGGTACCAGCAGCGGCTGGCAGGACGAAGCCTACGCCACCGAAATGGCGGTCGCCGAACTCGACGAACAAACCCGTGCCGCCCGCGAAGCAGTGGCACAGGGCGAATATTCGCCGCTGTATTACCATATGTTCCGCTTCCGCCACGACGAAGCCGGTTTGGCAATGGCCGCGGGCGTATGGAAATGGCAGCTCCGCCGCCACCTGCGTCCCGAAATCTTCGCCAAGCTGCCCGACAAAACCCTGCAAAAATACGCCGACGCGCTGCAAATCAACATAGACGAATTGAAGCGGACGGACGCGGATTAAGGCGAACCGGCCCTTGCTGACGGCGGCAACCTGCCCTGATTTGTTTTTCAGACGACCTTACCTGTGTTTGAAACGCAGCCGCCTAACCATAAAAATACTTCTAAACAGACACCCGATTGATACCCCCATGACCGAATTCCCACACCAGCATACCGCCCACTGCGAAAGCGGCGTAATGTCCACACTGCTCAAATACCACGGCCACGATTTGGACGAAGCCATGATTTTCGGCATCGCCCACGCGCTGACCTTTGTCTGGCTGCCCGTCGTCAAGCTGGGCGGCATGCCGCTGGTTTCCTACCGCATCGCACCGCGCGGCATCATCAAAAACACCTGCAAGGCATTGGGGCTGAAATTGTCCGCCCGCAAATTTTCCAATGCTAAAAAGGGACAAGACGCGCTGGATGCCGCGCTTTCATCGGGCAAACTGGCGGGTTTGCAGACCTCCGTATTCTGGCTGCCGTATTTCCCGCCGCAAATGCGTTTCCATTTCAACGCGCACAATCTCTTGGTGTACGGCAAAGACGGCGGCGACTACCTGATCAGCGACCCCGTGTTTGAAACAGTGCAGCGCTGCGCCGCCGAAGATTTGCAGCGGGCGCGCTTCGCCAAAGGCGTATTGGCCGCCAAAGGCATGATGTACACGCTGGAAAACGACAGGCCGTCTGAAAAAGTTAAGGCCGACTTACCCGCCATCATCCGCAAAGCCATACGCAAAAACGCCAAACAAATGCTCCCGCCCGTTTTTTTCGTCGGCGTAAAAGGCATCCGCACGTTGGCAAAAAACATCGAAGCCCTGCCCGCCAAACGAAATGAAAAATACCAAAAGCTGTTTCTCGGCCATCTCGTGCGGATGCAGGAAGAAATCGGCACCGGCGGCGCGGGTTTCCGCTATATCTACGCCTATTTCCTCGAGCAGGCTGCCCGTATCTGCGACAACCCCGCGTTTCAGACGGCCTCGGAACAAATGACCGCCATCGGCGACCAATGGCGGCAGTTTGCAGCGATGTGCGTGAAGCAGTGCAAAAAGCCGTCTGAAAACGGCTGCCGCGAAATCGCCGCGTTTTTGCGCAAGATTGCGGATGATGAAGAAGCGTTGTGGCGGGGATTGTTGAAATAATGGGGAATCATGCGGTATCGATAAATTTTCTATAAACGTTTGCGCGCAGGTAAACCGATGCCGTAGCGATTTCACTATGCTCCACCCATACTAAGGCCGTCTGAAACCATGATTCAAATCCAATCCCTCTCCCACCGTTATCCCAAAGCCGAAACTGCCGCGCTGGACAATGTGTCGTTCGACATTGCCGACGGCGAATGTTTGGGGCTGCTCGGTCACAACGGTGCGGGGAAAACGACGCTGATGTCGCTTTTGGCCGGCTTGCAGGAAGTACGGCAGGGCGAAATCTTGTTTGACGGCAAGCCTTTGCGCCTGTTAAGCCGCAGCGAACGGCAGAAAATCGGTTTGGTGCCGCAGGATTTTGCGTTTTATCCGCAGCTTTCGGTGTGGGACAACCTGCTGTTTTTCGCCTCGCTTTACAAAGTGCGCGACAAAGGCCGTCTGAACGCGCTGTTGGAACAGACCGACCTGACCGCCCACAAAAACAAAGCGGCAAAGCATCTTTCGGGCGGGCTTAAACGTCGTCTGAATTTTGCCATCGGCCTGATTAACACGCCGCAACTGGTGTTCCTCGACGAAATCACAGTCGGCATCGACCCGCAGTCGCGCCGCTTTATCCTCGACAGCGTGGCGGATTTGACGCGGCAGGGAGTAACGGTGGTTTACACCTCGCACTATCTGTCTGAAATCGAGCAGCTTTGCGGCAAAATCGCGCTGTTGCAACACGGCAAACTGGTGTACCACGGCGGTTTGGACGAGCTTCTAAGCACGCAAACCGATGTCGTGCGTTTTACCGTTGAACCGTCGCTGCTGCCTCAGACGCTGGCCGCTTTGGGTGCAAAGCAAGTGGACAGCCGCGGCATGATGGAAACGGCGCACGATGCCGCCGCCGTTTACGCCGCCCTGCAAAAAAGCGGCGCGCAAATCCGCTACTTCCAGCAGGGACACGGTTCGCTGGAAACGTTTTACCTTGATTTCCTGCGCAAAGACGAGCCAGCAACAGATAAGCAAAATCCACAATGACAACCTCCTCCCTCCTCAAAGAACTCAAACTGCTCTGCCGCGACCTGCACGGTTTGGCCGTGTTGTTTGTGATGCCCATCGCTTTCATGCTGATTATGTCGTTGGCGCTGAGCCGCGACCAAGACCCGCACACCGACAGCCGCATCGCGCTGGTCGGCGCGGCAGACGACAGCGTCAATACCGCGCTGGCCGCCGCGCTGGAAAAAGAGCAGATTCATGTCACGCTGATGTCGTCTGAAAAACTGACCGACGCGCAAAACGGCCTGCACGACAAACGTTTCCAACTGGTGCTGCACAACCCGAACCCCGCTTCCGGCAAAATCGCCGACAACAAAGCCTTGCAAATCTATGTACCGCCCGATACCGAGCCTTCATGGCTGGCGGCGGTTAAAGGCGTTTTGCAGCAGCACTACACCCAAACGCGGCTGGACGCCTATTTCGACAACAACGACGGCATCAAAATCGACAATAAAAAACTGCCCCGCTCCATCCGCAAAGACATCCAGAAAAAAGTCGATGAAAAAAACGACGAACAATTCGCCGCCGTGCGCAGCTTTTTAGATAAAAAAATGCTGGAAGAACACTACCTGAGCGCAGGCAGCGGCACGGTGGAAAAACCCAACGCCGTACAGCACAGCGTTCCCGCATGGCTGATTTTCGGTATGTTTTTCATCATGATACCGCTGTCAAACGTCATGGCGCTGGAACGCCAGACCAACACCATCACCCGCCTGCGTCTCGCCCGCGCCTCCGCGTCCGGTCTAATTGCCGCCAAACTCGTCCCCTATTTCCTGATTAACCAGCTTCAGTTTGTCGGAATGCTGCTGCTCGGCCGTTACCTGCTGCCCGAAATCGGCGTGCCCGCCCTCATACTCAACGGCAGCCTTGTTCCCTACGCGCTGCTGTCCGCCGCCGTCAGCGCCGCCGCACTCGGCTACGCGCTTTTGGTCAGCGTCTGCGCCAAATCCACCGAACATGCCGTCGTCCTCGGCGGCGGCGGCATCATCCTGATGGCGGCAATCGGCGGCATTATGGTACCCGCCCACGTCATGCCAGAAACCATGCAGCAACTCACTTGGATTTCCCCGATGGCATGGGGTCTGAAGGCCTTTCAAGAACTGCTGCTCAACCGCAGCGGACTGGACGGAATCGGCCGCTACCTTATCCTGCTGTCCGCCTTCGCCGCCACCACCCTGACCGCCGCCGTGCTGGTTTACCGCAGACAGTTGCAGACGCAGGTGCGGTTTTAAAAAAACGTTGTCAAAACCATAAAAAAGGCCGTCCGAAATTATGTTTAAATTTCGGACAGCTTTTTTATTAAAACTATAACAGTTTCAACTTGCTTCAATAAAAAGAAAACCAATAGTGACTGTATTTTTAACTCCATCGGGTAAAAAATACAGTCACTACAGGCTCCAAAGAACGGTCAAATTTTAGAGAATTTTTACAAATTGTCTTACTCAAAAGTTTGTCAATCATGGATAAGTGACAAAGCAGTTTGCGAATCAGAAATACAATTTTCTGATTCGCAAAGGCCGTCTGAAAACTTGTATTTAGATTTTAATAGTAGTTCTATACTGAAAAAAGTGGTAAGTTTTCATGATGGTGAAAACTTCTTTAGGAATACTGAAAGGTTTTACGTCATCTGTGCTGAATAACCCGATAGCCATTTTCAACGCTTTTACCTGTTTTAGCACAAAGCTCATCACCACATCGCACAATATTAGCACGGTTGATGCGGCCGACCATATCCGCATCTTGTCTTTTTTGCTCAATCAGCATGGAGTAAAAGAAAAACAGTACCAATCCGCCAATAATCAATGTCGCCATAGAAATAGAAATGATCAAAACCAATCGAGAAGATATTTTTTTGTTTTCCTCATTAACTTTGTTCAGATAAGAATTAAATTCCCTCACTTGGTTTACCATTTGGTTGCGGGCATTTTCCATGTCTCTAACATATCCCGCAACTGAAACCGACATCTCTCGCATTACCTCGTTCCTAACCATGTCCGTAATCATTTCGCGCTGATCACAAAGAGATTTATCCAATTTTTCCTGAAGACTTCGAACAATATGACTACTGTTCTGCTTAAATTGCGCCATAACTTCGGCAGTTTCAAGTAAAAGATTATGGGCGCGCTCGATTTCGTTATTATCCATGATTTACTTTCCATAAAATAATAAAAAGATGAAGGAATGCTTTAATCCGCACTCCTTCAAATCCATTTTCAACAACCGATTACTCAACCAAACGAACGGCCGCCATAGCTGCGCTCTTCTTGAATCTGCGGCGTATTTTGTGCAACCTCCTGCTGCTGTTGTTGGCTGCGTTCTTTCAATACCTCTTGCTGTTCGGCTCTGAAGTTTGCCACCACGTCAGCATTTTCAGCCAAGGCTTTGGCAGCGAATGAACCATCGGTATCGTTTTTAAAACCTTGGATTAGGGCGTGGAGACGGTCGGCTGGATTATTATTACTGCTTGTATTGAACTCGGCAGATTTCTGATTATCTTGCTGACGAGTTGGAGCAGTAATTTTTTCTATATTTTCATCTCTACGAATGGCATCTTGATGTGTTTTAAGCCCTTGGGGATCTTTTTTTGTCTTTAATCCAACACCATACGCTGTATTCATACGGAAATTTTTAAGATCTTCCATATCTAATTGACCACGTACTTTTACTGTATGTGGTGGAACACTATATTCTTTATTTTTTTTATTTACATATCCAGGCAGAGTAACACCTTTATCATGTTCAGTTTGATTAAGAAATTGCTTAAGTTTCTCGTTTACAACTGAGCCATATTGGTTACCAATATCTGCAATAAAGACTTTAGCTTGCATACTAGATTCAAGGAATCTCTTATTTTCTGGGATATTAATTTGATTAATGACCTTATTTACATCATTAATCTTTTTATCCAAGGCTTTTGGATAATCCTGGTTAATTAATTGCATACCTATTTCAGAACTTAAAGCCTTATCCAATTTTGGTTTTAAATGATCATATATTTGCTTCTCTTCTTGAGACATCTTATTGAATGGTTTATATAAATGTCTTTGCATCTGCTTGATTTCCTCATCAGATACAAAACGTTTACCATCACCATTTTTAGCCTGTGTTGCCACTTTTTCAAGTAATACACGCCCATCTTTATTATTACTACCAATATCATATTGAATAGGCCCAAAACTCGGACCACTTGAACCTTTACCGGCATTAGACATTAAATATCCACCATAACCATTGTCTAATTCGTTCACCATCATGGTTTTGTGCAGATAATATTTAAAACCATCTTCCGGCCTTAAATGATCACCACCAGTGAAACGAGGGCCATATTGTGTTTTTTGACTCATCCTTGATTCCTTTCCAAAATTAAGTCAATAAGAAAAAGTTTTCCTAAATTTTTAAAGCTGCTCATAAACTATTGTTTAAGACATAAAAACTAAAAGATTTCTTTATCAAAGCGCTCAAGAGTTTTTAACTGAAATAATTTTTGCTCTATATAACAGACTAGATAAGTGCTTTCATACGCCGTTTTCATCCCTCCAGTTTCCTCAACCAAAGGATTGAAACAGGCCTTTTCTTTGTAAGCATTATATTTTTCCTTCAATTTTGAAAAATAATTCTGAGGTAATTTTGGTTTCAGCTTATTTTGTTTATTTTTAGCTTGTAGATCTTTATACCTTTTATCTATCGCCGCGTCCAAATCCAGAGATAGACCATATAAACAATCATCTCCGATTTCATCCAGTTGATTGCGTTTTCCTATTTCACATAAATTATATGTTTTTCCATCAGTTGATTTTTTAATGGTATCTCGAAATGCAGAAAGTGTTGAAACATCTTGGGCATAACAAAAAGCTACGCCCATTAAAATCACAGAGAAAAATAATGTTTTTCTCATTTTGAATACTCCTTAAATTTGCAGAAACTTAGTTCATTATGATCATAATAACAACTTATGCACAATGTATCAATATTTGGTCATTCATATTTTACAGGCTACCTGCCGCAATGACTGCCGACACCGTAACCAGCAAGCAGTACGACAGCAAATCGTTGGACAAATTTCATATCCTTCTCCTATCATCTTTGGTTTCAGAAATGTAGTAGCTTTTCAAATGACATCAAACGGTATCTGAAAAAATTCAGGCTTTATCCGCACGATTTTGCCTTTCGCTGCACGCGACACCTCGCACGCACACAAGAACAATTTGCCCACCACCAGTGTTTTCACCTGCAAACCCTCAGCAAACAGGGCTGTTTCTTCATGGTTCAGTTGGAGCAAGACGTTTGCACTTAAGGCAAGATAGGCGGATAGAGGCATGATAAAATGCTGCATGAGAAATTTAAATTATATCAGTTTGGAAAACCTTGGGCCGTCTGAAAACACAAGCCGACATCCATCCCCACCCTAAACACGAAAGCAAAAAATGTCCTACACCTTTACCTTGGCAGAACACGCGCTGGAAGCGGAATTGAAAAAGCTGATTCTGCAAGAAGCCGACAAAACCGATGACGTTGCCGCCGAAGACTTTACCGACGATGCGCCGTTGTTCGGCGATGGCAGCCCTGTCGATTTGGATTCGCTCGACGCGCTGCAAATCTGCGTCGCGCTGCAACAGTATTTCCAAGTGCGGCTGCAAGGCGACCGCATGGTGCGCAAGCATATGATGTGCGTGCGCGATTTGGCGGCGTTCGTCCGCGCGGAGCATGGGGCGTGAGCTGGGTTTGCGGTACGGCGGCCACCTCCGCGCTGAATCCGCAGGCGGATTTCAGACGACCCGATGCGGTGTCTTATACGTTTTTAAACCAGCCGCAGCAGGCCGCTTATTTCCGCGCTTTTGCCGACGACAGCTTGGGGAGCACCGCTTTTGCGGATATTGCCGAACAACATTTGCGCCGCGCCGCCGAAGATGCCGGATGGCCGTCTGAAAGCTGGCACGATGCGCCGGTTTTTATCGGTTCGAGCTCCTACGCCATCGCCGAATACGAAAACCGCCGCCGCGCGGGCAATACGGACATTGGGGAACACGGCTTGCTCTATCTTGCCGAAGATTTGCGCAAACGCAGCGGCAACCGGCAGATTTTCAGTTTGGCGACCGCCTGCACCTCGTCCGCCCATGCGCTGATTCAGGCAGACAATTGTTTGCGCGGCGGGGCTGAACGCGCCTTCGTCCTCGGCATCGAAAACCTCAACCGCCTGACCCTGCTGCATTTCCACAGCTTGGGTTTGTTTACCGAACGCTATCGGCCCTTCGGCGGCAACGGTCTGATTTTGGGCGAAGGTGTCGCCGCACTCGCCCTCTCTGCCACGCCGCCCGACTGTGCAGGTCGTCTGAAACTCGTCGGACACGCCGCCAATACCGGCAACGACCTGATTCAAAGCAACAGTAAGGCGTTGGAACAGGTTATCCGCCGCGCTTTAAACATCGCCGCCGTTGCACCCGAAAACATCGCCGCCGTCAAAACCCACGGCATCGGCACCGCCGACAGCGACGCCGCCGAACTGGCTGCGCTGGAAACCGTGTTCGGCACCCTTCCGCCGCTGATGGCATTCAAAGCGCAAATCGGCCACACCCTCGGCGCAACCGCCGCCCTCGAAACCGCGCTGCTCTTGTCCGCCCTGAAACAAGGCGGCGCTACCGATTATCAAGGACGCGAAATCGAGTTTTCAGATGACGTTTTCTGTCTCGCCAACCATTTCGGTTTCGGCGGCAGCAACACAGCTATGGTATGGCAATGGCAATCATAAATCCCGACATCCGCATCACTGCCGCCGCGCGTTTCGACACCGAAGCAGCCGTCGGCAACAAAATCCTCAAACAAACCTTGCAGCAGCAAAGCGGCACGGACGCCCGCCGCCTCAGCCGCCTGAGCCTGATTGCAGCACTCGGCGCAGGCCTGCTGCGCGGACAAGGCGAAATCCGCCACGATTGCGCCGTATTCCTCGGCACGCCGTTTTCCTCGCCGTCCGTGTTTGAAAAAATGGTGGATAACGTGTTCAACCACCATGCCGCCATGCCTTTCGACTTCATCGCCAACCTGCACAACGCCCCCGTTTTTCATGCCGCGCAAACCCTAGGCACACACGGCGCAACGTTGGCGGTTGCTACCGAACGCCATTTGGAAACCCGTTTCCATCCCCTGCTGCTCGCCGCACAATCCTTGCCAAACGGCGGACAGGCCGCAGTCGGTTGGGCATACGAACACCAAGCCGCCCACGCCGATACGCGCGAAGGCAGCATTTGGATTTTGCTTGGACACGGCGCGGAACACGGCGTTCCCGTTACCTTGGGCGGACAAACTAAAGAAGCTGAAAGGCCGTCCCGTCAGGAGGCTGCGCACTCTGAAACGCAAAGATACTATTGGCAGGATATTGCCGATTGGGCGGAAGAGCTGGGAAGGTGCGACAATTCGGCGGCAGCCGGAACATGGACGTTGGACACGCGCAAAGCGGAGCATGAAAAAGATAGGATAACGGTTAAAAAATCGGCGATATAGCGGATGGAAATAAAAATAAATATGCCTCGCCGTGTTACCCGCGCGGGCATAACGGAAAATATGTTTTCCATTTGTTGCACTGTTCGGGCGGGCGGGCCGCAAAAGCAAGCGTCCGTCCTGCATTTGCGAAAAGGCCGTCTGAAAATTTCAGACGGCCTTCATCAATTCCCAATCCGTTACGCTTCGACCGGTTTGCCGCGCAGGGAGAAGGTGTAGGCTTCGGTGATTTCCAAATCGATCATTTGGTTGATCATATCGGGCGTGCCGGTGAAGTTGACCACGCGGTTGTTGGCGGTGCGGGCTTGGAGTTGGTCGGGGTCTTTTTTGGAGATGCCTTCCACCAAGCAGCGCTGCACCGTGCCGAGCATGGTTTGGTTGATGCGGGCGGTTTCGGCTTCAATTACTTCGTTCAGTGCTTCCAAGCGGCGCACTTTTTCTTCGTGCGGCGTGTCGTCCGGCAGGTTGGCGGCGGGCGTGCCGGGGCGCGGGCTGTAAATGAAGACGAAACTTAAATCAAAGGCGATGTCTTTCACCAGTTTCAGCGTTTGCTCGAATTCGCGCTCGGTTTCGCCGGGGAAGCCGACGATGAAGTCGCTGCTCAGGCACAAATCTGGGCGGATGGCGCGCAGTTTGCGGATGATGGATTTGTATTCCAAGGCGGTGTAGCCGCGTTTCATCGCGCTCAATACGCGGTCGGAACCGCTTTGAATCGGTAGGTGCAGGTGCGACACCAGCTTGGGCAGGTCGCGGTAGCACTCGATAATCGAGTCGGTAAACTCGCGCGGGTGGCTGGTGGTGAAGCGCATACGCTCAATGCCGGGGATTTCGTGGACGATGCGCAGCAGGGTGGCGAAGTCGCAGATTTCGCCGTCTTCCATTTCGCCGCGATAGGCGTTGACGTTTTGTCCCAAGAGGTTGATTTCTTTCACGCCTTGCTGAGCAAGGTTGGCGATTTCGGTCAAAACGTCGTTCAGCGGGCGGGAGAATTCTTCGCCGCGGGTGTAGGGGACGACGCAGAACGAGCAGTATTTGGAACAGCCTTCCATGATGGACACGAATGCTGCGCCGCCTTCGACGCGGGCGGGCGGCAGGTGGTCGAATTTTTCGATTTCGGGGAAGGAAATATCGACTTGCGACAGGCCGCTGGTTTCTTTATCCACAATCATTTTGGGCAGGCGGTGCAGCGTTTGCGGGCCGAAGACGACGTCCACATAAGGCGCGCGTTTGATGATGTTTTCGCCTTCTTGGGAGGCGACGCAGCCGGCAACGCCGATGATGAGGTCGGGATTTTTCTCTTTGAGCGGGCGCACGCGGCCTAAGTCGGAGAACACTTTTTCCTGCGCTTTTTCACGCACTGAGCAGGTGTTGAAGAGGATGATGTCGGCTTCGTCGGCTTCGGTCACTTGTTCGATGCCGCCGTTTTCCTCAGCGAGTACGGCGAGCATTTTTTCGCTGTCGTATTCGTTCATTTGGCAGCCGAAGGTGCGGATAAATACTTTTTTCATGGTAGTTTGTTACTGTCTGCAATGGTTTTACGCCCCTGCGGGGGCAAAAAAGCAAGGCCGGACGCCTTGCGCTTTTCGGTTTTCAGACGGCCTGCGGGCAGATGGCCGGGCCGTCTGAAAACAAACCGCCGATGCGGAACGCTATATTTATTTTGCCTGCGCCGCAGCGGCTTTTTCTTTGAACGCGGCCACTTCGTCGTCGTTCAGCAGCCAAAGTTCGCGGATGACGCCCGCAGCATCGCGTTTCACGGCCACGGGTTTGCCCGACTGCACGGTCAGCCTGCCCAACACGAGGAAGCGGTCGTTTTCGTCCCTCAGGCGGACGCCGCGCGCAAGCTGGAATGTGGCGGCGTTGCCGTCTATCCAGCCCAGCGTCAGTACCTTCATCCATGAAAAACCGCCGCTGCTCAATTCTACATAAGGCAGGTCGATTCGTTTTAAAACGGCAACATCCATATCGTCCGGCAGGATGCGCGCCCAAGTCAGCGACGACAGGAGCAATATTGAAACAGCAATGAATCCGCGTAACATGTTTATCTTTCTTAAATACTTAATAATCGGTACAGGGGCGGGATTATAACACAGCGGGGCAAAACATGCCCATAGTGGTTGTTTTTACAGAACAATTTTTACGGCGCGCGCAAACGGTCCGGCGCAGTGTCAAAGGCCGTCTGAAAAACGCGATAAATGTTAGAATATCCCCGTTTTGAATCCCGTTTTACCGTGCTGGAACCGCGTTTTCAGACGGCCTTGAAAGGAATGATTATGACCGACCGCAACGAAACCCTGTTCAACCGCGCCAAAGCCATCATCCCCGGCGGCGTAAACTCCCCCGTCCGCGCATTCGGCAGCGTCGGCGGCGTGCCGCGCTTCATCAAAAAAGCCCAAGGCGCGTATGTGTGGGACGAAAACGGCACGCGCTACACCGATTACGTCGGCTCGTGGGGGCCTGCGATTGTGGGGCACGCGCATCCCGAAGTCATCGAGGCTGTGCGCGAAGCGGCTTTGGGCGGATTGTCGTTCGGCGCGCCCACCGAGGCGGAAATCGTCATCGCCGAAAAAATTGCCGAACTCGTGCCCAGCGTCGAACAACTGCGGCTGGTCAGCTCAGGCACCGAAGCCACCATGTCGGCCATCCGCCTCGCGCGCGGCTTTACCGGCCGCGACAAAATCATCAAGTTCGAAGGCTGCTACCACGGCCATTCCGACAGCTTGCTGGTCAAAGCCGGCAGCGGCCTGCTTACCTTCGGCAATCCGTCTTCCGCCGGCGTGCCGGCCGATTTCACCAAGCACACGCTGGTGCTCGAATACAACAACACCGCCCAACTGGAAGAAACGTTTGAAAAAATCGGCGGCGAAATTGCCTGCGTGATTGTCGAACCGTTCGCGGGCAATATGAATCTGGTCAGGCCGTCTGAAAACTTCGTCCGCGCCCTGCGCTCCCTCACCGACAAACACGGCGCGGTGTTGATTTACGACGAAGTGATGACCGGCTTCCGCGTCGCGCTCGGCGGCGCGCAGTCGCTGCACGGCATCACGCCCGACCTGACCACGATGGGCAAAGTCATCGGCGGCGGTATGCCGCTGGCGGCGTTCGGCGGGCGCAAAGACATCATGGCCTGCATCTCCCCGCTGGGCGGCGTGTATCAGGCGGGCACTTTGTCGGGCAACCCCGTGGCCGTGGCGGCCGGACTGAAAACACTGGAAATCATCCGGCGCGAAGGCTTCTACGAAGACCTGACCGCGCGCACCGAACAGTTGGTTAAAGGTTTTCAGACGGCCGCCGCCAAAGCAGGCGTGGCGTTCACCGCCGACAGCGTGGGCGGCATGTTCGGCCTGTATTTCGCCGACCATGTGCCGCAAAACTACGCCGACATGGCGCGCTCGAATACCGACGGTTTCAAACATTTCTTCCACGGCATGTTGGAACGCGGCGTCGCCTTCGGCCCGTCGGCCTACGAAGCGGGCTTCGTCTCCGCTGCGCACACGCCCGAGCTGATAGACGAAACCGTGGCGGCGGCGGAAGCGGTGTTCGCCGGAATGGCTGAATAACGGGCATCCGTTTGTAACAGAGGCCGTCTGAAAATTCTTTCAGACGGCCTCTTGCCATTTCTGCGCCCCGCGCTACAACCTCGTTACGCTCAACACGCCTTTGACGTCGCCGAGGCTGGCGAGGACGCGCGGGAGGTCGTTGACTTGTTTGACCTCGAGCGTGAACCTCATGCTGGCTTCCAAGTCGCGGGACTGGGTTTGCACGGCGGTAACGTTGAGTTTGTGGCGGGCGAGCGCGTCGGATACGTCGCGCAAAAGCCCTGAGCGGTCTTGGGCGCGGATTTCGACATCGACGGCGAACACTTGCCCTTCCTGCAACGCCGCCCAGCTTGCGTCCAACACTTTTTCAGGCGCTTGTTCGGCGAGGTGTTGGAAAGAGGGGCAGGTTTTGCGGTGTACGGAAATGCCGCGTTCGCGGGTAACGAAGCCGACAATATCGTCGGGCGGCGCGGGTTTGCAGCATTTGGCCAGCGTGGTCATCAGCCCGTCTTCGCCATCGATGAGCACACCGGTTTTGCCGCCTTTTTTGATTTTGGACTGTTTGACGATGGTGGTTTCGCTGACGGGCACGGGCGGCGGTTCGTTCAGCGTGCCGCAGGCTTTCTGGATGGCGCGGTTGGAAATTTCGCCCTGTCCGACGGCGGTGTAGAGGTCGTCGAGTTTTTTGTAGCCGAGATTTTCGGCAAGCTCTTGCAGGTTGGGCTTGGGCGTGAGTTTGGCAAGCTGCTTGTCGAGCTGGACGCGGCCTTCTTCGCGCACGGTGTCGGCGTTTTGCTGGCGGATGTAGGCGCGGATTTTGCTGATTGCCTTGCTGGATTTGACCCAGCCTTCGTAGAGCCAGTTGACGGAAGGATGCCCTTCTTTGGCGGTAATGATTTCGACGCGCTGTCCGTTTTCGAGCGGGGTGGACAGCGGCACGATTTGCCCTTCAACTTTCGCGCCGCGGCAGCGGTCGCCGATGCTGCTGTGCAGGGCGTAGGCGAAGTCGATGGGAGTCGCGCCCGTAGGCAGGGAGAGGACTTTGCCGTGCGGGGTCAGGACGTAAATCGTGTCGTTGAAAAGCTCGGTTTTGAAGGCGGCGGCGAGGTCTTCCTTGCCGCTTTCCGCCATGTTTTCTCGCCAGTCCAAGAGTTGGCGCAACCAAGCGATTTTTTGTTCGTAGGCGGAATCGCCCTTGCCGCCCTCTTTGTAACGCCAGTGGGCGGCGACACCGAATTCGTTGAATTGGTGCATATCGAAGGTGCGGATTTGCACTTCCACGCCTTTGTCTTCCGGGCCGACGATGACGGTGTGCAAACTTTTATAGCCGTTGCCTTTGGGGTTGGCGATGTAGTCGTCGAACTCGCCCGGGATAGGCTGCCAGAGGCTGTGGACGATGCCCAGCGTGGTGTAACACTCGGGGACGGTATCGACCAAAATCCGCACGGCGCGGATGTCGAACAGCCCGTCGAAGCTGAGTTTTTTCTTCACCATTTTTTTGTAAATGGAGTAGATGTGTTTCGGGCGGCCGGCGACTTCAAAGTGAACGTTGTATTTTTTGAGCTCCGCGCGCAGGATGTTGAGGAAGTTTTCGATATATTCGAGGCGCTCGGTGCGTTTTTCGTCCAAAAGCAGCGCGATTTCGCGATATTTTTCGGGTTCTTGATGGCGGAAGCCGAGGTCTTCAAGCTGCCATTTGAGCTGCCACACGCCCAGACGGTTGGCGAGCGGGGCAAAAATGTCGAGGGTTTCTTTGGCAACAGCACGTTTTTCGGGGCAGTCGGGGATATTGCTGAGAAACTGCATGGTGCGGGTGCGCATGGCGAGTTTGATTAGCACGACGCGGATGTCGGTCACCATCGCCAGCAGCATTTTACGCATGGTTTCGGCTTGCTGGGCGCGCTCTTCGGAAGTGGCAAGGCTGTCCACTCGGGCGAAGTGGGTGAGCTTCTGCACTTCGTCCACACCTTTGACCAGCTCGCAGATGGTTGCGTTGCACTGCTCGGTAACGACCTGCTGCCAGTCGGGACAGTAACCCGAAATAGCGGCAAGGAGGGTGGCGGCGACGGCATCTGGCAGCAAATCCATGTCGTTGACCATCTGCGCCGCCCCCATCAGATTGCTCAACAACGGCTCTCCGCTGTCGGTCTTCGCTTCGGCGGGATAATGCCGCTGTGCCAGTTTCAAGGCCGTCTGAAGCAGCCGCACATCTTTGTCGGGCAAGCCTGCGAGATAACCGTCGAACCAGCCGCGGTAATTTTCAAGGTCGGGCGCGATACTGCTCGGAGTGTGGAGGATGCCGTTCATGGTGCTTCCTAGATAGGTGTCGGAACAAACCGGCCGCAAGACGGCGGCCTTGAGAAAGGATTATTGACTGTTTGTCGGTCGTTTATATTGTATCAAAAACGGGTAGGATTAATAATATCTATTGAGCCTATATCAAATAGGCCTAATACCGCCGAGCCGTCCGCAGCCCTTGTTTCAGACGGCCTGAAATGCTATGTTAGCCCTATCCGCCACCCATTCGGAGCATAAACATGAAGCTTTATATATACGACCATTGTCCGTTCTGCGTCCGCGCCCGCATGATTTTCGGCCTGCGCGGCGTAGAAGTGGAAAACATCATCCTCGCCAATGACGACGAAGACACCCCCATCGGCATGATTGGTGCCAAACAAGTCCCGATTCTGGAAAAAGACGACGGCACGTTTATGGGCGAAAGCCTCGACATCGTACACTATATCGACGAAACGGCTGGCAAAGGCCGTCTGAAAACCGAAGTCCGCCCCGAATTGCAGGCATGGCTCGACAAAGTCGGCGAATACAACAACCGCCTTGCCCAGCCGCGCCTGGTCAAAATCGGCCTGCCTGAGTTCGCCACCGAATCAGCGGTACAATACTTCATTGATAAAAAAGAGAAAAACATCGGCAACTTCGAAACCAACCTAAACGAAACCGCACAATATCTGGAACGGCTCAACCAAGACCTTGCCCAACTGGAAACCCTCGCCGCTTCCGGTTCGGACGGCATCGGCGGCGAAATCGGCATGGAAGACATCCTGACCTTTCCGATTCTGCGCAACCTCACCGTCGTCCGCGGCGTACAGTGGCCGGCAAAAATCGCAGACTACTTAGCGCGGATGAGCGCGCAAAGCAGCGTACCGCTCTATTTCGACCGCGCCTTGTGAAAACCCGCTTCCATAAGCGCCAAAGGCCGTCTGAAAAATTTTCAGACGGCCTTTGTTTATTTTTTCTTCATTCTAATTAAACTGTTAGCTATCATCACGCTCAGACCCAGCCAAATCAGGCCGTAGCCGGCGAGGGCGCTGTTTTCGAGCGGTTCGTCCAGCCAGAGCACCGCGATGACGAACAGTAAAATAGGTTCGAGATAACTCAGCATGCCGAATACGGCCATCGGCAGCATGTTGTTGGCCTGAAGGTTCAGATACATCGCCAGCGCGCTGTTGATGCCGATCAGAACGATGAATGCAATCAAACTCGGTTGGGCGGCTATCATGCCCGGGCTGTCGGAAAAGAAAACGATATACACCAGCATACAGGGGGTGATGATAATCAAGTCGACGAGCAGGCCGATAAGGGACGGCACGCCCAGTTTGCGGCGCAGCAGGTAATACAGCGGATAGGTGCCGAACACCCACACCGTCACCCATGAAAATGCGCCGTTGCGCCACAGTTGGCAGGCGACGCCGGCGCAGGCCAATGTTACGGCAAGGCGTTGCGGGCCGCCCAGCCGTTCTTTGAACCAAATCCTGCCTACCAACATCATGGCCAGCGGAAACAGGAAATAACCCATGGCGACGTTGATGCCCTCGCCGTTGACGGGCGACCAGACAAACAGCCAAAGCTGGCTGGCGAGTATCGGCGTAGGCAGGATGACGAGCAGCCAGCGTTTCCAGTCTTTGCCGATGCCGGCGGCGAAATTCAGCGCGCCCTGCCAACTGTGTGTCAGGCTTGCTAGGGCGAACAGGGCAAACAGCATTCCGACCATGCGCCATGCGAATACGTCGGTACCGTTCATCGGCTTCATCCAGCTGCTATACAGAAACAGCATGGCAAACAGTACGTTGGACGCAACGGCGGCGAGTACGCCTTTGGCGGTCTGCGGCATTGCTTCAGACGGCATCGTTTTCTCCGGACGTGTTTTAATCAGTATGCCGTGTAATTTTTTATGCGCCGTAATTCGGTTGTAAGAGTGCGCACGGCTGGCGTTCGCGGCGGCTGCGGCGGTTGCGTCCGGCGATTTTTCCGCAGGCCGCGCCCGGATCGGTTTTATCGGCATGGGGTTTGTCGCTGCGTTCGCCTGCCTTGCGCGCGTTGTCGCGCCGGCGTTCGCGGCGGCTTTCAGACGGCCTGCTTTCTTCGGAAGACGCGGTATCCGCCCCGCCCCACCACTGCGGCTCGAAGCCTTCGATGCGTTCGACTACCAAGTCGTTGCCGGTCAATTCTTTGATGGCTTCAAACATTTTTTGCTCGGTTTTGTCCATCAGGGAAATGGCGACGCCGTCCGCGCCTGCCCTGCCGGTGCGTCCGATGCGGTGGACGTAGTCTTCGGGCTGGGTCGGCAGCTCGTAGTTGATGACGAAGGGCAGCTCGGCGATGTCCAAACCGCGTGCGGCGACGTCGGTGGCGACGAGGACGCGCAGGCTGCCTTCCTTGAAGGCGTTGAGGGTTTCGAGGCGGCTTTGCTGGGATTTGTCGCCGTGGATGGATTGGGCGGCAAGGTTGCGGCGCACGAGGTCGCGGGTGACTTGGTCGACGCTTTGTTTGGTTTTGCAGAACACGATGACTTGGTTCATCTGCAAATCGACAATCAGCCGCTCTAAGAGGTTGCGTTTTTTGAGCGCGTCAACGGCGATGATGTGCTGCTCGACATTGGCGCTGGTGGTGTTTTGCGCGGCGACTTCGACGATTTCGGGCGCGTTCATGAAGTCTTTGGCGAGCTTGCGGATGGGCGGGGCAAAGGTTGCGGAAAAGAGCAGGGTTTGACGTGGTTTGGGTAGCATCTGCATGATTTTGCGGATGTCGTCGATGAAACCCATATCCAGCATACGGTCGGCTTCGTCGAGAACGACGATTTCGACTTTGTTTAAGTTGATGTTTTTCTGTTTGACGTGGTCAAGCAGCCTGCCGACGGTGGCGACGACGATTTCGCAGCCGGCACGCAGGTCGGCGGTTTGTTTGTCCATGTTGACGCCGCCGAAGAGGACGGTATGCCGCAACGGCAAGTTTTTGATGTAACCCTGCACGTTTTGGTCGATTTGGTCGGCGAGTTCGCGCGTCGGGGTCAACACCAGCATACGCACGGGGTGCATCGCGGGCGAAGTGCTGGAGGTAGCGTAGCGCTTGAGCCGTTCCAACGCGGGCAGCATAAAGGCAGCGGTTTTGCCCGTGCCGGTTTGGGCGGCGGCCAAGAGGTCGTGGCCGGCGAGTGCTTTGGGGATGGCGGCGGTTTGGATGGGGGTCGGGGTTTCGTAACCTTGCTCGGTCAGCGCGGAAACGATTTCGCTGCCCAAGCCGAGGGATGCAAATGGATTCATATCGGTCGTCTCTCTGTTCAGACGGCCTTTTGCGGTATGCAGGCCGTCTGAAAAATAGTGTGTCGGATGCAAACAGACGGTTTGCTTCGAACTTCGGATTATGCCACAAAACATACCGCTTTATCAGGCCGCAGGGATGCGCCGACCGAAGGGCCGATACATATCAGGCCGTCTGAAACCTTGTTTTCAGACGGCCTGGAAGACAGGATGAAGGTCAAAATGCGGATTTACTTCTCACCAATCCTGCACCCGCTTCAAATCGTTCTGCGCCAGCGTGTCGGCGTGTTCGTTGCGGCTTTTGTATTCCCTGTTTTGCAATATGCTGTTGGCGACGTAGTTTAAGTGTATTTTTGCGGCTTCGGCGGCATCGGCAGGGCGGCGTTCCAAGATGGCTTCGTAGATGGCGCGGTGTTGGGCAATCAGCTTCGGGCGCGGGTCTTCGGTTTGGTTGAAGTAGATGATGCTGCTGCGCGTCTGGCGGTAGAGCATTTTGAGCAGGCCGCCGGAGAGGTGGCTGAAGAGGATGTTGTGCGCGGCGTCGGCGATGGTTTGATGGAAGCTCACGTCAGCTTCGGTTTGGTGTTCCAGATGGCCGCTTTCGCAGGCGGATTCGAATTTTTGCCGCCAAAAATCAATCCGTTTCAAATCGGCATCGGTGCGCCTCTCGGCAGCCAGCGATGCCATGCAGCCTTCGATGTGGCAGCTGAAATCGAAAACGTCGGTTTCCCAGTTGGAATGTTTGCCGAGCAATTCCTGCCAGCTTTGGAGGAAATCTTGTTGCGGTTTGACGGAAACGTAATAGCCGTCGCCCTGCCGCGCTTCCAAAACCTGCCGCGCAATCAGTATGTTCAGCGCGACCCTGACCGACGGACGCGATACGCCGAACTCTTCCGCCAGCGTGCGCTCGGGCGGGATTTTGCCGCCTTCTTCGTAAATGCCCGCCGCGATGCGTTCTTCCAAAACCGACAATACTTGGTCGCTGACTTTTTGCGGCCGAACCAGTTTCGCCATCTTTATCCCTCTTTTTTGCTTGATTCAGGGCGGACCGGCCATTCGATAACGGCGGTATTCTGCCCCATACAACAGCATCTGCTACGTTTAAAATGCCTTTAAATAAAGCGTTCACCGACTTTTGAAACGGCTATATGGAGAATTTGGATATTTCCTATCCCAATCCATATAAAAGGCCGTCTGAAAACAAGGCATCAGTGAAACGGGGTTTCGTCCAAGGTTTTCAGACGGCCTCCATTCCAAGCTACAAAGCCGCGCACTTTTGAAATTGGACTGACCAATGCGGCGTATTCTAATAACAGCCCATACCCCCGTCAACATCCCGCCCCATGCTTCTCAAGCGCATCAAACCACACAGGACTGCATTTTACATCTTTAATAACAATTTGTTTTATTTGATTTTAAGCAGATGCCTCCATCAAGCCGGATAAGGCCGTCTGAAAAATAATTTTCCGGCATATCAAAGTTTTGCGAACCTGCGCAATTCCGATATTGGTTTAACCAATTATTCGGATGTATCAGAAAACATTGGGAGACTCTTCAGCCACAGAAACTTGAATTCAAAACCACAGCGCTTTTTCCTGCCTCTTTATCGACATACTGCCGCTGCCTCGGGCTTACGTTTTGCCGCGAACGCCGGTTCTCCCCCGGCAAATAACATTCGGGCAAACATTCCGCTTTAACAGCACAAACTTTTGAGTTCGGACTGTTTTTGTTTTTGTCATTAACACTCCGCCTATTCCCTTAGCGTAAACTTACATCATGATTTGAAACTAAATCCGCCGAATCCAATCTCTAACACAGGACCGCCCAATGATGTCCGAATGCGTTTGCCGCATCGGCGGATTACGGCTTCTGACGACCATAAACAGACTAAGGATTATACAAATGAAAAAATTATTGATTTCGACAATCGCAGCTGGTTTGATGTTAAGCGCATGTGCCAGCAACAAGTCTGCGGAAGAAAACCAAGCTCCGCAGCAGATGAGCGTTGAAGAAGCGAAACAGCAATGCCAACAGGCCGGCGGAGCCGGTCAGGACAGCGCCACTTTTGACGCATGTATGAAAGGCAAAGGTTTCGAACGCGTATCCGTTCCCGCACAAGCTGCTCCCGCTCCGACTCAGGAAGCGGCTCCGGCTACCGCTCCGGCTGTTCCGGCTAAAAAATAAGGCCGTCTTTGTTTACTCCCTAACAAGCAGTCGTTTAAAAGCGGCAAAAGGCCGTCTGAAAATTTCAGACGGCCTTTTGTTTTGGTGTCAGCATGGCATGAGAGGTTGACTGTGCCGCCATGACAAACCGGCTGACGTCCGGCCTCTTCCATACGGAATCTTCCCGAAAAACGGAAAAAGAGGCCGTCTGAAAACGTAAATCCTGTTTTCAGACGGCCTCTTATGCTCGAACGCAACGCTTATTTCGACGAGCCTTCGGTTTCACCGGTCATACGTTTCAAACCGCCGCCGAGCGCTTTATACAAATCGGCAAGGTTTTCCAAACGGGTCAACTGGTTAGACAACAGGGCCGTATCGGCGCCATAACTGCTGCGTTCGGCATCCAGCAAATCCAGCGCACTGGAAACGCCGTGTTTGTAGCGCAGGCGGACCAAACGCAGCGCATCGGCGTAAGCCTTGCTCTGCCGGCGGTTGGCGGCATAGGTTTTGTCCAACTGTTCACGGGCGACAAGTGCGTCGGAAACGTCGCGGAAAGCCGACTGCACGGCCGCCTCATAATTCACAATCTGAACCTGCTGCTGGATTTTGGCGTAATCCAAATTGGCTTTGTTGCTGCCCCAGTTGAAAATCGGCAGGTTGATGGTCGGCGCAAACGCCCATGTGCGGTTGCCGCCTTTAAACAGGCCGCTCAATTCGGTCGAACCCGTGCCTATGGTGCTGGTCAGGCTGATGCTGGGGAAAAACGCCGCGCGCGCCGCGCCGATATTGGCATTGGCTTTTTTCAAATCAAACTCGGCGGCACGGATGTCGGGCCGGTTCAGCAATACTTCCGAAGACAGGCCGGCCGGCAGCTTGGTGATTTTAAACTGCTTGTCCAGCGGCAGCGGTGCGGGCAGGTCTTCGGGAATCGGGCCGTTTATCAACACGGCCAGCGCATTGCGCGCCTGTTCCCTGTTTTTAACGGCGTTTTCATAATCTGCTTTGGCCGATTCTATCAGTGCCTGCTGCTGGCTCAGATCGACGGCGGAAATAACACCCGCCTTGTGTTTCAACTGCGTCAGTTTGAAAGTCCGCTCGCGCGATTTCAACACGTTTTGCGCCAGCTTCATCGAATCTTGGGCGTAAAGTTCGTTGAAATAGGCTTTGGCCACCGAAGCAATCAGGCTCAAATGGGCCGAATCGCGCGCGGCAAGGCTGCTGAAATAAGTTTGCAGCGCGGCTTGGGTATTGCTGCGCACTTTGCCGAACAGGTCCAATTCGTATGACGTTACGCCCAGTCCGACGTTATAGGCCGAAGAAACATTAGAATTGCCGGTCGAACTCAAATCCTTCGCCGTGCGGCCGCGCGAACCGCTACCGGTGGCATTGATGCCCGGCAGCAGGTCGGCGCGGCTAATCATATACTGCTTGCGCAGCCCTTCGGCGTTCAGTGCGGCGGTACGCAAATCGGTATTGCGCTCCAACGCAATGTCAATCAAACGGTACAGGCGCGGGTCGGCGAAATAGTCCTGCCACCCCAAGGAAGCCGCTTGGATGCCTGTTCCGGCCTGCGTATCGTATTTGAATGTTTCGGGCACGTTCACTGCGGGCTGTTCGTATTTCGGAATCATGGTACAGGCCGACAGGGCGACAGCGGCAGCCAGAACGCTCAAAACAGGCTTGAATGTGATATTTTTCATGTCTAATCCTCGTTATAGATGCCGTCTGAAAATTTCAGACGGCATCTGTTCGCTCAGTGTTTCTTATCCGAATCTTCTTCGTCTTCAAACGGAATGTCTTCAATCATCATCGCGCCGCTTTCGGCCGCATGTTTGGCGGCCATTTCGTGCTCGTGCGCAGTTTCTTTGAAGAGTTTACGCACGATGACATAAAAGAGCGGCACAAGGAACACGGACAAAATCGTACCGATCAACATACCCCAGAACACAGTCGTACCGATGGCACGCTGGCTGGCGGAACTGGCCCCGCTGGCGATATACAGCGGCACCACGCCCAAGATGAAGGCAAACGAAGTCATGATAATCGGGCGGAAACGCAGGTGTGCCGCAGCCAATGCGGCCTGCAAGGCACTCTTGCCCTGAGCCTGCAAGTCTTTGGCAAATTCGATAATCAAAATCGCGTTTTTCGCACTCAGACCCATCACGGTGATGAAGCCGACTTGGAAATAGATGTCGTTGGTAAACGAAGGCACTTTACCGAGCAGCCCTTCAAACAGGTTGCGTCCGGTCACACCCAAAGCGGCACCGATCAAACCCAACGGAATCACCAGAATTACCGCCAGCGGAATCGACCAGCTTTCGTACAGTGCGGCAAGCACCAAGAATACGGCGGCAATCGACAAAGCATACAGAATCAGTGTTTGCGAACCGCCTTTGGCTTCTTCGCGCGACTGGCCGCCCCATTCGAGACTGTAACCGCTGCCCATTTCGTCAACCATTTTCTGTACCGCCGCCATTGCCTGACCGGTAGATACACCAGTGGCGGGTGAAGCAGAAAGGCTCATTGCAGGATAACCGTTGAAGCGCACGCTTTGCTCCATGCCGTTTTCCCAAGAAACGGTGGCGATGGTGGAAAGCGGCACGGCGACGCCGGAACTGTTAGGCACGGTCAGGTTCAGGATGTCGGCGGGTTGCATACGGGAGTTTGCATCAGCCTGAACCATTACGCGTTGCAGACGGCCTTGGTTCGGGAAGTCATTGACATAAGAAGAACCCAGCGAAGTCGCCAACGCAGTACGGATGTCGGAAAACGAAATCCCCTGCGCAGCGGCGGCGGCACGGTTGATGTCGATTTTCAACTGCGGCGCATCTTCCAGACCGCTGGCACGGACGGTGCTCGGGTCAAACAGGCCGCTGGCGCGCATTTTCTGAATCAACTCGTTGCGTTTGGCCAGCAATGCGGCATGACCGGTGTTGTTGCGGTCTTGCAGGTTGATGGTCAGACCGGAACCGTTGCCCAGCTCCATAATCGGAGGAGGCGTTACGGCAATACCGAAGCCGTCTTTAAGCGTACCCATCATCATGCCGGTCAGTTTGCCTGCAACCGATTCCGCATCGCTGCCCGGAGTTTTACGCTCGTTCCAGTCTTTGAGCATGGCAAAACCCATCGCCATGTTCTGACCGCTGCCCGAAAAGCTGAAGCCGGAAACGGTAATGATGTTTTCAATTTCAGGAATGCTTTTTGCCAACTGCGTTACTTGCGCCAGCGTCGCATCAGTACGCTCTTTGGTCGCACCCGCAGGCAGTTGCACGCTGACCATGATGAAGCCTTGGTCTTCGGTCGGCAGGAAGGCAGTCGGCAGGCGCATAAACAGGAATACGCCCACAACCGCCAAGCCGATATAGATAACCATCATGCGGAAAGTCTTACGCAGCACTTTGGCAACCCAGCCTTCGTAGCCATGCGTCCAAGCGGTGAATTTTTTGTTGAACCAGCCGAAGAAACCTTTTTTCTCTTCGTGATGCCCTTTCGGAATCGGCTTGAGCATGGTGGCGCACAAGGCTGGTGTCAGCGTCAGGGCAAGGAAGGCAGAGAATGCGATTGATGCCGCCATGGTCAGGGCGAACTGTTTGTAAATATTGCCGGTCGCGCCGCTGAACATCGCCAGAGGCACGAACACGGAAATCAGGACGGCGGTAATACCGATAACCGCGCCGGAAATCTGACCCATCGCTTTTTTGGTGGCTTCTTTAGGCGGCAAACCTTCCGTCGCCATAATGCGCTCAACATTTTCGACGACCACAATCGCATCGTCGACCACGATACCGATGACCAATACCATCGCAAACATGGTCAGTACGTTAATCGACATGCCCATATAGGAGATGAAGGCAAAACCACCCAACAGCGAAATCGGCACGACAATGGTCGGAATCAGCGTATAGCGGATATTTTGCAGGAAGAGGAACATCACCAGAAATACCAATGCGATGGCTTCCAAAAGCGTATGAATCACTTTTTGAATCGAAAGATCAACGAATTTGGAGGTATTGTAAGGGTTTTTCCAGCTCATGCCCTGCGGGAAGTATTTTTTCAAGGTCGCCATCTTTTCCTGCACGGCGGTAGCAGTTGCCAAAGCATTACCGCTGTTGGACAGCATAACCGCCATACCGGTGGTGTTCACGCCGTTCAGACGGATTGAGGCGGAATAGTCTTCCATACCTAGGCTGACTTTCGCCACGTCTTTCAGGTAGACGTTGGAACCGTCGGTATTGGAAACCAGAATGATGTTGCCAAACTCTTCGGCCGTACTCAACTGACCTTGCGCCGTAACGGTCGCCGAAATGGTCTGGCCTTGCGCGGCAGGCAGCGAACCGATGGAACCCGCGGAAATCTGAACGTTCTGAGCAGACAGCGCATTGGTTACCGTTGAAAACGACAAGTTGTAGTTTTGCAGTTTTTTCGGGTCAACCCAAATACGCATGGCGCGTTGCGCACCAAACAATCGAACCTGACCCACGCCGTCAATACGTTGCAATTCAGGTACGATATTGCGCTGCGCGTAGTCGTTCATCTCCTCGATGGACTGTACGTCTGACGAGAGCATCACAATCATCAGAAAGTTGTCACGCGCTTTGGATACGGTAACGCCGTATTGCTGCACGGTAGCAGGCAGGTTGTTCAACACTTCGGAGAGTTTGTTCTGCACGTCCACCTGCGCCAAATCTTCGTCGGTTTCAGGCGTAAATGTGATGCTGACGCTGCCGCTGCCGCTGGAGTCGGCGGAAGTGGTCATATAGTCCAAGCCATCTACGCCATACATATTGCGTTCGATAACGGCAAGCACGCTGTCTTCCATTACCTGCGCGGACGCGCCAGGATAAGTGGCGGTCAGCGTAATGGTCGGTGCGGCAACGGACGGATATTGGGAAACCGGCAGGCTTCTGATGCCGATAATACCTGCCGCGATGATGAAAATCGCAATCACCCATGCGAAGATGGGACGGTCGATAAAAAACTTAGCCATTGATGCCTTCCTTATTTAGCCGCAGATGCCGGTTTGGCTTCAGAGGCCGTCTGAACGGCCGGTTTGGCGGAAGAAGCGGCTGCCTGAGGAGCAGAAGCGGCGGATTTGCTTTCAGACGGCGTCCATTCTTTCGGCGTTACTTTCTTCGCACCCGACATGGCGGCGATACTGGTTCCTTCCACGACGACTTTGTCGCCGTCGTTCAGACCTGCGGTGATAATCCAGTTGGTTCCCTGCTGTCGGGCAACTGTTACCTCGCGCGGCTCCATTTCGCCTTTGGCGTTCACAATAAGAACCGTATCTTTCGTGCCTCGGGTAACGGCCTGCTGCGGAACGACGAACGAGTCGGCAATATCGGCCTGCGGCAGACGCACGCGGACATACAGACCCGGCAGCAATACATTGTCTTTATTCGGCACTTCCGCACGCAGTGTTACTTGTCCCGTGGTTTCGTTCACGGTCGGGTCGGCAAACAACAGGCGGCCTTTATGTGGATATTCCGTACCGTTTTCCAGCAAAATGCTCACTTCCACCGCACCGTTTACCGCCTGCATTTTACCGTCGGCAATATCCTGCTTCAGACGCATCACGTCGGTAGCGGACTGGGTAAGGTTGACATACATCGGATTGGTTTGCTGGATGGTCGCCAGTACGGTACTATCGTTCGCGCCGACCAGCGAGCCTTCGGAAACTTTGGATTGTCCGATATAGCCCGAAATCGGCGCGGTAATGCGCGAATAACCGACGTTGATTTGCGCGGATTTAATCGCAGCTTTGGCCGATTTTACCGACGCTTCGCCGGAACGCTTGGATGCCACGGCGGCATCGTAATCCTGTTTGCTGATGGCATCGGCGGCCACCAACGGTTTATAGCGCGTCAAATCCGCATTGGCTTTCGCCAGAGAGGCTTCCGCCGTCGCCAGCTGCGCGCGCGCGCTTTCCAGAGAAGCGACATAAGTTGCGTCATCAAGTTGGTAAAGCGGCTGCCCGGCCTTCACATAACTGCCCTCTTGAAACAAGCGTTTCTTGATAATGCCGCCGACTTGGGCGCGGACACCTGCCGAACGGAACGATTCCAGACGGCCGGGAAGGTCGGTGCTGATGGTAACCTGTTGCGGATGTACCGTAACCACCCTGACTTCGGGCGCGGGGGCCTGTTGGCCTGCCGCCGCACCGCCCTGCTGTCCGGCTTTGTCTTCACTCTTGCCGCAGGCAGACAGAGCCAGCGCCGTTGCCGCAGCGATTGCCGCTACGCGCAGCATCTTGTTAGAGACATGAAGAGTCATTATTTTTCCTATCTGAAATATTGATGATAACGAATATTTGTTATTGAAAACGCGCTGCAAACCTATCGTACGGACCAACCGCCTACACGGCCGTTTTTCCGAGCAATGCAGGAAAATGAGAATTACGAATGCGTACAACACATTGATACTTCTATTACATTTCAGCGCGGTATTATACATACATTCTTGCATGTTCCCAAGGATTTTTTTATAATTACAGACAGACTTGAAATACTTTTACACGACCGCTTCCGGACTTCAGCCATGAGAAAAACCAAAATCGAAGCATTGAAAACCAAAGAACATTTAATGCTTGCCGCTCTGGACACCTTCTACAAAAAAGGTATCGCGCGCACTTCGCTCAACGAAATCGCCCAAGCCGCAGGCGTAACGCGCGGTGCGCTGTATTGGCATTTCAAAAACAAAGAAGACTTGTTCGACGCCCTGTTCCAACGCATCTGCGACGATATCGAAAGCTGTATGCAGCAGGATTTGGAAAGCAATGCGGGAGAATGCTGGCCGAATTTCCGCCTGACCCTGCTGAAATTCTTTCAGCGTTTGGAAAATAACAGCATGCACTACAAATTCCACAACATCCTGTTTTTAAAATGCGAACATACCGAACAAAACGAAGCGGTCATCGCAATGGCCAACAAACACCAGCTGCTGTGGCGTGAAAAAATCACCACCATTCTTTCCGCATCCATCCGCCAGAACGCCCTGCCTGAGGATTTGGACATCGACATGGCCGTCATTTTCCTCAACTCTATGCTCGACGGCCTGATTTGGCGGTGGTTCACTTCGCCGCAATCTTTCGATTTGGGCACGACGGCCCCCCGCATGGTGGAAATTGCTTTGGACAATCTGCAAAACCACCCGCAACTGCGCAAGCAGGCGAATTAAAGCGTCCGAACATTAAAGAGGCCGTCTGAAAAATCATTTCAGACGGCCTCCCAACGTTATATGAGTCCTATACCAACCCTTCTTTTTCCACCCAAGCGGTAATATCGGCCTCCACTTCCTCAGGCGTGCCCGGATTGCCGATTTTCACGCCGTATTCGTCCGCATCCAATTCTTCCAGAATCTCCAGTTGCGAATCCAGCATTCCGGCCTTCATATAATGCCCTTTGCGCGCCATCATGCGTTGCAGGTTCACCTCCTGCGGCGGCGTCAGGTGCACGAATACCACCTTTCCCTCCGCACCGCGCAGAATATCGCGGTAACTGCGTTTCAGCGCCGAACAGGTTACGACGGAATACGCCACCCCTTCACGCGACCGCTCCGTCATCCAGTCCCGCAACCGGCACAGCCACGGATAACGGTCTTCGTCGGTCAGCGGAATGCCCGCGCCCATTTTGTCGCGGTTTTCCTGCGTATGAAACTCGTCGCCTTCGGCATACGGGCAGCCATTCAAAAATCTCTGCAACGCAAGCGCAGCCGTGGTTTTACCGCAGCCGCACACGCCCATCATCACAAAATGCACTGTCATTCCGCCTCTCCTTCCTTATCCAATCAAACCAAAACGAAGGCCAACGCCGACAATGCAAACCCGATGGCTGCAATCAGCGTTTGGTTGACCGTCCACGTTTTCAGCGTCGTCGGCACGTCCATATCCAGCAGGCGGCCGACCAGCCAGAAGCCCGAATCGTTGAAATGGCTGCAACCGACCGAACCTGCCGCCGTCGCCAACACCACACATGCAAGCTGCCAGTCGCTGAAACCTGCGGCGGCAACGGCAGGAGCCATCAGCGCGGCGGCGGTCGTCAATGCGACCGTTGCCGAACCTTGCGCCACGCGCAACGCCAGCGCCACCAAAAAACAGCCCAGCAAAACGGGAATACCCAAATCCGCCATACTGTCGGCCAGTGCCTTGCCGATACCCGATGCACGCAATACGCCGCCGAACATGCCGCCCGCGCCGGTAATCAAAATCACCGAGCAGACCGGACCGAGCGCGCCGTCTATGGTTTTCTCCAGCGCACTGGCTTTATCGCCGCGTTTGCGTCCCAGCACGAACATTGCCGCCAACACCGAAATCAACAACGCTACGGGTGTCGAACCCAACATCTGCAAAATTTGAACCCAACTTTCGCCCGCATCGACCACTTTCTCGCTGATTAAGGTGGCCAGACCGGTATTCAGGAAGATCAACACCATAGGAATCAGCAAGATACCGATAACCGTCGCCGCGGAGGCCGGTTCCTGCGGCTGGTCCGCATCTTGCGCGCCGCCGCTCAGAAAATCGGGAACGGGGACATGAATCGTGCGCCCCAGCACTTTGCCGAGCAGATAACCGCTGAAATACCATGCGACGAACGCCACCGGCAGCCCGATAATCAGCACATGGCCGATATTCGCACCGTAAAATTCCGCCGAAGCAATCGGCCCGGGATGCGGCGGCAGGAAGACGTGCATCACCGAAAACGCGCCGATGGACGCCAGCGCATAAGGCAGCACGTCCTGTTTCATACGCCGCGCGGTGGCGAACACAATCGGCAGCATCACCATCAGTCCCGCGTCAAAGAAAATCGGGAAACCGAAAATCAGCGAAGCCATCCCCAGCGCAAACGGTGCGCGTTTCTCGCCGAACGCCCGCACCAGCGCATCGGCCAGCGACTGCGCGCCGCCGGACGTTTCCACCAGCCGCCCCAGCATCGCGCCCAAGCCGACCAGCAAGGCCACGCTGCCGAGCGTGCCGCCGAAGTTTTTGACCAGCACGTCGTTGACGATATGGTTCATCGGCAGCCCCGTCGCCACCGCCGTGGCCAGGCTGACCAGAATCAGCGTCAGCAGCGCGTGGATACGGAACTTCACAATCAGCACCAAAATCAGCAACACCGCGCCCGCGGCAATACCCAAGAGCGTGCCCGCACTTAAAGTCTGCGTCCAGTTTTCCATTTCGGATACCTCTGAGTAGAAAAAATACAAATAATATGCCGTTCATATCCAAGATAGCACAAACCTGACGCGGCAGCGCCACCGTTTAAACCGTTTTCGGTTAACCGTTTATTTTCAAATTAAAAAAGGCCGTCTGAAAAACGGCTTTCAGACGGCCTTCGGGAAAACGGCGGTTGTTAAAGCTGAAACATTCATTCATATGCCGAACGAAGCCTGTAATCGGATTTCATTATCCCGCTCCCGCCGTTTTCAGACGGCCTCGGCAACGATGGCGCACGGAAGGCGCGGCGCGGGCAAAAGTCGGACATCCCGCTGCGCTTTCGGGTAGAATACGGGCTTTGTGTTTATCAGGCCGTCTGAAAATATGTCTTCCGCCCCGTCTTCAAAAATCCCCTATTTCCTGTTGTCCGCACTGGCCGTCGCATCCGACCAGTTCAGCAAACTGGCCGTGCTGGAGAGTTTCCGCTTCATGGAGCGGCTGAACATCGTCCCCGGCTTTTTCGACCTGACGCTGGTATACAATACCGGCGCGGCATTCAGTTTTCTGGCCGACCAAGGCGGCTGGCAAAAGTTCTTTTTTCTGGTGTTGGCCGCCGTCATCAGCCTATACCTTGCCCGCGCCATCTGGCGCGACGACTTCGGGCGCTGGGGCAAAATCGGCGCGGCAATGATTATCGGCGGCGCGGTCGGCAACGTCATCGACCGTTTGCTTTACGGCCATGTGGTTGATTTTTTATTGTTTTACTGGCAGGATTGGTTTTATCCGGCCTTTAACATCGCCGACAGCTTCATCTGCGTAGGCGCGGTGCTGCTGGTAGTGGACGGTTTGAAAAACAAAAAACCGTCCGAAAATGGAAATAAAGAAAAACAATAAACGGAATCACACGCAATGTCTGAAAAAACCATTATTCTGGCCAACCCGCGCGGCTTCTGCGCCGGTGTCGACCGGGCCATCAGTATCGTGGAGCGCGCGCTGGAAGAATTCGGCGCGCCGATTTATGTGCGTCATGAAGTGGTGCACAATAAATTCGTGGTGGACAATCTGCGCGAAAAAGGTGCGGTCTTTATCGAAAACCTGTCCGAAGTGCCTGCCGGCGCAACCCTGATTTACTCGGCGCACGGCGTGTCCAAAGCCGTACAGGAAGAAGCCAAGGCGCGCGGCTTCCGCGTGTTCGACGCCACCTGCCCGCTGGTAACGAAGGTACACAAGGAAGTGGCGCGGCTGGACGCGCAAGACTGCGAAATCATCATGATAGGCCACAAAGGCCATGTCGAAGTCGAAGGCACGATGGGCCAACTGCCGCCGGGCAAAATGTTTCTGGTCGAAACGGTCGAAGACGTGGCGCGGCTCGAAGTCAGAAATCCCGACAAGCTGGCCTATGTCAGCCAGACCACGCTTTCGGTCGACGAAACCAAAGACATCATCGCCGCACTGAACGCGCGCTTCCCCAACATCCGCAACCCGCATAAAGAAGACATCTGCTACGCCACCACCAACCGTCAGAAAGCCGTCAAAGAGCTGGCGGAAGAATGCGATTTGGTGATTGTGGTCGGTTCGCCCAACTCCTCCAACAGCAACCGCTTGCGCGAAGTCGCGGCCCTGCGCGGCGTGGACGCCTACATGGTGGACAACGCCGGCTACCTGCGGCGCGAATGGTTCGAAGGCAAAAACAAGGTCGGCGTCACCGCCGGCGCATCCGCCCCCGAAGTGCTGGTCAAAGAGGTGCTGCAAACCATTCAGGAATGGGGGCACGAAACCATACGCGAGGGCGAAGGCGCGGAAGAAAGCATCGTATTCGTCCTGCCCAAAGAACTGAGGCGCGAGGGTGAAAACAAACAGGCGTTGAACAAAGGCTGAAAAACCTTCGGAAACAGATGAGGCCGTCTGAAAACAGATTTTCAGACGGCCTCGTTACCAACGGGAAACCGAACGCAGCTTATCGACGGATTGCCAGAAATTCTTCCAGCTCCTCTTCAGACGGCATACCGCTTTGCGCGCCGTTTTGGGTAATGGACACTGCGGCTGCGGCGCAGGCTTTGCGTACGGCGGTTTCCATGCCCTCTTTCCAATACACCGCAAATGCGCCGTTGAAGGTGTCGCCCGCGCCGGTGGAATCGACCGGCGTTACCGGAAAACTCGGCACATAGTGCAGCACACCTTGCTCGTCGTTATAAACCGCACCTTTTTCGCCAACCGTCATCAGCACGGGGCAGGGCGAACGGCTGATGAGTTCCTCGGCAGACATATCCTGAGGCAGCCCCAAGCTGGCGGCCAGCTCGTAAGTGTTGGGCGTCAGCAGCGTGGTCAGTTCGAGCAGCTCCTGCGGCAGCCTCTGCGCCGGCGCGGGGTTCAACACAAACGGCCTGCCGTGTTTCTGCGCCAGCTTCGCCGCGGTAATCACGCACTCCATCGGTATTTCGAGCTGCGAGAGCACCACATCGCTTCCGGCAATGGTTTCCTCATGCGCCAGCACGTCTTCCTGCGTCAGGGCGAAATTGGCGCCGGACACGGCAACAATCGAATTTTCACCGCCCGCAACGGTGATGTTGGCGATACCGCTCGAGTATCCCTGCACCGTCTTGACACAATCGCTGCATACGCCCTCACGGTCGAGGTTGGTCAGCATTTCATAGCCGAAACCGTCGTCGCCCACCGCGCCGATCATGCGCACGTCCGCACCCAGGCGCGCGGCGGCCACCGCCTGATTGGCCCCCTTGCCGCCCATGAAGCGGTTGAAATCCGTTCCCAGCAGCGTTTCGCCCATACGCGGGAAACGCGGTGCGTTGGTTACCAAATCCATATTGATACTGCCGACTACGGCCACTCTTACCTGTTTGAACACAATAAATCCCTTATATAATTTGCCATGCCGCCTTTTTCAGACGGCCTTTCATCACTTTTTACATACACGGAATACTATGACGTATGCAACCGTCTGTCAAACTATAATACCGTTAATCTGATTATTTAATACCGAAATTTAGCATTTTTGCAGCATTTCAGCATAAACGGCAGCGAGGCCGTCTGAAAATCGGGAATCCGGCGGCGGATGCCCTGCGCTGTTTTTCAGACGGCCTCTTTCAATTCGACGGCATCCGATATTTTACGCACGGCAACCGTTGCCGCAAACACCGCGCCGCCGTCTCGGGAAACATAATGCCCAACGGCGTTTCGCCGTCCAAAAGGATACGGTAGGACACGAATCCGCCCGCAACGCCGGTTGCGGGGAAACGGCGGCGGTTATTGCGGACATTTCAGACCCAGCCATTTAATCGTGCCGTTTTTGTCCAATTCTTTGACGATCAGCATAAAGCCACCGATTTCGATGCGATCGCCCTCCACCGGATATTTGCTGTCGGCGCGCATTTCAAACAATTCGTACAGGCTCAGGCTCTCCTCGCCGTCGTTGAGCCTCAGGCCGTAAGCCTGCGCCAAATCGCCCGCCCTGCCGGCCGGATCGACGACAAATTCGCCGAAGAAATTGAAATTCATGCGCACGCTGCTACCGGTTTCGGTAAAGTAGCGCGCCATATTGTCTACCTGCTCTTCCGGCAGGATATACCATGCCGTGTCGCCCGCCTGCAAAGCGGTGTCGCCGTGCAGCGCAATCCGCCTGCCGCCGCGTATCAGGGCGAAGCAGCGCAGCTCGAACGACGAGGAAATCGGCGCGACTTTGTCGGGGTGCATCCCTTCGGCCTCCGAATCGGCCGCCACGCGGTAGGCGGTCAGGCGCACGGATTCGCGTTCGGCCAGCCAGATGTCGCGCGTGTCTTTCGGTTCTGGTTTGGGCGGCACGGCCACTTTCAGCCAGCGCGCCATCACCGGAATGGTGGTTCCTTGAATCAGCAGCGACAAAATCACCACGGCAAACGCAACGTCAAACAACAGCTTCGAATTCGGCACGCCCATCACCAGCGGCATCATCGCCAACGAAATCGGTACGGCGCCGCGCAAACCGAGCCAACTGATATATGCCTTTTCACGCAGGCTGTAATGGAATTTCCACAAGCCGCCGAATACGGCTGCGGGACGCGCCACCAGCATCAGGAACACGGCGATGACCAGCGCGTCCGCGCCTTTTTCCAGTACGCTGGTCGGCGTGACGAGCAGGCCGAGCACTACGAACATGGTCGCCTGCGCCAGCCACGCCAGCCCGTCCATCACCCGCAGCACATGTTCGGTTGCCCGGCTGTGCTGGTTGCCGACGATGATGCCCGCGAGGTACACCGCCAGAAACCCGCTGCCGCCGATGAGGTTGGTAAAGGCGAACACCAGCAGCCCGCCCGAAACAATCATCAGCGCATACAGCCCCTCCGCCAGATTCAGACGGCCTACCAGCTTGGCCAGTATCTTGCCGCCGAGCCAGCCCAGCAGCAGGCCGAAGCCGAGTTGCCGCACCAGCATCCACAGGAACGACAGTACGCCCGACCGCTCCGGCTGCATAATCAGGCCAATCAGCGCCGTAACCAGAAAAACCGCCATCGGGTCGTTGGCGCCCGATTCGATTTCCAATGTTGCCTGCACGCGCTCGTTCAGGCGCACGCCGCTGTTGCGCAGCAGGCTGAACACCGCGCCCGCATCGGTCGAACCGACAATCGCCGCCATCAGGATGCCGAACTTCCAGTCCGACCCCAGATAAAACGTGGTAAACAGTCCCAGCAGCAACACGGTCGCAAACACGCCCCAAGTCGCCAGCACCACCGACGGTTTCAGCGCGATGCGGAAACTTTCCAGCCGCGTGCGCAGCCCGCCGTCGAGCAGGATGACCGCCAGCGCAAGCTGGCTGATGACGTTGGCCTGTACGAAATTGTCGAAGTCGACACGGCCGATGCCGTCTTCCCCCGCCAGCATTCCGACCGCAAGAAACACCAGCAGCAACGGCATCCCCAACCGTGCCGACAGCGTGGTCGAAACCACGCTCAGAAACAGCAGCGCCCCGCAAAGTAAAAACAGGCTGTTCATCCAATCCAATTTGTCCGCCCTCCCCTCGTCATGATATGCGTGTGAAATTTTCAGAATTTTATCATGAAAACAATGGGTTTTACCGACCGCGCCGCAGTCCGGCCGACAAAGCCGCCGCAGGCTGTTTTCGGTCGGACGCCCCGTTATCAGTTATAATGCGCGGTTCGCACATACTAACTTTTTCAGGAACCGCACACATGGCCTTTGCCTCGCTTTTCACCCTGCTCGACGACATCACGTCCGTTTTGGACGACGTCGCCCTGATGACCAAAATGGCCGCCAAAAAAACCGCCGGCGTAGTCGGCGACGACCTGGCACTGAACGCCAACCAGGTAACCGGCGTTTCCGCCGATAGGGAGCTGCCGATTATCTGGGCCGTCGCCAAAGGCTCGCTCGTCAACAAAATCATCCTCGTGCCGCTGGCGCTGCTGCTGTCGTTCTTCCTGCCCGCCGCGATTACACCGTTGCTGATGATAGGCGGCGCATACCTGTGTTTCGAAGGCGTGGAAAAACTGCTGCACAAATTCCTCCGTTCAGACGGCCACGAAGAAGCCGGAAGTCCGGCGGAAACATTGGATGAAAAAACCAAAATCAAAGGCGCCATCCGCACCGACTTCATCCTTTCCGCCGAAATCATCATCATCGCGCTGGGCGTGGTGGAACGGTACGACGCCGTTACCCAATCGCTGGTGATGGCCGCCATCGGTGTCGGCATGACCGCCTTCGTGTACGGCTTGGTCGGCGTCATCGTCAAACTCGACGATTTGGGTATGTTCCTGATGAAAAAAGACAGCGGCGCGGCCAAAACGCTGGGGCGCGGGCTGATTGCCTTTATGCCGTGGTTCATGCGCACGTTGAGCGTGGTCGGCACGCTGGCGATGTTTTTGGTCGGCGGCGGCCTCATCGTGCACAACTTCGCCCCGCTGCACCACTTCCTCGAAGCGCGCCACTGGGCCGACGGCCTCGCAGGCAATATCGCGGGGCTGGTAACCGGCCTCGTCAGCGGCGCCATCGTCTGCGCCGTCGTCCTGCCGCTGCTGCACCTGGCAAACAAAAGCAAATCCCACTGACAACCAACTGAAAGGCCGTCTGAAATCCGTTTTCAGACGGCCTGTCCGAATATTATGAAACTCATCCGCACCCTCGAAACCTACTGGCGGCAACCCCGTTTCTACTGGCCGCTCACCGTCATCATCGCCGCCGCCACGCCGCTGACTTTCGCCCCCTATTACCATTTCTGGCTGATGCCGCTGCTGTTCGGCGCCCTCGTCCGCCTGACCGAACTGCGCCCCGAACGCGCCGCCGCCACCGCCTACCTCTACGGCCTTGTCGGTTACGCCGCCCAGTTTTACTGGATACATACCGCCATGCACGACGTATCCGGCCTGAGCAACCTTTATGCCGTTCCGATTACCTTCCTGCTGCCCGCCTTTCTGGCGCTCTACCCCGCCCTGTGCTTCCGCCTGCTCCGCATGTTCCGTTACCCGCGCGCGGTCAACATCGGCATCATCCTGCCGCTATTGTGGACGCTGGCGGAATTTGCCCGCGAACGCCTGCTCACCGGCTTCGGCTGGGGCGCGCTGGGCTATTCGCAAATCGTCCCGAACAGCCCGCTGGCAGGATTCGCCCCCGTAGGCGGCATCCATCTGGTTACGCTGGCGACCGCCTGTACCGGCGCATGGCTGGTTTTGCTGATTGACAACACAGGCCGTCTGAAAAAACGCCTGCTGCCGCTGGCGGGCATCGCCGCCCTGTGCGGCACCGGCTACGCCCTCCAGCAGACTGATTTCACCCGTCCCGACGGCAGCACTGCCACCGTCGCTCTGATACAGGGCAATATCGAGCAGACCTTCAAGTGGCACGAAGACCAAATCGTTCCCACCATCCAAAAATACTACGCCCTGCTCGGCCAAACCAAAGCCGACATCGTCATCATGCCCGAAACCGCCATCCCCGTGATGCGGCAGGACTTACCGCCCGACGTACTGGTCAAATTCGCCGAACAGGCCGACGGCAACAACAGCGCGCTGGCACTGGGCATCAGCCAATACACCGCCGACGGCAGCGGCTACGAAAACGCCGTTGTCAACCTCAGCGGCTACCGCGACGGCGGCAAAACCCCGCCCTATTACGCCAAAGACCACCTCGTCCCGTTTGGCGAATACAAACCGCTCAAATTCATCACCGAACCGCTCTACCGGCTGATGAACATGCCGCTGGCCGACTTCCGGCGCGGCGGCGGCAGGCAAATGCCGCTGGAAATGAAAAACCAGAAAATCGCGTTCAACATCTGCTACGAAGACGGCTTCGGCGACGACTTAATCGCCACGGCCAAGCATTCCACCCTGCTGGCCAACGCCAGCAATCTGGCATGGTTCGGCGGTTCCAACGCCATGTACCAGCAGCTCCAGCAGTCGCAGGCGCGCGCAATGGAATTGGGCCGTTACATGGTACGCGCCACCAACACCGGCGCAACCGCCATCGTTTCCCCTAAAGGCGCTGTCCTCGCCGCAGCGGAACCCAACACCGATGCCGTACTGGAAGGCACCGTCAAAGGCCATACCGGCGAAACGCCCTATATGAAGCTGGGCGGCTCATGGCCGCTAATCTGCCTGCTGGCGGGCACCGTACTGTTTTTATACTTATTGCAGAAAAAACAAAAATAACGCCTGCGCTTACCTTTTTTCAGACGGCCTTTACCCAACTTTGAGGCCGTCTGAATTTACATTCACCATTGTTTGTAATATACTAAATCAAATTCATATGAATCTGCTCAAATTTTAAAAATCAATCAAAATTAATAAATCACAAAATTTTACCTATCACATATTGAACATTAACCGCAAACCCGCGTCTAATTAGTCATCCGCAGCAAGCAATGCTATACTGACCGGCCAAACGGCCGCATAATCCGCAAACAACACACAAGCGGCGCCGGAAAGCGCCGCCTCACAAAGGAAAACACTCGATGAACAACGCTTTCGCATTACCCGCCGTACACAGCGGCAACGGCAGCCTCGAACAATACATCCACACCGTCAACAGCATTCCCATGCTTTCCGCCGAAGAAGAAAGCAGCTTGGCCGAGCGTCAGCAGAAAGGCGACCTCGAAGCCGCCAAACAGCTCATCCTTTCCCACCTGCGCGTGGTCGTATCCATCGCGCGCGGTTACGACGGCTACGGCCTCAACCAGGCCGATCTGATTCAAGAAGGCAACATCGGCCTGATGAAGGCCGTCAAACGCTACGAACCCAGCCGCGGCGCGCGCCTGTTTTCGTTCGCCGTACACTGGATTAAAGCCGAAATCCACGAATTCATCCTGCGCAACTGGCGCCTGGTGCGCGTCGCCACCACCAAACCGCAGCGCAAACTGTTCTTCAACCTGCGCAGTATGCGCAAAAGCCTCAATGCACTGTCGCCGAAAGAAGCGCAGGAAATCGCCGACGATTTGGGCGTGAAACTTTCCGAAGTGCTGGAAATGGAACAGCGCATGACCAGCCACGACATCGGCATCATGGCGGACAGCAGCGACGACGAAGACAGCTTCGCCCCCATCGACTGGTTGGCCGACCACGACGCCGAACCGAGCCGCCAGCTTGCCAAACAGGCCCATTACGCCCTGCAAACCGAAGGCCTGCAAAACGCGCTGGCGCAGCTTGACGATCGCAGCCGCCGCATCGTCGAAAGCCGCTGGCTGCAAGACGACGGTGGGCTGACCCTGCACGAGCTGGCCGACGAATACGGCGTGTCGGCCGAGCGCATCCGCCAAATCGAAGCCAAAGCCATGCAGAAACTGCGCGGATTCCTCGCCGAAGAGGCCGCAGCCGTCTGATCCCGTTTCCAAGCGCATAACAGGCCGTCTGAAAAACTCCGCGATACGTTTTCAGACGGCCTGTTTTTATTTTCCTAATCAACAGGATTGACGCCTCCGAACATTCATTTCAAGGCTGATTTGTTCTATAATACGCCCTGACACACATCCCTATCCCCGCCCCACTCCCATGCAACTTACCGCCGTCGGACTCAACCACCAAACTGCGCCTTTGAGCATACGCGAAAAGCTGGCGTTTGCAGCCGAAAGTCTGCCCGAAGCCATGAGCAGTCTGGCCCGAAGCGAGGCCGCCAGAGAAGCGGTAATCTTATCCACCTGCAACCGTACCGAGCTTTACTGCATCGGCGAAGCCGAGCGGATTATCGAATGGCTGGCGCAATACCACGGCCTGCCCGCCGAAGAAATCCGTCCTTACCTCTACACCTTAGACAGCGGCGAAACCGTCCGCCACGCCTTCCGCGTCGCCTGCGGGCTGGATTCCATGGTACTCGGCGAACCGCAGATTCTCGGCCAAATCAAAAACGCCGTGCGCATCGCCCAAGAGCAGGAAAGCATCAACAGCGGCCTCAACGCCCTGTTTCAAAAAACCTTCGCCGTTGCCAAAGAAGTCCGCACCGATACCGCCGTCGGCGCCAACTCCGTTTCCATGGCTTCCGCTTCGGTCAAGCTGGCCGAACAGATTTTTCCCGCCATTGCCGATTTGAACGTTTTATTCATCGGTGCCGGCGAAATGATCGAGCTGGTCGCCACCTACTTCGCCGCCAAAAACCCCAAACTGATTACCGTCGCCAACCGCACCCTGCCGCGTGCGCAGGAATTGTGCGACAAGCTCGGCCTCAACGCCGAACCGTGCCTGTTGAGCGAACTGCCCGCCATCCTGCACGAGTACGACGTCGTCGTTTCGTCCACCGCCAGCCAGCTTCCGCTCGTCGGCAAAGGCATGGTCGAAAGCGCGCTGAAAAAGCGCCACAGTATGCCCGTGTTCCTGCTTGATTTGGCCGTCCCGCGCGACATCGAGGCCGAAGTCGCCGAACTGAACGACGCCTACCTCTACACCGTCGACGACATGATGGACATCGTCCAAAGCGGCAAAGACGCCCGCCAGAAGGCCGCCGCTGAAGCCGAAGCGATGGTGGAGGAAAAAGTCGCCGAATTTATCCACCGGCAGCAAAGCCGCCAGAGCGTTCCCCTTATCCGTGCCCTGCGCGACGAAGGCGAACGCGCCCGCCGCCAAGTGCTCGAAAACGCCATGAAGCAGCTTGCCAAAGGCACTTCCGCCGAAGAAGTGCTCGAACGCCTCTCCATCCAGCTCACCAACAAGCTGCTCCACTCACCGACCCGCACCCTCAACAAAGCGGGTTCGGAAAACAGCGGGCTGGTTGACGCCGTCGCGCAAATCTATCAGTTGGACCACCACGACTGAAAGGCACATACCCGAAAGGCCGTCTGAAATCCGCGTATTACGTTTTTCAGACGGCCTTTTCCGACACACCGACGATTCCACGGAACGCAGCATCGTCCCGCCCCGAACGGAGTATTCCATGCCCGCCTACATCCCGTCTTCCGATTTGAAAACCATCCTCCATTCCAAACGCGCCAACCTCTATTACCTAGAGCACTGCCGCATACTGGTCAACGGCGGCCGCGTCGAATACGTTACCGAGCAGGGGAAGGAATCCCTGTATTGGAACATTCCGATAGCCAACACCACCTGCATCCTGCTGGGAACGGGCACATCCGTTACCCAGGCCGCCGTGCGCGAGCTGTCCAAAGCGGGCGTGGTCATCGGATTTTGCGGCGGAGGCGGAACACCCTTGTTTGCCGGTTGCGAAGTCGAATTTTTCAGCCCGCAGAGCGAATACCGCCCCACCGAATACCTGCAACGCTGGTGCGACTTCTGGTTTGACGACGCCAAACGGCTGGCGGCCGCCAAACACCTACAGGCCGCCCGTCTGAAAACAGTGGCGCAAATCTGGTCCCAAACCGACTGGCAGCCCGATTCGGACATTCTCAACGGCCTGCTGCGGCGATACGAGAAAGAATTTCAGACGGCCCCGGACAACCAATCGCTGCTCGCCGCCGAAGGACGCTTCACCGCCAAACTTTACAGCATCGCCAACCGGGCCACGCTGAACGACGCGACGTTCAAACGCAGCACGCGCGGCGAAAGCGGCGACGCGGCCAACAAATTCCTCGACCACGGCAACTACCTCGCCTACGGGCTGGGCGCAACCGCCTGCTGGGTGCTCGGCCTGCCGCACGGTTTGGCGGTGCTGCACGGCAAAACGCGGCGCGGCGGCCTGGTATTCGACGCCGCCGACATCGTCAAAGACGCGCTCATCCTGCCGCAGGCCTTTATCAGCGCGGCCGAAGGCGACAACGAGCGCGAATTCCGCCAACGCTGTATCGAACGGCTGGTGCACTTCGAAGCACTCGACATCATTATCGACACGCTGAAATCCATCGCCGCCGAATCCTCGAAATAAGGCCGTGCCGCAATCATCCGCCCACAGGCGGCAATCCGCACTCCAAAGTTTCAGACGCAGAATCAAATAACTCTATTTAAAACACTTACTTTAATTGATACAGTTACAGCTACAATGAATTCACTTCATTTTTGATACAGCGGCCTATTGATTCCGTCATTCCCGCGCAGGCGGGAATCCAGGCCTATCCGCACAGAACTATCGAGGGAAAGGGTTCCCTGAATTTTGCGTTCTAGATTTCCGCCTGCGCGGGAATGACGGAATTTAATGACCGGTTGTATTTAAAATTTAGTAAGTTCACTGTATATGACGCAACCGGCCTATCGGGAAGAAAACGCATGAACATCCTGCTCATCAGCCAATGCAGCAAAAACGCCCTCAAAACCACCCGCCGCATCCTCGACCAATTTGCCGAACGCTGCGGCGAACGCACCTGGCAGACGCCGATAACCGAAGCAGGGCTGGACACCCTGCACCGGATGCTGCGCGAGACCGCACGCAAAAACACCGCCGTCGCCTGCTACTGGACGCGCGGCAGAAACCGCACCGAGCTGTTATGGATAGTCGGCGACCGCAGGCAGTTCAACGCGCAGGGCCGCGTTCCGACCAACCGCAGCCGCCGCGACATCTTGCGCAGCGACCACGAAACCGAGTGGCGGCACGGCGCTTCCATCCAGATTGCCGCCACCCTCGCCGCCCTGCTGCACGACTTGGGCAAAGCCACCGGATTTTTTCAGAACAAACTGAAAACCCGCACCCCGTCGGCCGACCCCTACCGCCACGAATGGCTGTCGCTGCGCCTGTTTCAAGCCATGATTAAGGGCTGCCGCACCGACGCCGAATGGTTGGGCCGCCTGAAAAATTGGCCGCAATACCTGGCCAAGCATCCGCATTGGTATAAAAATTTCGGCGCAAGCGATAAAAATCCCAAAGGCGATTATGATTTCACATTCCCGCCGCTGGCCAGATGGATTGCATGGCTGATTGTCAGCCACCACCGATTGCCGTTTTATCCCCGCTACAATTATCCTGGCGATACCTTTAAAAAAGGCTGGGAAGACACCCGCACCAGACAAACCGTCGGCGAATTCTTCGACCAGCTGGAACCTGCCGACCGTTGGGTGCGCAATTCAGCAGCCAAAATCAACAAAACCTCTTTCTTCTCGCTCCAGGCCGACCCGACGACCAGCCCGCTATGGCAGAAACAGGCGGCTTTTTGGGCGGACAGGGCCTTGCAGCACCGCCCGCTGGCGGAGTGGTGCGAACAAAACCATTCCGACACACCCGCCGATCCGTTGCTCCTGCACCTCTCCCGCCTGTGCCTGATGGCCGGCGACCACAACTACTCCGCCCTGCCGCCAAACGACGAAAGCCGTCTGAAAGGCGTGTCCGAACTCTACGCCAACACCGATAAAGATAAAGAAAAACGCCCCAAACAAAAACTCGACGAACACCTCTGCGGCGTCGCCAAACTCACCGCCCGCTTCGCCCGCCTGTTGCCGCTGCTGCCGCGCGAACTGCCCGCCCTCGGCAACCACCGCCCGTTCAGAAAGCCCACCGCAAATCCCCGTTTCCAGTGGCAGAACAAAGCCTTCGACCTCAGCCGCCGTTTTCAGACGGCCTCTGCCAAACAAGGCTTCTTCGGCGTCAACCTCGCCAGCACCGGCTGCGGCAAAACGCTCGCCAACGCCCGCATCATGTACGCCCTTTCAGATCCGGACCGCGGCGCGCGCTTTACCATCGCCCTCGGCCTGCGCGTGCTCACCCTGCAAACCGGCCTCGCCCTGCGCCAACGGCTGGAACTCGAAGAAAACGAAAGCCTTGCCACATTGGTCGGCGGCGGTGCGGCCAAAGAACTGTTTGCCCGCCGTGCCGACGATTCGCCGCCGGAAAAAGAAAACGGGCCGACGCCGGAAGAAACCGGCAGCGAATCCGCTGAAGGCCTGCTTGACGGCAAATCATTCACCGACATCAGCGACTGCCCGATAGACGACAAAATCTTCGGCACGCTCATCGCCGACACCACCGCCCGCAGGCTGCTGCACACCCCCGTCGTTACCTGCACCGTCGACCACCTGATGCAGCTTTGCGAACAACAACGCGGCGGCCGCTACATCGTCCCCATGCTGCGCCTGCTCGGCAGCGATTTAGTGCTCGACGAACCCGACGACTTCTCCACCGAAGACCTGCCCGCCCTCTCGCGGCTGGTTTACTGGGCCGGACTGCTCGGCAGCCGCGTCCTGCTCTCCTCCGCCACCCTCACCCCCGACATGGTCATCGGCCTGCGCGACGCCTACCGCGACGGCCGCAGAATCTGGAACGAACACCAAGGCCTGCCGCAGGAACCCGTCGTCTGCGCCTGGTTCGACGAATTCGACCAACATATCGGCGCATACCGCAGGGAAGAATTCATCCGGCAACACGAAACCTTTTGCCGCAACCGCAGCGAAAAACTCGCCGCCCAACCCGTCCGCCGCCGTGCCGAATGGCTCGACATCGACAGCACCGACCCCGCAACCCTCACCGCCAAACTGCTCGAACGGGCAAGCACCCTCCACCGCCGCCACAGCCAGACCGACCCCGCAAGCGGCAAACACATCAGCGTCGGCCTGATACGCTTCGCCAACATCAACCCGATGGTCAAATACGCCCAAGCCATGTTCGGCCTTACCCTGCCCGACGACACCGCCCTGCACATCGCCTGCTACCACTCCCAGCAGCTCCTGCTGCTGCGCAGCAACCTCGAACGCCGCCTCGACACCCTGCTCGACCGCAAAGACCCCGCCAAACTGTTCGCCCACCGCGACATTCAGACGGCCTTAGCCCAAAGCCCCGCCCGAAACCACATCTTCATCGTCTTCGGCTCCCCCGTAACCGAAGTCGGCCGCGACCACGATTACGACTGGGCCATTATCGAACCCTCCTCCATGCGCTCGCTCATCCAACTCTGCGGGCGCGTATGGCGGCACCGTCCGCACCTGAGCGCGGCAGAACACGCCAACATCGCCATCCTCAGCCGAAACATCAAGGCACTGACCCGCAGCCCGGAAGAACCCGCCTATTGCCACCCCGGCTTCGAAAGCAAAAACGCCATGCTGAGCAGCCACGACGCCCAAACCCTCATCAGCAGCGAAGAAACCGGCCACATCAACTCCATCCCCCGCCTGCACCGCCCCATGCCGTCTGAAAAACCGAAGCCAAGGTCAGACAGCCTGACCGAACTCGAACACCGCGTCATGGCCGACATCCTCAACAACCCGCAACGCTTCCCCGCCCTATACCGCCAACCCGGCAACGCCGCCCCGCTGACCGCCCACCACGCCAAAATCAGCCCGTTCCGCTCCGGCCGCCCCCAAACCGACTATGTCGCCTTCTGGGACGCCGAAGACGAAAAAATCGCCTTCAAAACCAGTGAAAACGCCGAACGCTACGGCGGCAGCAAAGACGGCCGGGATACCGAAGTAGCTTTCAAGCTCACCGCCGCCCCCAGCCCCACCGCAGCCGTTTTCCCGTGGCTTTGCCAAAGCCTGCCCGACGCCCTTGCCAAAAAAGCAGACGGCGACACCCCCGAAGCCCTCGCCGCCGCCGCGCAAAAATACGCCGTCGTCAGCCTCGATATAGACAGTGAAAAATGGTGCTACAACGAATGGAGCGGCTTCTGGCATGACACCGAACAAACCTAGGCCGTCTGAAACCCTTTTTTCAGACGGCCTGCAAACCGCACGTTTTATCAGGCCCGCAGCAATGGCTGCAAAAAAAGGTTTTCTGATACAATGCCGCGCAGGGTTTTCATTTTTCTGAAGAAAACCGGAAACTCGGTTAGGTTACCTGCCGCACAGGCAGCTTAGAAATTCTTCAATCAAGGCGATGATTTGATTAGTTAGTTACCTGCCGCACAGGCAGCTTAGAAAAAAGATATTGTGATTCCTTTTGAAGTGCTGACGTTACCTGCCGCACAGGCAGCTTAGAAACAAACTTTCAGACGGCCTCCACGCCTATTTCTGTTACCTGCCGCACAGGCAGCTTAGAAATGTTTCACCGTCGCTATGCTCATGACCATCGTGTTACCTGCCGCACAGGCAGCTTAGAAAGCTTTGTAACATGACTTCAATTCGTTCAACGTGGTTACCTGCCGCACAGGCAGCTTAGAAATCACGGAATTCGTAATCTTCCGGATTCTTGCCGTTACCTGCCGCACAGGCAGCTTAGAAAATATCCCTTAAAAGTAAAGGAGGCAGCGGCATGTTACCTGCCGCACAGGCAGCTTAGAAAAAAGAACATCGGGCAAGGGAAAGAAAATGACTGTTACCTGCCGCACAGGCAGCTTAGAAATACACTAAATGCCAGCAATGGCAAACAAAACAGTTACCTGCCGCACAGGCAGCTTAGAAATGTCGGTAAACCGCTTAAATTTGCGCGTATGCGTTACCTGCCGCACAGGCAGCTTAGAAATTTCCCGCTTCAATCAAACGGATGATTTCATTGTTACCTGCCGCACAGGCAGCTTAGAAAGCCTGAACAACCAACCGCAAAGCGGTTTCATCGTTACCTGCCGCACAGGCAGCTTAGAAAATTCTATTCAGGCGCAAATATCCTTTTGCGATGTTACCTGCCGCACAGGCAGCTTAGAAAGGCTATATCAACGAAAAACTAGCACCATACAGGTTACCTGCCGCACAGGCAGCTTAGAAAGTTGTCAAACGACAAATTGCCTTCTTCAATCAAGTTACCTGCCGCACAGGCAGCTTAGAAAGGTCAAAACGGGCATACATGGTCGCTTTGCCGGTTACCTGCCGCACAGGCAGCTTAGAAAGATGGCGGCAACGCCGTCAGCGGCCGCAGCGCGTTACCTGCCGCACAGGCAGCTTAGAAAACATTTTCGGATGTACCGGAAAGCACGACCAAGTTACCTGCCGCACAGGCAGCTTAGAAATGATGTGTTTGTTCAACTCGTATTGTTTCTGTGTTACCTGCCGCACAGGCAGCTTAGAAATACGCCGCCGCGGATAAGGACGCTGATGACGTGTTACCTGCCGCACAGGCAGCTTAGAAATTCTGAAAGAATGTTACAATTTGCCTTTAATAGTTACCTGCCGCACAGGCAGCTTAGAAAAGCCTGACCCCGCTGAAAGAGTCCGTTCCTTAGTTACCTGCCGCACAGGCAGCTTAGAAAGTCGAAAATTGCTGACGGTAACTGTACCTGTAGTTACCTGCCGCACAGGCAGCTTAGAAAGATAACAGCCGTATTTTTTACCTCAACATAGAGTTACCTGCCGCACAGGCAGCTTAGAAAATACCCGCCAGCCGTCGGCCGCCGCCCCGACCGTTACCTGCCGCACAGGCAGCTTAGAAAAGCAAGACGCACGGACTTGGAAGCGCGTCGGTGTTACCTGCCGCACAGGCAGCTTAGAAAGACTGTTTCAAAAAACAGAAGGCGGAAGAAGTGTTACCTGCCGCACAGGCAGCTTAGAAAACACGGCCTTCGGAAACTCCTCGGATATAACCGTTACCTGCCGCACAGGCAGCTTAGAAAGCCTGTTACCGGACCCTCTCATCAGGCTACCCGTTACCTGCCGCACAGGCAGCCTTATCCATCCCTTTCTTAAACCCGCCCGTCGTCATTCCCGCGCAGGCGGGAATAACGGGGTTCAATAAACAGTCGTATCAATGTAAATTCGCCATATTGGGGCCGTCTGAAAACGTTTTGTTTTCAGACGGCCCCAATGCTTCTATTCCCCTGTCGTCCGTATTAGAATCTCCTCACGAAACAACCCTTTCAAGGAGAAACTTATGCCCGATATTTCCACGGCGCAAGTCCGGGCGGCCATACTGGGTTTTCTGCAAAGCCAGTATGAAAAAAAGGCCGAAGCGAATTTGAAAAAGCTGGCGAAGGCGAAAGAAGCCCGCGATAAAGCCAAGATTGCTTCGCTTCAGACGGCCTTATCGGCCTTAAAGGCCCAATACGGTTTGGACGCATGGCTTGAGCAGGTCGCCGTCCGTTTTGCGGCGCAACTTAAATTCGGCTCGCACATCTCCAAAGGCATACATTCCAGTTCTCAGGGCGACAACGTGATTTTCCAAACAGATTTTGAATTACCTGCATCTTTGGCCGGTTCGCAATCTTTACGCAAAGCCGAGAAAAAATTGGACGCGACCAGAAATGCCACCGCCCTGCCTTTGGCGGCCTTTTTTGATACCATCGTCGACGAGGCTTCGCAGTCCACCCTGCTGGATTTGCTGTTGCAAGACCATCCCGCACTGAAAGGGGCGTTTGCCGACGACCGTGAACGTTCCGACCGTTACCGGCAGGTTTTTCAGACGGCCTTGCAGGCGCAAACGGATACGCCCGCATCAGACGAACGTAACAAGCAGATATTGTGGCCGTTGGGGGATGATGCCATCAAAACCGATCGCTATATCACGCTGATTCCGCTGCATCCCGCCTCGCTGACCCATAGTTTTTATCAAAAAGTGAAACAAGTGAAAAAACAGCATTTCGGTGAAGAAAATGCCCAAGCCCAGGAAAACCGCCGCGAGGGCAAAGGCAGCCAGACGGCCTATACTGAATTTTCGCCGCTGGCTTATGTGAAACTCGGCGGAGGGAATTCGCAAAACGTCAGTTGGCTGACCAAACTCCAGAACGGCAGGAACTACCTGCTGCCGTCGCTGCCGCCGCAATACGAGCGTCCGAAACAGCTTCATTTTTCGCGTAAGAGTAACTCTTTCTTCAACAACGGCCTGCGTTATTTATGCCGTTCGGGCTATAAAATCCTGACCAATGCGGTGAAGGCGAAGAAAAACAAAAAAGACACGCGCCTGCTGCGCGAACAGGCGCTGGAGATGATAGTGCGGCAGATTGTCGTCGTATCGGAGCATCTGCGCGAAACGCAACCCGCAGGCTGGACGGACGATTACCGTGATCTTAATGCCAACCACAAGCATTGGCTGGACAGGAAATACCCGCTTTCAGACGGCCCCGACGGCTGGCAGGAAAAAATTGCCGACGACTTCGGGAAATGGTTGCAGGATTTATTGAGAAAGGACTTCCAATCCATCAAACATGATTTTGACGAGATCGAATGCGCGCAATGGTGCAAAACCCTAGCCGACGCGCTGAAGGCGGCGCAGCGGCGCAACAAACGGAGGGCGGCATGAATACCGATTTTTATCTTTTGTTCGACCGCGTGGAGATTCAGGGCGCAAACTGCATTTCCTCGCCGCTGACCTACGGTTTTCCCGCGCTCAACGGCTTCCTCGGCGCCATCCATGCGCTGCAACGCCGCCTGCCGCAGGATTGCGGCCTCACCCTCGGCGGCGTGCTGATTGCCTGCCACTGGTGCAGCCCGCAGATATTCCGCGCCGATACCTACAGCGACGCAACCTTTGTCCAAAGCCGCAACCCGCTGAAAAAAAACGGTAAGCCGGCTTCGATTATCGAAGAGGGTAAGACCGACCTGACGGTCAGCCTAGTTGTGGAAGTGGGCGGTACCCCGAACGACATCAGAAAAAACAAAGAGCAGCGCGAAACCTTATTGCAATTCCTGCTCCAGCAACAGCGCATCGCCGGCGGCAGCGTGCGCCATATCGAACGTACCGCGCTATACGAGTCCAATCAGGACGAGGAATTGAAAGCCGCGCTGTTCCCCGCCTATATCTTGGCCGATGCCGGCAACGATTTTGCCGCCATCACGCAGGAGCTGCAACTCGGCTGCCGCGTTACCGCCGATAAAGACGGCGGCACCACCGTCTATGAAGACCGGCCCACCGGCCTGCCGCCGCAGCCGGAGGCCACCGCGCTCGACGCATTGTTTGCCACCGCACAGTCTTTCCACCTGCCGCCCGACGACGAACATCCGCAATGGCATACCTACCGTATCCGCCAAGGCCGCGGCTGGCTGGTGCCGATACCTGTGGGCTATCAGGCCATCGCGCCGGAACACGCGGCCGGCGTGATGCAGCACGTGCGCAATCCCGAATATCCGTCCCGCTATGTGGAAACGGTATACAGCCTCGGCAAATGGCTGTTCCCCAACAAACTTTCAGACGGCCTCCACGCCTATTTCTGGCGCTACGCCCCACCGCAGGACAACCTTTACCTTATCACCCAGACAACCCGCCCCTAATTAAGGAGACACATCATGGCAAAACCCGAAACCCCCAGCCTGCTGGCCTTTGAACGCAAACTCGACTGCTCCGACGCCGTGTTCAGCCAAACCGACGGCAACAATCCCGAAGCGCGGGAACTGCCCGTCACCGTCAGCGAAAAATCCATACGCGGCACCATTTCCAACCGCCAGAAAAACCCCATCGCCAACGATCCGGCCAAGCTCGACACTAAAATCGAAAACGCCAACCTGCAAACCGTCGATGTCGCCGCATTAAGCAGCGGCTGCGACACCCTGATTGCGCGCTTCACGCTGAAAGTATTGCCGTTCGACGGCAGCCCATGCATCTGCAACGGCATGGAATACCGCGGCAGACTGCTCGAAACCGTAACGCAATACCTGCAAAAGGAAAAAATGCAGGCACTGGCCGAACGCTACGCCGCCAATATCGCCAACGGCCGCTGGCTGTGGCGCAACCGCATGGGTGCGGAAAATATCCGCATCACCGTGTCCAACAAAAACGACAGCATAACCGTCGACAACGCCAAGGCCCTGCCGCTGGACCGCTTCGACAGGCCGTCTGAAAACGTCGCCAAAATCGCCGAATGGATAAGCCAAGGCCTAAGCGGCGAAGCCTTCATCCTGCTCAACATTGAAGCCCGCGTCCGAGCCGGCTATGGACAAGAAGTCTATCCCTCGCAAGAATTTATTTCAGACACCGACTCAAACAACAAAAATAACCCAAACAATAAACGCAAAGTGCTCTACCAAACCGACGGCAAAGCCGGCATGCACAGCCAAAAAATCGGCAACGCCATCCGCACCATCGACACATGGTACGCCCCGGACGCCGCCTTCCCCATCGCCGCCGAACCCTACGGCACCGTAACCACCCTCGGCACCGCGTTCCGCCAGCCCAAACAGAAAAACGACTTCTACACCCTACTTGACAACTGGGTATTAAAAGGCGAACAACCGAGTATCGAACAACAACACTACGTCATCAGCGTCCTTATCCGCGGCGGCGTATTCGGTTCAAGCGAGGGATAAATCATGCCCAGCCACTACGCCGACCTGAAAGCCATACCGCAGGCCGAAATGCTGCAAAGCCAGGTAGTCGCGCACATCGTGCAGACCCTGCACGGCCTGCTGCCCCGCTTCGGCGGACGCATCGGCATCGGCTTTCCCGCCTACGGGCAAAACCGTACCCTCGGCGGCATCGTCCGCCTGTTCGGCAGCGAAACCGATTTAGACGACCTGCACTGCCTGCTGCAAAACACCGGCCTGTCCGATTACGCCCTAATCGGCCGCATAGAGGAAGTGCCGTCTGAAAAAGTGTACGCCCACGCCCGCTTCGTCCGCCGCCAGCCCAAACACGGCAGCGACCTCAGGCGCGCCGAAAAACGCATGGCGGCGCAAGGCCTCCCGCCCGAAGAAATCCGGCGGCGGCTGGCCGCCAAAGCCGCCAAACGCAGCGCCTGCACCCTGCCGCATATCTTTTTGAACAGCAAATCCACCTGCCAACGCTACCTGCTGGCCGTGGACAAAAAAATCGCCGCCCGAACCGAAGGCACGTTCAACAGCCACGGCCTCAGCCTCGGCGCAAGCGTACCACTGTTCTGACCCTTTTTTTCAGACGGCCTCAGAAAGCCCGTATCACCAAGCCTCCCGCAGGCCGTCTGAAAAAGGGTAAAAACCGAAAACACCGGATAACAGTTTATTTTTATACGGGATTTCTTTGGTTTTATTGTAGTTACCTGCCGAATAGGCAGCTTAGAAATCAGCCTGTCTTTTTGATTTCGTCGGATTGCTGTTACCTGCCGAATAGGCAGCTTAGAAATGACAATCAAGTATTTCGCTTCCACACTTCTAGTTACCTGCCGAATAGGCAGCTTAGAAACCTCTGCGCCGGCGCGGGGTTCAACACAAACGGTTACCTGCCGAATAGGCAGCTTAGAAACGATTTGGTTTGCAGTCTGAATAGCTGTACGCGTTACCTGCCGAATAGGCAGCTTAGAAAAACTGCCAAATCCTTGTTCCGTTGTCGACCGTGTTACCTGCCGAATAGGCAGCTTAGAAATGAACATACGAAGAACCTATTGCTAATATGGCGTTACCTGCCGAATAGGCAGCTTAGAAACCTGTACTACGGTTCATAGAAACAACCGGATTGTTACCTGCCGAATAGGCAGCTTAGAAATTGCGGCGCAAGGCCGGCATCGAAACGTTCGTGTTACCTGCCGAATAGGCAGCTTAGAAAAATTTGACATCTTCGGGGGAAACATATGTTTCGTTACCTGCCGAATAGGCAGCTTAGAAACAGACGAGTTGGTAGGTACCGAGTGCGAAGACGTTACCTGCCGAATAGGCAGCTTAGAAACCTGTCCAAATCCAGCACAAACAGATAAGAATGTTACCTGCCGAATAGGCAGCTTAGAAAAAAAAAAACCGCCATAAGGCGGATACAAAAAACGTTACCTGCCGAATAGGCAGCTTAGAAACGCGGCATTGATATTCGGCACGATACCGCCATGTTACCTGCCGAATAGGCAGCTTAGAAACTTGCTACCACCGAACGGGAAAAAGACGAAAAGTTACCTGCCGAATAGGCAGCTTAGAAAAAAAACAGAACGTTATAACAACATCGCAATTCGTTACCTGCCGAATAGGCAGCTTAGAAATCTCTGTCCGTGAGGATTTGGATATTTCCTTAGTTACCTGCCGAATAGGCAGCTTAGAAACAATGTTCAGACGGCTCTACCCGTCTTTAAATGTTACCTGCCGAATAGGCAGCTTAGAAAAATGATCCAACAACGGGATGTCGGAAAGCTGCGTTACCTGCCGAATAGGCAGCTTAGAAATCATTGATACATCAACAATGGCCCGTGCAGTAGTTACCTGCCGAATAGGCAGCTTAGAAAATAGCGGCAGTGCGATGATGAATTGGGTGGTCGTTACCTGCCGAATAGGCAGTTTTAGAAAATGATGTGCAGCGGGAAAGCCGAGTCGTAATCGTTACCTGCCTAATAACCAGTCGGAGCTTTGGCTTTAGCTGGAACGGTTTTTCAGACGGCCTTGCGGGATTTGTGGTTCGGGGCGTGCGGTTAGGGTGTCTTCGCCGTTAATCTGTAAACGTTTTGTGGTAAAGTTACATTTCCGATATGTTGAGGCCGTCTGAAAACGGGGCGGTCGGGATTGGATAGGCGGATTACGATGAATTTCTTTCGGAAAACCTTGTGGGGTATCGCGGCGTTGTCGGTTTTGACTGCCTGCGGTTCGTTTGTTTCGCAATATGTGCTGGGGATGAATCCCTGCGTTTTGTGTATTTTGCAGCGGCTGTCGGTATTGGCGGTCGGGCTGGCGGCTTTGCTGGCGGCGTTTTTCAAACAGTCCGGCCGCATCGGGCGGACGGTGAGTGCGCTGGCGGTCAGTATTCCGGCCGTATACGGGGCGGGGGTGGCGGTTTATCAGCGCTATATCCAGAGCCTGCCGCCGGGTACGGCGCCCGAATGCGGCGCGCCGTGGACGTTTCGTTTGAGGGACTGGCCGTTGTTTGAGTGGTACGAACCGGTTATCCGCGGCTTCGGCGACTGCGCGGTACCGGATTATCTGCTGGGGGTGCCGCTGCCGATATGGAGTGTACTGTATTTCTGCTTCGTGCTGCTGCTGGTCTGGTTCGGCTGGTTTAAGGCGCGCGCCGTCGGGTAAACACGGCAAAGCGGCATGCCTTTTTCAGGCCAAAGGCCGTCTGAAAAATTTTCAGACGGCCTTTCGGTATCAAAATAACACAAATCCGTGCCGTCATTCCCGCGCAGGCGGGAATCTAGAATGCGAAATTGAAGAAAACCTTTTTACCCGATAGGTTCCTGTGCGGATAAGCCTGGATTTCTGCCTGCGCGGGAATGACGGTTGTCGGACAGCATTCTTTTCGCGGCATTTCCGATACTCCGAAAGGCCGTCTGAAATCTTCAGACGGCCTTTCTTCGTTTCAAGCCTTAATCTTCATACGCTTCCATCGGCGGGCAGGTGCAGACCAGATTCCGGTCGCCGTACACGTCATCCACGCGGTTGACGCTCGGCCAGAATTTGTTTTCGCGCACGAAAGGCAACGGGAAGACGGCTTCTTCGCGGGAGTACGGATGCGCCCATTCGCCGGTTACGTCGGCGGCGGTGTGCGGGGCGTTGACCAGCGGGTTGTCGTCTTTCGGCCATTCGCCGCGCTCGACTTTCAGCACTTCCTGTTTGATTTGTTTCAGGGCGGCGATGAAGCGGTCGAGTTCGGCTTTGCTCTCGCTTTCGGTCGGCTCGATCATCAGCGTGCCGGCAACGGGGAAGGAAACGGTCGGGGCGTGGAAGCCGTAGTCCATCAGGCGTTTGGCGATGTCGGTTTCGGTGATGCCGCTTTCGGCTTTGAGCGGACGCAAATCGACGATACATTCGTGCGCGACGCGGCCGTTTTTGCCTGTGTAGAGAACGGGATAGTCTTCGCTCAGGCGTTTGGCGACGTAGTTGGCGTTGAGCAATGCCCAGCGCGTTGCCTGTTCCATGCCTTGTTTGCCCATCATGGTCAGGTACATCCAGGTAATCGGCAGGATGGACGCGGAACCGAAGGCGGCGGAGGAAACGGCGGTTTGCTTGGCACTGGCGCTGTGCGTGTCGGTTAACACATGGCCTGGGGCAAACGGGGCGAGGTGGGCTTTCAGGCCGATAGGGCCCATGCCCGGGCCGCCGCCTCCGTGGGGGATGCAGAAGGTTTTGTGCAGGTTCATGTGCAACACGTCCGCGCCGACTTCGGCGGGCTGCATGATGCCGATTTGGGCGTTGAGGTTGGCGCCATCCATGTAAACCTGTCCGCCGTTTTCATGGATGATGCGGCAGATGTCGCGGATGCCTTCTTCGTACACGCCGTGGGTGGACGGGTAGGTAATCATGATGGCGGACAAGGCGTCGCGGTGTTGTTCGGCTTTGGCTTTCAAATCGTCGATGTTGACGTTGCCGTGTTCGTCGGTATCGACGACGACGACTTTCAAACCGAGCATGGCGGCGGTGGCGGGGTTGGTGCCGTGGGCGGACTTGGGAATCAGGCAGATGTTGCGGTGCGCTTCGCCTTGGGCTTCCTGATAGCGGCGGATGGCGAGCATACCGCTGTATTCGCCCTGCGCGCCGGAGTTGGGCTGGAAGGAAATCGCGTCAAAGCCAGTGATGGCTTTCAGGCTGTTTTCCATGTCGGTCAGGATCTCGCGGTAGCCTGCGGTTTGGGTTTCGGGGGCGTAGGGGTGGATGTCGGAGAACTCCGCCCAAGTAATCGGCAGCATTTCGGCGGTGGCGTTGAGCTTCATGGTGCAGCTGCCCAGCGAAATCATGCTGCGGTTCATCGCCAAGTCGCGGTCTTCGAGTTTCTTCAGGTAGCGCAGCATTTCGTGCTCGGTGTGGTAACGGTTGAACACGGGATGTTGCAAGATATTGTCTTGACGCAGGAATTCGGTTTTCAGACGGCCTTTGACGTCGTCTGAAAGCGTGAAGGTGTTGTTGCCGGTGAAGGCGTAGTACAACACGGCAAGGTCTTCACGCACGGACGTTTCGTGGAAGGCGGCGGCGATTTGGGTGTCGCTGACGCGGCGCAGGTTGTAGCCCAGTTCCAAAGCGGTTTGGAACGCTTTGTCCGCTTTGTCTTTACTGCCGAAATCGACGGTAACGGTATCGAAGAAGGTTTCGTGAACCACTTTCAGGCCGTCTGAAACCAGCGCGTCGGCAAAGACGGAAGCCAGCGCGTGAATGCGGTTGGCGATGCGTTTCACACCTTCGGGGCCGTGATAAACGGCGTACATGCCCGCCAAGTTCGCCAGCAATGCTTGTGCGGTACAAATATTGGATGTCGCTTTTTCGCGGCGGATGTGTTGTTCACGGGTGGACAACGCCATGCGCAGCGCGGGTTTGCCTGATGCGTCTTTGGATACGCCGATGATGCGGCCCGGGGCGGAGCGTTTGAACTCGTCTTTAAACGCGAAATAAGCGGCGTGCGGCCCGCCGAAGCCCATCGGTACGCCGAAGCGTTGGGTGTTGCCCAATGCAATGTCCGCGCCCAATTCGGCAGAGGATTTCAGTAAAACCAAGCTCATGATGTCGGCAGCAACGGCAACAATCGTGCCTTTGGTTTTCAGACGACCTATAACGCTTTGCAAGTCTTGCACGTCGCCGTCTTTGCCGACGTATTGGAACAGCGCGCCGAAGTATTCGCCTTCATCCGCTTTGGCAAAATCGCCAACCACCAGCTCAAAGCCAAAGTATTTGGCACGGGTTTTCATTACGTCCAAAGTTTGTGGATAAACGCGCTTGTCCACGAAGAAACGCTCGGATTTCACTTTGCCCACGCGGTGCGCCATCGCCATCGCTTCAGCCGCGGCAGTCGCCTCATCCAGCAAAGACGCGCCCGCCACGGGGAAACCGGTCAAATCGATACACACCTGCTGGAAGTTCAACAACGCTTCCAAACGACCCTGCGCGATTTCCGCCTGATACGGCGTGTAGGCGGTGTACCAGCCCGGATTTTCCAACACGTTGCGCAAAATCACGTTCGGCACGCGGGTCGGATAATAGCCCAAGCCGATATAGGATTTGTTGATCACGTTTTTCGCCGCAATGGCTTTCAGCTTCGCCAAAGCGTCCGCCTCGGTCAGGGCTGCGGGCAGGTCGAGTTCGGACGGCATACGGATGCTTTGCGGCACGGTGTTGCCGACAAAATCGTCCATGCTCTTCTCGCCGAGCGCTTCCAAAAGCGCAGCCTCGTCGCCGAAACTCAAATGACGCGCGGCAAATTCGTTGGGGTTGAACAGTTCGGATAGTTTCATTTCTACTCCTCGTTATTGGAAATACCGCACGCACGCGGCGGTAACGTTTTTTTCAGACGGCCTCGATACCGTCAGGCCGTCTGAAATAATATATGAGACCGCCGGCCATTTGAATATCCGCCGGCAAAAAACATGACCCCCGCCGCACGGCATTCTGTAATCCCATGCCATACAGAACCCGAACATCCGCTAACGTTTTTCAGACGGCCTTTATGTTAAAATGCCCCCAAACCAACACAGGCCGTCTGAAACGGAGACCGCTATGCAAACCTTATCCCCCGACCTGCAAGCCCGTGCGGCGCAGATCAAGCTGCTGATTCTCGATGTCGACGGCGTATTGACCGACGGCCGCATCTTCATCCGCGACAACGGGGAAGAAATCAAATCGTTCAACACCTTGGACGGCCACGGGTTGAAAATGCTGCAAGCCGGCGGCGTGCAGACCGCCGTGATTACCGGCCGCGACGCACCGTCGGTGGGCGTGCGCATCCAACAGCTCGGCATACGCTACTATTTCAAAGGCATCAGCGACAAACGCGCGGCCTATGCCGAACTGCGCAAACAGGCGGACGTAGAAGAACACGAATGCGCATATGTCGGCGACGACGTGGTCGATTTGCCGGTCATGGTGCGCTGCGGCCTGCCGGTCGCCGTGCCCGATGCGCACTGGTTTACGCTGCAACACGCGGCTTACGTTACCCGCCGTCGCGGCGGACGCGGCGCGGTGCGCGAAGTGTGCGACCTGATTATGCGGGCGAAAGGCACGCTCGGCGCAGCTTTGAGCGAGTATGTCAAATGAAGCTGAGATGGCGCTACGGTATCGCGTTTCCGCTGATTTTATCCGTCGCCCTCGGCGGCCTCGCGGCATGGCTGGGGCGCATCAGCGAAATCCAAACGGAGGAAGTCCGCCTCAACCCCAACGAGCCGCAATATTCGATGAAAGGCATCAACGGCAAGCGTTTCGACGAGGCAGGCCGTCTGAAAGAAAACCTGAGTTCGTCCAAAGCATGGCAGATGCCGGGCAGCAACGACGTCCATTTTTCCAGCCCGCAACTGATATTCCGCAAAGAAGGCCGCCTGCTTTACCAAGTCAGAAGCGACGAAGCGGTCTACAATACCGAAAACAAACAGGTTGTGTTTGACAACAACGTCATTCTGACTAAAGAAGCCGATGCCGAACACCCTGCGGGCGTGTTCAAAACCAGCCGCCTGCATGTCGATACCGAAACGGAATTTGCCAAAACCGATGCGCCCGTAGCCTACGAATACGGCCAGTCGCACGGCACGGCCAACGGTATGACTTTCGACAATAAAAAAAGTCTGCTGAATTTCCCTTCCAGAGTGAAAGCCACGATTTATGATGCGAAAAACCTTTAAAACCGCCGCCCTTTCCCTGCTGCTGGCCAGCGCGCCCGCCTTCGCCCTGCAAAGCGACAGCAAGCAGCCCATCCAAATCGAAGCCGACCAAGGCTCGCTCGACCAAGCCAAACAAGTTACCCATTTCAGCGGCAACGTGATTATCAAACAAGGCACGCTCAACCTGCGCGCCGCCAACGTGCGCGTTTCGCGCAACGACAAAGGCGAACAGTTCATGGCCGCCGACGGCTCGCCCGTCAAATTCAGCCAGACGCTCGACGACAACCAGGGCGTCGTCAACGGCCAAGCCAACAACGCCGAATATTCCTCGGCCACCGGTATCGTCAAACTGACCGGCAACGCCAAAGTGCAGCGCGGCGGCGACGTCGCACAGGGCGCGGTAATCACCTACAACATGCGTACCGAGGTGTACAACATCATCGGCGGCGGCAAATCCTCCGCCAAGGCAGGCACCAAATCCGGCCGCGTCAGCGTCGTCATCCAGCCCTCCAGCACACAGAAAAAATAATGTAAAGGCCGTCTGAAACCCCGCCCGCAGGCTTTTCAGACGGCCCCGCACACCAGCAAACGATACACAGCAACCATCCCGAAGAGCCATATCATGACCGAAACCGCCAGCCGCCTTGTCGTTCAAAACCTTCAAAAAAGTTTCCGAAAACGCCAGGTCGTCAAAAACTTCTCACTCGAAATCGAAAGCGGCGAAGTCATCGGCCTGCTCGGCCCCAACGGCGCCGGCAAGACCACCAGTTTCTACATGATAGTCGGCCTGATTGCCGCCGACGCAGGCAGCGTGATGCTCGACGGCCAGGAATTGCGCCACCTGCCCATACACGAACGCGCCCGCTTGGGCGTCGGCTACCTGCCTCAAGAAGCCTCGATTTTCCGCAAAATGACGGTCGAGCAAAACATCCGCGCCATTCTGGAAATCAGCACCAAAGACAAAAACCGCATCGACAGCGAAGTGGAAAGGCTGCTGTCGGACCTCAACATCGAACGCCTGCGCCACAATCCCGCCCCGTCGTTATCGGGCGGCGAACGCCGCCGCGTCGAAATCGCCCGCGTACTGGCCATGCAGCCGCGCTTCATCCTCTTGGACGAACCCTTCGCCGGCGTCGACCCGATTGCCGTCATCGACATCCAGAAAATCATCGAGTTCCTCAAATCGCGCGGCATCGGCGTGCTGATTACCGACCACAACGTGCGCGAAACCCTCAGCATCTGCGACAGGGCTTACATCATCAGCGACGGCGCGGTCCTTGCCGCAGGCAAACCCGACGAACTGGTCAACAACGAACAAGTCCGCTCCGTTTACTTGGGCGAAAATTTCAAATATTGAACGGACAGGGCCGCCCGAAACAACGATTAACAAAGGGATACGGCATTTTCAGACGGCCTGCCGCAAATATTTGACCCAAAGCTCTAAAAGTTTTAACCTAGACACATCCGGTTCCGACTGCCGGATTAAAGGGAAGCAGCCGCATCAGAACAACACGGGCTGCCGCTAAACAGACAATAACAAAACGTACTTACAACATGACCCAAAACTTCAGCCTGAAACTCAAACAAACCCAGCAGCTCAACCAGCGCCTGCAACAGTCTTTGCGCATACTGCAAATGTCCGGCCTGGAAATCGAGCGCGAAGTGGAAGACTGGCTTCAGGACAATCCCCTGCTCGAACGCCACGAAACCGAAGAATTCACCGACGCGGATTTCAACAGCAAAATTTCGGCCGCCCTGCCGCGCAGCGGCCAGATAGGCGGCGACGATGCGGAAGACGCGTGGCTCAATATCGCTGCCGAAGAAGATTTCAACACCTACCTGCACAAACAAGTCTGCGAGCATCCGCTCACCGAAAAAGAAGCGGCGCACGTCCATATCCTCATCGACTTTCTCGACGAACAAGGTTACTTCACCGACAGCCTCGAAGACGTCATCGACAATACCCCGCTGGACTGGATGCTTGACGAAGACGACCTGCAAAACGCCCTCGACCTGCTGCAAACTTTCGACCCGCCCGGCGTTGCCGCCGCCAACCTGACCGAATCGCTGATGCTCCAGCTCATGCGCCTGCCCCCCTCGCCCGCGCGCCAACTCGCCGCCCACCTGATTCAAGACTCCCTCCACGAATTAGGCAAAAACCGCCAACAAAACATCGCCCGTTTCCGCAAATCATTTCCCGAAGCCTCGGTCGAAACCATTCAGACGGCCTTGGACATCATCGCCGCACTCAACCCCTATCCCGCCTACGGTTTCGCCTCCGCCGAACCGACGGCCTATGTCCAACCCGACGTATGGGTCAAAGAAACCGCATCCGGCTGGAAAGTCATCGGCAACGATGCCGCATGGCCGAAAATCCGCCTCAACAAAGAATACTGCGACCTGCTTCAGGAAGCCGGCAGCGGCGACGCGGCGTGGAAAGACAAACTCAACGAGGCCAGGCAGAAAATCGACATTCTGGAACTGCGCAAAAACACCGTTATCCGTCTGGCGGAGTACATCGTCGCCAAACAGGAAGACTTCTTCACTTTCGGAGAAATCGGCCTCACCCCCATGCTGCTGAAAGACGCCGCCGCCGAGCTGGACGTGGCCGAAAGCACCGTTTCGCGTGCCGCCAACCAGAAATATTTAGCTTGCCCGCGGGGTATATTTGCGTTACGCTATTTCTTCACACAGGCCGTCGGCACGGACAGCGACAACGAAGGCGTCAGCCAAGGCGCCATCAAAGCCGTCATCTCGCAACTCATCGACAACGAAAACAGCAGCAAACCGTATTCCGACGAAGCTCTGGTCCGCCTGCTCAAACAACAGGGCATCGACATCGCCCGCAGAACCGTAGCCAAATACAGAGAGTCGCTCGACATCCCCCCCGCGCACAAGCGCAAAACCGTCGGATAAGGATTTTTCCACACCTGCCCCACGGGCGGGCTTACACAACCGAAGGAGCTGTATTATGAATCTGAAAATTACCGGTCTGAATTTTGATGTTACCGCAGCAATCAAAAACCATGTTACCGAGAAATTAGAGCGCATCAGCCGCCATGCTTCCAACGTGATTTCCGTTGCCATTACCCTCTCGGTGGAAAAAGTGAACCATAAAGCCGAAGCCGACATCCATTTGGCCGGTAAAGACCTGCACGTCGAAGCCGTCGAAGCCGACATGTATGCCGCCGTCGACGTATTGATGGACAAAATTGACCGCGCCGTCCTGAAATACAAAGAAAAAAGCAACGACGTGCGCAATACGGTGAAACCCGCCGCCGAATAAACGGGAAACAAACAACGGCAGCAGTCTGCCAATAAGCCGGAGGCCGTCTGAAAACAGTTTCAGACGGCCTCCGGCTTATTATCGGTTGCATTATTTATTCGGAACCGGCCAACGCTCCGCTCAGCCACTCCGACACCGTCTTCTCGCCGGCCAGACGCAACAGCGTACCGAATGCCGCCGCATCATCGCGGATTTGCCGCACGTCCGCCCCCGCAACACCCAATTCGCAAGCATGACCGACCAGCCAATATTCGATTCTGTCCGCATCCGCCTCCAGATGGAACTGCAAACCCAGCACCTTGTCCCCCAGCGCGAACGCCTGTTCGCCGCACACATCGGTATAAGCAAGCCGCACCGCGCCGGCGGGCAGCACATAACGGTCGCCGTGCCAATGCAACACGGGTATGTTTTCCAAATGCCGCAGCGGCGAACGCCTGCCCGCCTCAGTCAAAGTCAGCGGGGAAAAACCGATTTCCTTCGTGGCCATCGGCACGACCTCCGCCCCCAGCATCCGCGCCATCAGTTGCGCACCGAGGCACACGCCCAATATCGGTTTGCCCGATGCCAGCCGCCGCCCGATACATTCGGCCTCCGCCGCAACAAAAGGATAAAGTGCGTCATCATACGCCCCGACCGGCCCGCCCAACACCACCAGCAAATCCGCGTCCTGCAAAGCGGCATCGGAAAAATCCGCCTCCGGCGCTTCGTAATAGGCCACCTTGTCGCCGCGGCGGGCGAACAAATCTGCCAAAACACCCAAATCCTCAAACGCCACATGGCGCACGACAGCAATCGCAGCCATACCTTCTCCTTTTCAGACGGCCTGCAACCATTCAAGCCGCATACAGAACAAAAATCGCCGGCCGCTTTTTCAAGTTCGGCATCTCTTTCAATTTGCGCCAATCGGCGACAGCCTTACTGATTATTGTCTGCGTCGGCAACGTCAAATCGCAGGCGACGCACAACCGCGTGGCCGGATGAAGCTGGCCGACCGCATCTGCCAGCAACGCATCGTTTCGGTATGGCGTTTCAATGAAAATCTGCGTTTCGCCGTGTTTGCGCGAATGTTGCTCCAACGCCTTCAAAGCCTGAATCCGCCCGTCTTTTTCAGACGGCAGATAGCCCTTGAACGCAAAACTCTGCCCGTTTGCCCCCGAAGCCATCAGCGCCAGCAGCAGGCTGGACGGCCCCACCAGCGGCCGCACCTCAAACCCGCGCGCGTGGGCCAGCGCCACCAGATTCGCCCCGGGGTCCGCCACCGCCGGACAACCCGCCTCGCTGACAATCCCCATGCTCCTGCCCTCCTGCAACGGCTTGAGCAAATCGGGCAGCGTCTTCAAATCGGTGTGTTCGTTCAACGTTTGCAGATTCAGTTCCCGTATCGGCGCGGTTACGCCCAAATGTTTCAGATGCAGGCGCGCGGTTTTCTCCGCCTCGACCACAAAATCAGTCAGCCCTGCAATCTGCACCTGCTCATGCGGCAGCAGGCAGGGGGTATCGGGCGCACCCAACGGGGTGGGTATCAAATAAAGTACCGGATTCATTCCATTTCCTCAAAGGCCGTCTGAAAACAGCCTTGCCATATCGTTCAGACGGCCTCACAAAATTTCAACGCCTTCGTTGCGCAGAAAATCAATCAGGCGGAATAACGGCAGACCGATTAGCGCGTTCGGATCGGTACTGTCTATCCGCGCCAGCAGCGCCGCACCCAGCCCTTCGCTTTTCGCCGCACCCGCGCAGTACACCGCATCCGGTTCGCGTTCGAGATAACGGCGGATATCCCCCTCGCCCAGCTCGCGCATGGTAACGACGGTTTTATCCGCATGGCGCTGCACCCGTCCCGTTGCAGTGTTCAAAAGCACGATTGCGCTGTAAAATTCGATAACCTTACCGCTGAGCTCGGCCAGCATTTGTTGTGCCGCCGCCACGTTCATTGGCTTGCCCAACTGCCTGCCGCCGCACCACGCGACTTGGTCGGCGCCGATGACCAGCGCCGCAGGAAACCGTCCCGCCAACGACCGCGCCTTGCCCTCGGCCAAACGCAGCGCAGTCTCCCGCGCACCCTCGCCCGCCAACGGCGTTTCGTCGAAATCCGGCGGGGCCGTCTGAAAGGCAATGCCCAGACGCTCAAGTTGCGCGCGGCGGAACACCGAACCCGACCCCAATACCAACGGTAGTTTTTCACTCATTTTTACTTAAAAATATTGACGTTAGACTGCCGAAATTATATCATGCCCAGTTTATGTCAGACCTTAATTTGATTGACCCGAAGGTTTTCGCCGAAGAAAAGCAGAAGCTGCAAGGCAGTTTCCGGCTCGGCGAATTGGACGAACGCGTCAGTTCGCACGACTATCCGGCCGACAGTCAAACCGAAATTTCGTTTACCCTGCAAGGCGGACGCGACTCTTTGCAGCGTTTGTTTTTGGAATTGACGGTCAAAGCCGACATGCCGCTCGTCTGCCAACGCTGCATCAAGCCGATGCCGTTCAAATTGGACGAAACCAGCCGCATCGTCCTGTTTGCTGACGACGAAAGCCTTGACGCGGCAATGCTTGCCGACGACGAGTTGGAAGGCATACTGACGGAAAAAGAGCTTGACGTGCGGGAACTGGTCGAAGACCAAATCCTGATGGCGCTGCCTTTCTCACCGCGCCACGAAGAATGCGGCAACGTCCCGTTGGCGCAAATCAATCAGGACAAACCCAATCCGTTCGCCGTACTGGCCGGTTTGAAGAAATAACCCCGTGCAGCTTTGGGCAACAGTTTTATTTATATTATCTAGGAGCTTGAAATGGCCGTTCAACAGAACAAAAAATCCCCTTCCAAACGCGGTATGCACCGTTCGCACGACGCACTGACTTCTCCCGCCCTGTCTGTCGACAGCACCACCGGCGAAGTACACCGCCCGCACCACATTTCGCCCAACGGCATGTACCGCGGCCGCAAAGTGGTTAAAGCAAAAGGCGAATAATTTATCCGACCGACAAAAAAGCCAGAAAATTGCCGGAAGTTTGCAATTAACTGGCTTTTTTGTGTTGCAGCCCACCTTTCAGACGGCCTCGGAATTCCGGCCGGCGAAACACGTTCTTCCGCCGGCCTCCGCACCGCCTGCCCCCCCCCAAAGCAAAACACAACAGCGGAACCGATATGAAACAGAAAATCTGGTACACCTACGACGACATCCACCGCGTTATCAAAAACCTGGCGGAAAAAATCCGGGCTGCGGGCATAAAATACGATGCCATGATTGCCATCGGCGGCGGCGGCTTCATCCCTGCGCGCATGTTGCGCTGTTTTCTTGAAATCCCGATTTACGCCGTAACCACGGCCTATTACGACAGCGACAACGAAGGCCAGGTTACCGAGGAAATCAAAAAAGTACAGTGGCTGGACCCCGTACCAGAGGTGCTGGAAGGTAAAAACGTTTTGGTCGTCGACGAAGTGGACGACAGCCGCGTTACAATGGAATTCTGTCTGAACGAGTTTTTGAAAGAGAAATTCAACACCGTCGGCGTAGCCGTCCTTCACGAGAAAATCAAGGCGAAGACCGGCAAAATCCCCGACGGCATCCCCTATTTCAGCGGCATTACCGTCGAAGACTTGTGGATAAATTATCCGTGGGACGCCGAAAACATCGACGAACACAACCGTTTGGCGGCAGAAAGCAAACGCTGATTCCCGTCCGCAGCCAACAGCGGCATTCCGCTGTTTCAGACGGCCTGTCAAATGTTTTCATGCCGTCCGGAAGCGGAATAATCTTTTGAAAAAAGCATTTCTGAAAACCGGAAATCGGGACTGAAAATACAGCCCCAAAATAGGAAAACGCACGTTCTATAGCAGGAATACGGAGACAAGCATGATTACATTGGCCGTAGATGCCATGGGCGGCGATTCGGGTTTGGCAGTTACCGCTCCCGGAGCCGCCGCATTCCTGAAACAGCAGCGGGATGTACGACTGATTATGGTCGGCGACGAAGCTGCCGTCCGCAAGGCGCTTGCCGAGGCCGGCGCGCCGATGGAGCGTATCACCATCCAACACGCAACTCAGGTGGTGGAAATGGATGAAGCCCCCCAATCCGCCCTGAAAAACAAAAAAGATTCATCCATGCGCATCGCCATCAACCAAGTCAAAGAAGGCAACGCGCAAGCCGCTGTTTCCGCCGGCAACACCGGCGCGCTGATGGCCACCGCCCGCTTCGTACTGAAAACCATGGCCGGTATCGAACGCCCTGCCATAGCCAAATTCATTCCTTCCGCGGGCAACCACATGACGCTGGTGCTCGACTTAGGTGCGAACGTGGATTGCAATGCCGACCAACTGACGCAGTTCGCCGTCATCGGCAGCGAGCTTTTTCAGGCACTCTATCCCGAAAAAGGCCGTCCGCGCGTCGGGTTGTTGAACGTCGGCACGGAAGACATCAAAGGCACGGACACGGCCAAACAGACATTCAAACTGCTGCGGGGCAGCAAACTGAATTTCGTCGGCAACGTGGAAGGCAACAGCGTTTTTACCGGCGAAGTGGATGTGGTTGTCGCCGACGGCTTTGTCGGTAACATTATGTTGAAAACCATCGAGGGCGCGGTTAAATTCATGGGCAGCGCCATCAGGGAAGAATTTCAGCGCACCCTGTTCAACAAACTGGCCGCCGTCGCCGCCATCCCCGCCTTGAAAGGCATGAAAAACAAACTCGACCCGCGCAAATTCAACGGTGCGATTTTCCTCGGCCTGCGCGGCGTCGTCATTAAAAGCCACGGCGGCACCGACCAAACCGGCTTTATGTACGCGCTGGAAGAAGCCTGCCACGAAGCGCGCGCCGCCAGTTTATCGAAAATCGAGCAAGGCGTGGCCGTTCAGCTTGCCGCTTTGGACGAAGCACGCGCCCAAGAAGCCGCCGAAGGCGAAACGGCAAACGAAACCCAATAAAGCCAATATCAAATTCCGCATCCCCAGTGAGGCCGTCTGAAAATCCCTTCGCTGTTTTTTCAGACGGCCTCTCCGCTTATCCAAACATATCCGACTGGCCTTTTCCCGAAACATTTGTTTCACTTTGCAAAACTGCGTTTTCCATTGGGAAACATACCCGTTTTCGCTTACAATAGCCGGCATTCCAATTTAAACAAAATCTCAGAGGCTACACATGCAATATGCCAAAATTCTCGGAACAGGCAGCTACCTTCCCGCCAACCGCATCAGCAACGACGACTTGGCGCAAAAAGTGGACACATCCGACGAATGGATAACCACACGCACCGGTATCAAGTTCCGCCATATTGCAGACGAAAACGAAAAAACCAGTGATCTGGCTGCAGAATCCGCCCGCCGCGCACTGGCCGCCGCAGGCATCTCGGCAGACGAAATCGACCTGATTATCGTCGCCACCGCCACACCCGATATGCAGTTCCCCTCCACCGCCACCATCGTACAACACAAACTCGGCATGACCAACGGCTGTCCCGCGTTCGACGTACAGGCCGTATGCGCAGGATTTATGTACGCCCTCAACACTGCCGATGCCTATGTCAAAAGCGGCATGGCAAAGAAAGTTTTGGTTATCGGCGCAGAAACGTTCAGCCGCATTCTCGACTGGAGCGACCGGACGACCTGCGTGCTGTTCGGCGACGGCGCCGGAGCGGTGGTACTGGGCGCAGCCGACGAACCCGGCATCATTCACGGCAAATTGCAGGCGGACGGCAACTATCTCGACCTGCTCAATGTTCCCGGCCAAATTGCCAACGGCCAAATCTGCGGTACGCCGTACATTAAAATGGACGGTCCGGGCGTTTTCAAATTCGCCGTCAAAATGCTGGCCAAAGTGGCGGAAGAAGTGATTCAGGAAGCAGGCATGACGCCCGACCAAGTCGATTGGCTCGTTCCACATCAGGCCAACAAACGCATCATCGAATCCACGGCCAAACACTTGGGCTTGGGCATGGAAAAAGTCATACTGACCGTACAGGACCACGGCAACACTTCCGCCGCCTCCATCCCGCTGGCTTTGGACGCCGGTATCCAAAGCGGGCAAATCCAACGCGGCCACAACCTGCTGCTTGAAGGTATAGGCGGCGGCTTCGCATGGGGCGCGGTGTTGCTGAAATACTGACCGGAAACACCCGAAAGGCCGTCTGAAAAAAGTGGAAAACCGACATTCCGCTTTTTTCAGACGGCCTTTGCATATTTTCATTAACAATGGTTATGATAAGTTGGTATAATTTACGAAATTTACCATATTGCCGCTAATCCGTTTTTCCATCCGCATGGGCGATTTAACAAAAATACGGACGGCGGAATCCATAACAATCAACTTATCATAACAACAATGGAACAAAAAAAATATTACGGGACCATCGTTCACTGGTTTAACGATTTGCACCGCGGCTCCATCCTCCCCGATGATTCGGCGCAACGGATTTTCGCCGACGGACAATCGCTCACCGCAGACTACCTCTCACCGAAATCGGGCGACCGTGTCGGCTTTTATCTGGATGCCGGCGAAAAGCAGCCCGTCGCACACGATGTCTCCCCCGTCCCCGATTATCATCCTGACGAAAAAACCGTCATTACGTTGGAAGAATGGGACTTCCAGCAAAACGGCGGTTACGGCAGCAGCAAAAAAAACAAAGGCCGCCCCGTATTCGTCTTGGGTCAGTTTCTCACCGACCAAACCCGCGTGCCCGAAATCGGCGAACTCCTGGAAGGCCGCCTGTGCCAGCACAGCAACGGCCAATGGTTGCTGAAAGAAGCCGTCATCCTAGAACAAACGGTTCCCGCAAAGAAAGAACCTTCCCCGCGCGTCCGGCCGGTTGCGGCAGATTTGCCGAAAGGAAGCATCCCATTGCCTCCGACCGCGCCGACGGAAGAAACCGTCCACAAAGCCCAAACGCAGGCAACGACCGAAAACCTGCCGGTCAACCGCATCATAAAAGGTTCTATTATCAGTTGGGATGACGCAAAAGGTTACGGCTTCATCAACTACGGCAGCAAAACCCACAATATCTTCTTCCACATCAGCGCCTTCCACTATACCAACCGCCGCCCGAAAACCGGCCAGGCCGTCAGCTTTTACTGCCATCCCGCCAACGGCTGCGGCAAGCAAAAAGCAGCGCGCGTGGTGTTGCGCGGCGACGAAGCAAGGCTGTCAGACGACCGTCCGCAGCAATCCCTGCCAATCAATATCATCAATCTGCTGGGCGGAATCGTCGCCTCCGCCGCTTATTTGGGCGCGGTCTCCTTGTTGTCGAGGAAACTTGCCGCCGTGTATCTGCTTGTATCCGCCGCAACCTTTTGGTATTACCGCGAAGACAAACGGATTGCATTGAAAAAAAACAATAAAAAAGACAGCGGCTACCTCGGCCGCATTCCCGAAAACCTGTTGCACAAACTCGGTTTGTTCGGCGGCTGGCCTGGCGCGCTGATTGCCCGCAACGCATTGAACCACAAAACCAGCAAAGTTCCTTTCGTGCGCAAATTCTGGCTGACTGCCGCCGTCAATATTGCCATTACCTACGCTCTGCTGATACATTATGCCGACAAACCGTTTATTTCCCTCTTACGAAACTAAGGAATCCCATGTCTTTTGCATTTTTCTTTCCCGGACAAGGTTCGCAAAGCCTCGGCATGATGAGCGGCTTTGACGGCCGAACCGTCGTTAAAGCCACCTTCGACGAAGCAGCCGGCATTCTCGGCCAAGACCTGTGGGCCATGATTAACGGCAGCGACGCCGACATCATCGGCCAAACCGTCAACACCCAACCCATCATGCTGGCCGCCGGCGTAGCGACTTACCGCGCCTATCTGGAGGCAGGCGGCAAAACACCCGCCGCCGTCGCCGGACACAGCTTGGGCGAATATACCGCCCTTGTTGCCGCCGATGCCCTGTCGTTTGCCGATGCCGTCAGACTCGTCCGCCTGCGTGCCGAACTGATGCAGGCGGCCGTTCCGCAGGGTGCGGGCGCGATGGCTGCCGTGCTGGGGCTGGAAGACGAGCAAGTCAAAGCCCTTTGTGCCGCAGCCGCACAGGGTGAAGTGGTAGAAGCAGTGAATTTCAACTCCCCCGGACAAGTGGTGATTGCCGGCCACGCCGCTGCCGTCGAACGTGCCATAAATGCCGCCAAGGAAGCGGGTGCCAAGCGCGCCTTGCCGCTGCCCGTGTCCGTGCCCTCGCATTGCAGCCTGATGAAACCGGCCGCCGAGAAACTGGCCGAGGCGCTGCAAAGCGTGAAAATCGACCGCCCGAAAATCCGCGTCATCCATAATGCCGACGTCGCATCCTACGACGACGCCGAGAAAATCAAAGATACCTTAGTCCGCCAGCTCTACAGCCCCGTGCGCTGGACGGAAACCGTCAACGCGCTGGTTTCAGACGGCCTCACCGAATCCGCCGAATGCGGCCCGGGCAAGGTGCTGGCAGGTTTGGCCAAACGCATCAACAAAGAAGCGGTCTGCACCGCGTTAACCAATATCGAGCAGGTAACGGCCTTCGTCGAAACGCATTGATATTGTCTGAAATATAAGATTCGTACGACGCGCTCCGCCGCCGATATGCAAACAAAAACCGCAGGACACCGTTTTTTAAAGCCTGCGGTTTTTGTTTGCGCCGCCATCGTACAAAATAAAAATGATTTGCCGTCCCAAGCCCTCATTGCTTTACAGGCAGCCAATTATCCGCTGAATCCTTCTTTTCCAAACTCGGCAGGCCGTCTGAAATACAGGGTTCCCCGGCCGGAATCACCGCCTTTTGCAAAGAGTATCATTAATTTCGTCACGATAATCCTCATCCTGAGATATAATTTCAGACGGCCTCCGTCGTTGAGGCCGTCTGAAATTATACGGTTCGCCAATTAAGAAAGACCGACCGGCGCGGCCTTACCCCTAAACCGAAACGACCGCCAACCACTTCCCGCAGAATCCAAAGCCATGATAGAAAAACTGACCTTCGGCCTTTTTACCAAAGAAGATTCGCATAACTTCATGCGTCTGATGGACTACGTCCGTCCCTATAAGGCCCGCATTATCTGCGCCCTGCTCGCCATCTTCGGCGTTGCCGCCACTGAAAGCTATCTGGCCGCCTTTATCGCACCTTTGGTCAACCAAGGTTTCGCCGCGCCTTCCGCCCCGCCGGAACTCAATACCGCCGCCGGTATCGTCGCCACCCTGCAAAACTGGAAAGCGCAATTCACGCACATGATTTGGGGCACATCCAATAAGGTCTGGATTGTGCCGGTCTTTTTTATCATTTTGGTCATCATCCGCGGCATCTGCCGCTTCGTCAGCACCTATTTGCTGACATGGGTGTCCGTCATGGCCATCAGCCACGTCCGCCGCGACATGTTCAACAAAATGCTGCTGCTGTCCTCCAAATTCCATCAAGAAACGCCCCCCGGCACCGTGTTAATGAACTTGGTACATATGGCCGAACAGTCTATCAGCAACGCCAGCAACGTATTTATCGTCCTGACCCGCGACACTATGATCGTCATCGGACTGGTTTGCGTATTGCTCTATCTGAACTGGCAGCTCAGCCTGATTGTCGCCCTGATGTTTCCACTGCTGTCGTTACTGTCGCGCTACTACCGCAACCGCCTGAAAAGCATCATCGCCAGTTCGCAACTCAGTATCGGCACCATGAACAACGTCGTCAACGAGGTGCATCAGGGGCATCGCGTCGTCAAACTGTTCGGCGGCCAACGTCAGGCGGCCGAACGCTTCACCGCCGTCAACGACACCATCGTCCGCTTGGGTAAAAAAATCACCCAAGCCACCGCCGCCCGTTCCCCGTTCAGCGAATTAATCGCCTCGTTCGCGCTGGCCGTCGTCATATTCATCGCACTCTGGCAGAGCCAGAAAGGCTATACCACCATCGGCGAATTTATGGCCTTTATCGTTGCCATGCTGCAAATGCTCAGTCCCATCAAAAATCTGGCCAATATCAGCATCCCCATGCAGACCATGTTTTTAGCATCAGATGCCGTCTGCCAGTTTTTAGATACCGAACCCGAAAAAGATACCGGCACCCAAAACCTGCAAAACGTTTCAGGCCGTCTGAAATTCGAAAACATTGACGTACGCTACCGCGAAGACGGCAAAAAAGCCCTAGACGGATTCAACCTCGACATCCGCCAGGGCGAACGCGTCGCCTTGGTCGGCCGCTCCGGCAGCGGCAAATCCACCGTCGTCAACCTGCTGCCGCGCTTTGTGGAGCCGAGCGCAGGCGCAATCTATCTCGACGGCATCAACATCGCCGACGTCAGACTGACCGACTTGCGCGCGCAATTCGCCCTAGTCTCCCAAGACGTTTTCCTGTTTGACGACACCCTTTTGGCAAACGTGCGTTACAGCCGCCCCGAAGCCAGCGAAGAAGAAGTTTCAGCCGCCCTCAAAGCCGCCAATCTGCAAGACTTGGTCGAAAACTCGCCGCACGGCCTGCACCAACCCATAGGCGCAAACGGCAACCAGCTCTCCGGCGGACAGCGGCAGCGCGTCGCTATTGCCCGCGCCATCCTGAAAGATGCCCCCATCCTGCTCTTGGACGAAGCCACCAGCGCACTGGACAACGAATCCGAACGCCTCGTCCAACAAGCTCTCGAACGCCTGATGGAAAACCGCACCAGCATCATCGTCGCCCACCGCCTGACCACCGTCGAACAAGCCGACCGCATCATCGTCATGGACGACGGCCATATCGTCGAGCAAGGTTCGCACAGCGAACTGATGGCCCAAAACGGCTACTACGCCATGCTGCGCAACATGCCGAAAATCACAGGTTAGTTTTAAACATTATCTAATTTACATGAGAAAAATTAATTAATGTAAAATATTAAAATATGTTATCTCCCATAATATTTCTTTAAGGCAATCAAATCATGCGAGAAAACCCTTTGATTAGTATTGGTATCATCACTTTTAACAATTCAATTAGTGAAATCAAAAGATGTCTAGATTCTATATATAGCCAAACTTACGATATAGAACAGATTGAGATAATTATCAGAAATCAAGGAAGGTCAAGAGTATTACAAGAAATCGAAGCTCTTATCCAACAAAACAACTGGCAGAATATCAAAGCCTATCAAGGCGAAAATATAGGCTTTGGGAAAGGCCATAACGAATTATTCTCCAGAATTTCTCCTCAAAGTAAGGCATATATCTGTTTTAACCCAGACGGTTTTTGGCATGACGAAGCTCTAGATCGCCTAATTACAATGGCACATATAAATGATTGGAATGGTATATTTGAGTCAATTCAAGAGCCTATTATGCATCCAAAAGTTTTTGACGCTCATACAGGTGTTACCGCATGGTGTTCCGGAGCATGTCTGCTTATTCCTACAACAATCTACAAAATAATAAACGGTTATGATGAAGACTTTTTCCTTTATTGTGAAGATGTAGATTTATCTTGGCGAGTAAAAGCCTCCGGATTTAATTGTTATACATGTCCTGAATCATACTTTTTCCACTATGCAATGGAGCGACAATCTCGAGAGCAGGAGATATGGAAAGCCGCATCCTATCTTGCCCATAAATGGCGATCTGATAAATTTAAAAAAATCGCATTACAACAATGGTCAAAATACTGTGACGTCCCTGAGTCGGACTTGGAAAAAGATATAGCTGCTTTACAACAACATAGTTTTGAAGAAGTAAAGCGCGCAAACCCCGACTTCCACCATGGTCTTGTATTTTCTCAACAGATGTGGAGCTAAAAAATGAATAAATCATTATCTATAATTATCCGCACTATGCCTAGACGCGAGAAATTCCTTGACAAATGTTTGTTTATTTTAACAGGACAAACATATACATCTATTACGATTATTGTTGTATGCCAAAAACTAAAAGATACCGACTCTACTGAAAAAATTAAAAACATAATTCAAAAATGGAAACATTATTTCCAAGATATTCAATATTTCGAACATACCTCTAAAACAGATGCGCGTTCACATAGCCTAAACATAGGATTAGATGCAGTAAAAAGTAGATTTGTGGCATTCTTAGATGATGACGATAAAGTTTACCCCAGTCACTATGAAAACTTAATCAAGCCATTAGTAGATGATTGTGCGGCATGGTCATACAGCGATGTCATTCTCTCTAAATTTAATAACAATGATCAATTAATTGCAAGAGAAACTCCTTTTAAAAGAAACGGATATTCTTTTCTTGAACACATTAAGGCTAATTTCATTCCTATCCATTCATTCGTAATGAACTATGATAAGGTTAAAAGCATTGGTAAAATTAACGAAACCTTAGATAAACATGAGGATTACGATTTTTTATTACGTCTGGCGTTTAAACACGAACCTATTTATGTTCAAGGTTTCAGTGCCGAATACTGTACCCGTTCAGATGGTAGTAATACCATCCTTGCAGCCGGATTGACTAAAACAGAATTTCATAAAAGGTGTACTCAATGGGAAACATCTACTCGAAAATTAAATGAATTAAAAAGGGAACAATTTGGTTGGTGGATAGACGAATTGGAAGCACAACATCTCTCTGTTCCTTTTCATCCTAACTCATCCAGTTTTAATAATATCGATGCACAAACTCTTCTAAATAGAATCTATCATTCATATACATGGGAAATCATCCGTTTTATAAAAAAAATTAACTGGTTTATCCGCCGTCGACCTAAAAAACGGCGCTCAATACCTAGTTCTCCAGAACTAGCACAACAAGAATTAAATAAATTATTACTATCACCCTGTTGGTTATTAATGGCTCCTTTATATCTCATAGAAAGTCAAATCCGCTTTAGAAAAATAAAATCTACAAAATAGCCACCATTCTTATTGCTTAACAACTTAGAATTTAACGGCTGTTTATACCAAAGTTCACAACAAGCAACTCAACCAATAATATATGAGCAAGACAACAGAAAGTTACCCATGACAACCCAAACCCTTTTAATCGAACTCCTTACCGAAGAACTCCCCCCAAAAGCCCTGAATAATTTAGGCAACCACTTCGCCGCTTCTGTTACCGAAGGCTTGGAAAAAGCGCAACTGATTGACGGCACAGCCGAATTTACTGCCTACGCCTCGCCGCGCCGTTTGGCCGTTCAAATCAAAAATGTCAAAGCCGTGCAAGCCGATCAAAAAATCGTGAAAAAAGGCCCAGCCGTGGCCAATGCCATGAAAGACGGTGCGCCGACCAAGGCTTTAGAAGGTTTTGCACGCGGTGCGGGGGCGAAAATCGAAGACTTGACCATCGTCCACGACGGCAAGCAGGATGTGTACGCCTACGAATACGTCCAAACCGGCAAACCGTTGGGCGAACTTTTGGAAGACATTATCAATCAAGCCGTTAAGAAACTGCCGATTCCGAAAGTGATGCGTTGGGGCAGCAGCACGTTTACCTTCGTGCGCCCCGTTCACGGGCTGATTGTGCTGCATGGCGACGACATTGTGAACGTCAGCGTCTTGGGTCTGCAAAGCAGCAATCAAACCTTGGGACACCGCTTCCTGTCCAACGGCGAAATCACCATTGAAAACGCCGACAGCTACGCCGCACAAATGCGCGAGCAAGGCAAAGTCGTCGCTTCATTTGCCGAGCGCAAAGCTGCGATTCAGACGGCCTTAAACGAGCAGGCAGGCCGTCTGAAAGCGACCGTTGCCGCCGATGAAGCCCTGCTGGACGAAGTGACCGCGCTGGTCGAATACCCCGTTGTTTTGGAAGCCGGTTTTGAAGAGCATTTCCTCGCCGTGCCGCAAGAATGCCTGATTCTGACCATGCAGCAAAACCAAAAATACTTCCCGCTGCTCGACCAAAACGGCAAGCTGATGAACCGCTTCCTGCTGGTCTCCAACCTGCAAACCGAAGACCCGTCGCACATCATCCAAGGCAACGAACGCGTCTTACGCGCGCGCCTGTCTGATGCCGAGTTCTTCTACAAGCAAGACCAAAAAGCGACTTTGGAAAGCCGCCTGCCCAAGCTGGCAAACGTGGTTTATCACAACAAAATCGGCTCGCAAGCCGAACGCATCGAACGCCTGCAAAGCATTGCCGCCCACATCGCCAAGGCTTTAGGCGTGGACGCTGCCGCAGCCGAACGCGCCGCGCGTTTGGCGAAAGCCGACTTGGTTACCGAAATGGTCGGCGAGTTCCCCGAACTGCAAGGCACGATGGGCAAATACTACGCCCGTTTGGACGGCGAAACCGAAGAAATCGCCGAAGCCGTCGAACAGCACTATCAACCGCGTTTTGCCGGCGACAACCTTCCGAACGGCAAAGTTGCTACCGCCGTGGCGCTGGCCGACAAACTGGAAACCTTGGTCGGCATTTGGGGCATCGGCCTGATTCCGACCGGCGACAAAGACCCCTACGCCCTGCGCCGCGCCGCCTTGGGTATTTTGCGGATGCTAATGCAGTATGGTTTGGACGTAAACGAGCTGATTCAGACGACCTTCGACAGCTTCCCCAAAGGTTTGCTCAACGAAAAAACGCCGTCTGAAACCGCCGACTTCATGCAGGCGCGCCTTGCCGTGTTGTTGCAAAACGACTATCCGCAAGACATTGTTGCCGCCGTACTTGCCAAACAGCCGCGCCGTTTGGACGATTTGACCGCCAAACTGCAAGCTGTTACCGCGTTCAAGCAACTGCCCGAAGCCGCCGCGCTCGCCGCCGCCAACAAACGCGTGCAAAACCTGCTGAAAAAAGCCGATGCCGAGTTGGGCGAAGTCAATGAAAGCCTGCTGCAACAAGATGAAGAAAAAGCCCTGTACGCCGCCGCACAAGGCTTGCAGCCGAAAATTGCCGCCGCTGTTGCCGAAGGCAATTTTCAGACGGCCTTGTCCGAACTGGCTTCCGTCAAACCGCAAGTCGATGCCTTCTTCGACGGCGTGATGGTAATGGCGGAAGACCCCGCAGTGAAGCAAAACCGCCTGAACCTGCTGAACCGCTTGGCAGAGCAGATGAACGCGGTAGCGGATATTGCGGTATTGGGCGAGTGAGGCCGATTATTATCAAAAAGCATCCTGTAGTTAAATGCTTTATCCCGTTTTGACGCCGGAATTTATAAAATTCCCTGTCAAAACCTACGGCACGCATTTAACTACATGTCCCACAAATAATATTCCGACATAATCTGTTCACCCGACTATGAATTTTCCGCATTTAGTATTTTCATATGAGTAAAACCATCATACTGGCCGTTCCCTATATGTACGGGTTGGACAAGTGCATAGAGAAAAACCTGCGCTTCCACGGCTTCAATGTCATCAATCTCTGTTACGACGACAGGGACTCATACTATCCGCACATAGGCTGCCGTATTCTCGGTTTGTATCATAAACACATTAAAAAAGACGGCGATTATAAGAAAAAACTGAAATATTCCCGCTACCGCAAGCAGATAGCCGAAAAACTGGCTTCTTTGGAAGGCGGCAAAGCAGACTACGCCCTTTGCATCCGCGCCAATATTTATCCCAAAGAAATCATTTCCGCCATCCGCGAACACAGCAAAGTATGCGTCAACTACCAATGGGACGGTATCGACCGTTTCCCCGACATCATCGAATATCTGCCCTATTTTGACCGCTGCTGGGTGTTCAATAAAAACGATGTGGAGAAATACCCCCAACACCGTTTCAAAGCAACCACCAATTTCTATTTCGATTTTCCGATTGACGGAAACGGAAAAACGGAAGGCCTTTATTTTTTAGGCGGCTACGAAGCAGGCAGAGAACATCAAACCTCCGTTTTTCTCGATGAAGCACGCAGACTGGGGCTGCCTTTGGATTTCCACATCTACTGCAAAGACGACCGCGCAAGCAAAATTTTCGGCAACGACGGCATTACCTATTTAGACAGACAAAGCATCCTGAGCTTCGAGCAAAACCTGCAAAAGGTCAAAAACTGCCTGGCAGTCGTCGATTTTGTCCAATTTGAAAATTACGGTCTGTCTTTCCGCGTATTCGACGCCCTGTGTTTCGACAAAAAACTGATTACCACCAATCAGGCCGTAGCGGAATGCGACTTCTACCATCCCGACAACATCTTTATTTGGGACGGAGAAAACCCCGAAGGCTTGCAAGACTTTTTCAGACGGCCTTACCATCCGCTTCCTGAAGAAATAAAAGCCCGATACGCCTTCGGCAACTGGGTCCGCCGAATCCTCGACATATCAGACGAAGCATAAACAGATACCATGCCGACCGAACAAAAAACGATTATTCTGGGCATGCCCGCCGACAACCAAATCTACCGCGTCATCGAAGCCGCCTTGGATCATCACGGCTTCAACGTCGTCAGCGTCGTCATGGACAACCTGAATTTCCGCTATCCCTCCCTTTCCTGCCGTCTGAAAATCAAATTCAGGCAACTGGTGCTGCGGGACAAGAATGCCAAAAAAGACTTTAAATCCGCCCAATTAATCCGAGACGTCGAAAACAAACTGGCAGCGTACGGCAAGGCGGATTACGCCCTGTTTATCCGCGGCGACATCTACTCGCCTGAGTTTCTGGATATGATTAAACGCCATACCCGTCATGGCAATATGGTCAACTACCAATGGGACGGCATCGACCGTTTCCCCGCCATTTGGGATTGCGCCGACCGGTTCGACCGTATTTACGTTTTTGATCCCGCCGATATGCGAAATCCGAAACATCCTTTCCTGCCGACCACCAACTTCTATTTCGATCACGACGTCAACCTGCCCGAAAACCCGCCCAACGATTTCTATTTCATCGGCTGGCATATGCCCGACCGCGCCCCGATTATTTCCGCGTTCGGCAAAGCGGCCGAAACGCTGGGCTGGAAGCTCGACTTCAATATCGGCTGTCTGAATACCGACGTCGATACCCTCCGCCGTTTTTATCCTACGGAAAACATCAAAATCTTCATCGGCGTCAGAAGTTTCGTAGACAACCTCGAAGCCGCCAAACAGGCAAAAATCCTGATAGATTTCAAAACGCCCGTTCACAACGGCCTCTCGTTCCGCCCCTTCGAAGCCCTCGGCTACCGCAAAAAACTGATTACCACCAACGCCGAAATCAAAAAATACGATTTCTACCACCCCGACAATATCTTCGTTTGGGACGGTAAAAGTTTGGACGGTTTGGCAGAATTTGTCGCCAAACCCTATCGCGAGCTGCCGCCTGAAATCTACCAAAAATACAGCTTCGGCAACTGGTTGCGCTATATTCTGGACATACCGCCCCATCAAAAAATCACCCTGCCCGAATAAACGGAGAGGCCGTCTGAAATTTGCCGATATAGCAGATTGAAATAGGTAATTCCAGCACCGTCATTCCCGCCTGCGCGGGAATGACAATACGGAGGCTTCTTATTTTGTTTCAGACGGCCTCAAAAATTAGATTCATCACACTATTTATGCTATAAGGTCGTCTGAAATAAACAGACTCTATTCTCGAAACAAGGAAGTAAACATGAGTACACAAGATTTAAGCGGCAAAGTCGCATTGGTAACTGGCGCATCGCGCGGTATCGGCGCAGCGATTGCCAACACGCTGGCGGCAGCAGGAGCCAAAGTCATCGGTACGGCGACCAGCGAAAGCGGCGCGGCAGCGATTAGCGAGCGTCTGGCGCAATGGGGCGGCGAAGGCCGTGCATTGAATTCCGCCGAACCCAAAACCATCGAAAACCTGATTGCCGACATCGAAAAAGAATTCGGCAAACTGGACATTCTGGTCAACAACGCCGGCATCACCCGCGACAACCTCCTGATGCGTATGAAAGAAGAAGAGTGGGACGACATCATGCAGGTCAACCTTAAATCCGTGTTCCGCGCCTCCAAAGCCGTCTTGCGCGGCATGATGAAGCAACGCACCGGCCGCATCATCAACATCACATCCGTTGTCGGCGTGATGGGCAATGCCGGTCAGACCAACTATGCCGCGGCAAAAGCAGGCTTGATCGGTTTCTCCAAATCCATGGCGCGCGAAGTCGGCAGCCGCGGCATTACCGTCAACTGCGTCGCCCCCGGCTTTATCGACACCGACATGACCCGCGCGCTGCCTGAAGAAACCCGCAAAACCTTCGAAGCGCAAACTTCGTTGGGCAAATTCGGCGAAGCGCAGGACATTGCCGATGCGGTATTGTTCCTCGCTTCCGACCAAGCAAAATACATCACCGGTCAAACGCTGCACGTCAACGGCGGCATGTTGATGCCTTAACGGGTCGGAAGCTAAAAAACCACCGTGTTCGCCCCGCATGCATCATTCCTGATTAAGCGGCTACAAAAAGGCCGTCTGAATTTTTTCAGACGGCCTTCCACCACCCGATTCAGACAGGACGCCCTTCGGGACAATATTTCAGACGGCATTTTTTTGGTCATACAAAACATTATTTTACAAATTTTTTTGATATAATTTTAACAATCCGTTCCGATAACCGTTGATATTATTTCTCGCGTGTTTTCAGACGGCCTATCATAAAAATACGATTCATCTTGCAACAAAAAAGGCCGCCCGCGCTATGCACGAATTCTCCCTTGCTCCCATTGTCATTGTCCTGCTGGTTTCCGTCATCACAGTTATCTGCTGCCGCAAATTCAATATCCCCTCCATGCTCGGTTATCTTCTGGTCGGTTTTCTGGCCGGTCCGAGTATGCTCAGTTTGATTCCGAAAAGCGATGCCACCGATTACTTAGGCGAAATCGGTATCGTCTTTCTGATGTTCAGCATCGGCCTCGAATTTTCCTTGCCCAAGCTCAAAGCCATGCGCCGCTTGGTGTTCGGGCTGGGCGGATTGCAGGTCGTCGTTACCATGCTGTCTATTATGAGCATCTTGATGCTGATGGACGTCCAATTCAACTGGGCGTTTGCCGCCGCCGGTGCGCTGACCATGTCGTCCACGGCGATCGTCAGCCGCATCCTCTCGGAAAAGACCGAACTGGGGCAGCCGCACGGTCAGATGTCGATGGGCGTCTTATTAATGCAGGACATCGCGGTCGTGCCACTGATGATTCTGATTCCCGCATTGGCAGGCGGCAACAGCGGCAACCTCTGGCTGGAATTGGGTTTGGCTGCATTAAAAATGATCATTACGCTGGGCGTGCTGTTCATCGTCGGCAACAAAATCATGTCGCCGTGGTTCAGGCTGGTGGCCAAACGCAAATCGTCCGAACTCTTCATGATTAACGTGTTGCTGGTAACGCTCGGCGTCGCCTATCTGACCGAACTGGAAGGCCTGTCGCTGGCGCTGGGCGCATTTGTGGCCGGTATGCTGCTTTCCGAAACCGAATACCGCTTTCAAGTGGAAGACGACATCCGCCCGTTCCGCGACATCCTGCTCGGTTTCTTCTTCATTACAGTCGGTATGAAACTGGACATTCAAGCCTTAATCGGCGGCTGGCGGCAAATTCTGATTCTGCTGGCGATTTTGTTGGTTTTGAAAGCATTGGTCGTAGCCATCATCGCATTCCGCATGAAACACCCCGTTGCCGACAGCCTGAAAAGTGCGCTCTATCTGGCGCAAGGCGGCGAATTCGGTTTTGTGATGCTGGCAATTTCCAGCAAAATCAATATGGTTTCCCCCGAGTTGGAGCAGGCCGCCACCGCCGCCATCCTGCTGTCGATGATTATCGCCCCGTTCCTGCTGGGTGCCAGCGATACCCTCATCAACTTTTTCGTCAAATCAAACTGGGACATGAAAGCGCTGGATTTGCACAGTATGCTGGTGGAAACCATGAACAAATCCGACCACGTGCTGATTATCGGCTTCGGGCGCGGCGGTCAGACCATAGGCCGTATTCTGGCGCAGGAAAACATCCCCTACTACGCCCTCGACCTTGACGTAGAGCGCGTACAAGTCGCCCGCAGCGCAGGCGAGCCGGTGTCTTTCGGCGACGCCAAACGCCGCGAAGTATTGGAGGCTGCCGGCTTGAACCGCGCAAAAGTGGTTGTAATTACGCTGAATAATATGCACGAAACGCAGCATGTTTTGGACAACATCATGTCGCTGCACCCCACCATGCCGGTCTACGTCCGCGCCGTCAACGACGATTACCTGAAAAAATTTAGCGACATGGGCGCGGAAGAAGCCGTATCCGACACCAAAGAAACCAGCCTCGCCCTTGCCAGTTATGCCATGCTTGCCAACGGTGCGCCCTATACCCATGTATATCAGACCATTACCAACATCCGCCGCAGCCGTTACGCCTCGCTGGAAGACCTGTTTGTCGGCAGCGACGACGAAACCTCATTTTCTGAAGAAAGCAAAAACATCAGCCGCCACGCTTTTCCGCTGGCCGGCGAAGCGTATGCCATCGGCAAAACTATTCAGGACCTGCCGCTAGCAGGCAACGGCATCAAACTGCTGTTCGTCCGCCGCAACACCAGCCGCCTCGACAGCCTTGAACCGGATTTCCGGCTCCAAGCCGGTGATATTTTGGTGGTTGCGGGAAGAAAAGAAGAAATTATCTCTTTTGAAAACTGGAGTTTGCAGGGAAACACCTGATTACGGCAAAATAAACCTTGCACGAAGGCAGCCGATTTGGTTTAATAGCGGCTTCGCAGTTTCGGCTGCAACGGGTGATTAGCTCAGTTGGTAGAGCGTCTGCCTTACAAGCAGAATGTCGGCGGTTCGACTCCGTCATCACCCACCAAGTTTCTTTTCCGCTGTTGTTAATGCAGCGGATGCGCGGTGGTAGCTCAGTTGGTTAGAGTACCGGCCTGTCACGCCGGGGGTCGCGGGTTCGAGCCCCGTCCGCCGCGCCAAATCCCCAAAATACCGACTTTGTCGGTATTTTTTGTTTTTAGGGGTGATTAGCTCAGTTGGTAGAGCGTCTGCCTTACAAGCAGAATGTCGGCGGTTCGACTCCGTCATCACCCACCACCGAACCAAACGGCCTTATCGGGAAGATAAGGCCGCAGCCGTTTTCAGACGGCCTCAAATTCTACCGCCAATGCAGGCCGTCTGAAAAACGGCAACAAAAAGCCCGAATCTTTCCATTCGGGCTTCTTCCATCATATTGGTAACCGCTACTCCAAAACCACCTCCACACGGCGGGCTTCGGCTTTGCTGCCGCTGCCTTCGCTGTCGGACGGTTTACGCAGTTCGATTTGGTTTTCCGCCACGCCAAGACCCATCAAAGCGTTTTTCACGGCAAATGCGCGCTGTTTGGACAATTCCTCATTCAGCGCCTGATTGCCCGTTTTATCGTGAAAACCGGAAACCACTGCCTTCTTGCCTGCTTTCACACCGGCCAAAACATCTTTCAAGGCATCTTCCGCACCGGCAGCCAAATCCGATTTGCCGCTGGCGAAGTAGAATTTCACAATACCGTTTTCCACCACTACCGCTGCTTCGTTTTCAGACGGCATAGAGGCAGACGCTTCGGTCGGCGCGACATCGGCCGGCGCAACGGTTTCCGACGCCGAATTTTCGGCCATTCCGTTCACTACGGCCTGTTCGACTGCGGCCTCTTCTTTTCCCTCTTCGGCGGCGGATGCTTCCTCCATCACCACAGCAGAGGCATTGGCATTATTCGGCGAACCTTCTATCCGGCCGGTTTCCCAGCCCCAGACGGTAAAAAACAGGGTTGCTGCCGCCGCCAAACCTGCCGCGCCGCCGACCAGCCAAAGTCCCAAACGTTGTTCTTTGTGTTCGTCGTTAGCCATTTCCAGCCTCCTCGTTGAATTGAAAAATCGTCATGCTCCAATTATACATAAAAAGCCGAAACAAACCGACAAAACTATCCAAACCGATATCAAAACAGTAAAATGCCTACCTTCTCCCCAACCGACACAACTGTACCATGCTCACCTTCCAACAAATCATCTTCAAACTGCAAACATTCTGGGCAGACAAAGGCTGCACCGTCATCCAACCTTTCGACATGGAAGTCGGTGCCGGCACCTCCCACCCTGCCACCTGCCTGCGCGCGCTCGGCCCAGAACCTTGGTTTGCCGCCTACGTCCAGCCCAGCCGCCGCCCCAAAGACGGCCGCTACGGCGACAACCCCAACCGCCTGCAACACTATTACCAATTCCAAGTCGCCCTCAAACCCGCCCCCGCCAATATCCAAGACCTCTATCTCGATTCCCTGCGCGAATTGGGCATCGACCCCAAAGTCCACGACATCCGCTTCGTCGAAGACGACTGGGAAAACCCCACCCTCGGCGCATGGGGCTTGGGCTGGGAAGTCTGGCTCAACGGCATGGAAGTGACCCAGTTCACCTACTTCCAACAAGTCGGCGGCATCGACTGCACCCCCGTACTCGGCGAAATCACCTACGGCATCGAACGCTTGGCGATGTATCTGCAAGGCGTGGAAAACGTCTATGACCTCGTTTGGGCAAAAACGCTCGACGGCAACACCGTCACCTACGGCGACGTGTACCACCAAAACGAAGTCGAACAATCCACCTACAACTTCGAATACAGCGATGCCGACTGGCTGCTGCGCCAGTTCAACGACTACGAAGCGCAAGCCAAACGCCTGCTCGCCGAAGAAAACGCCAGCCTCGCCCTGCCCGCCTACGAGCTTGTCCTCAAAGCCGGACACACCTTCAACCTCTTAGACGCACGCGGCGCCATTTCCGTTACCGAACGCGCCACCTACATCGGCCGCATCCGCGCGCTGAGCCGCACCGTGGCGCAGAAATACGTCGAAAGCCGCGAGAAGCTGGGCTTCCCGTTGATTAAAGACAAGGCTCAGGCCGCATGATTTTCAGACGGCCTCTGAAACGTCCCGCCGAATAGGAAAGGTCGTCTGAAACAATTTCAGACGGCCTTTTTCCTTTTACTCTACTTATTCCGTATCGGCAAACCACGATAACCGCTATCCGTTCCGCATCTTTCAAACAAAATCGCCCCACAAAGTCTGCATCGCCGCAATCGCCGCCAACGATGCCGTTTCCGTCCGCAATACGCGCGGCCCCAGCGTTACCGCCTGAAAGCCCGCACCGAACGCCTGCTGCTCCTCACTTTCCGTCCAGCCTCCTTCCGGACCGACCATAAAAATCAGGCCGTCTGAAGACGGAGTGATCCGGTTCAGTTTCTGTGCGTTCCGCACACTCATCAGCAATTTGGTTTTTTCAGACGGCATCTGCCGCAGTACTTCCTGATAAGAAACCAGCGGCAACACCTGCGGCACGGTATTGCGGCCGCTCTGCTCGCAGGCAGAAACAACAATTTCCTGCCAACGCGCCACCCGCTTCGCCGCCCGTTCGCCGTCCAACCTGACTACGCAGCGCTCGCTGAGTACGGGGCGGATTTCGCCGACGCCCAGTTCGACGCTTTTTTGCAGGGTAAAATCCATCCGTTCGCCGCTGGAAACAGCCTGTACCAGCGTAATATTCAACGGAGACTCGTTGCCCGCCTCTTCTTCACGCAGGATTTCGGCCGTGGCGCGGCGCTTTTCCAAAACGCCCAAGCGGGCCGGATACGCCTTACCGTCGCCGTTGAACAAAACGATTTCCTCGTCCGGCTTCAAACGCAAAACATGCAAATGACGGACGACATTGTCGGGCAGCGATACCGCCCTTCCGGCAGACAAAACTTCGGACAGGTAAAAACGGGGCATAGGTTCAAACTTATCGGCGTATAATGCGGAAATCCTGAATATTGGCGGCTGCACGCCGAAATGGCAAGACTCAAGGACAAAAAGTGCTACACAAACTGCAAAACGTGATACGGCACATCGCCCAAACGGAAGTGATGCCGCGCTTTTTAAATACGCCCTCGTTCCGCAAAGAAGACGGTTCGATGCTCAGCGAAGCGGATTTGGCGGCGCAAACGGCTTTCGCCGCCGCCCTGCCGCTGCTTATCGGCTGTCCGATGCTGGGCGAAGAAATGACGGCGCAACAGCAGGCGGATTTGTGGCACAACCATTCAGACGGCCTGTGGATTGTCGATCCGATTGACGGCACGAATAACTTTATCAACGGCCTGCCGCATTTCGCCGTATCCGTAGCCTATGTCCGGTACGGACGCGCGCAGCTGGGCGTTATCTACAACCCCGTCAGCGGCGAATGTTTTTACGCCGAACGCGGCCGCGGCGCCTTCCTCAACGGCACACCGCTCCCTTTGCGCCTCGTCGGCAAAAAACTGAACGAAGCCATCGCCGGCGTCGAAATCAAATACCTGCGTTCGGGCAAACTCTCCAGCCGCCTGAACACACTCGCCCCTTTCGGCACGATACGCAGCATGGGCAGCAGCACTTTGGACTGGTGCTACCTTGCCTGCGGCCGCTACGACGTTTATGTGCACGGCGGACAAAAACTGTGGGACTATGCCGCAGGCGCGCTGATTTTCGAAGAAGCCGGCGGCTGCCTGAGCACCTTGGAAGGCGATGACTTTTGGAACGGCGAACACGTTTTCAAGCGTTCGGTTGTTGCGGCTTTGCAACCGGATTTATTCGAAAAATGGTTAAAATGGATACGCGAAAATCAATAATACGTAGGCATATTTACGCAATATACCGTTTATCTTGTCTTTCAATCGCTCATACGCGCAATTTACTAAAATCATTTCACATCTTAACGGCATTTAATACTAAGGTAGGTAGAATAGCCATTGCTGACACACACCGCTCTTTTCATCCCTTTTAGGGCGGTGCAGCAAGTAAGACGTTTTCCCGCAATGTATTGGCCATTCATACTTCTCCCTTAGTATGAATGGTTTTTTTTATCTGAAAACGGCTTACTTATCGGAAAAACCGTCCGCAGCAAGCCTTGAACTTTTTACCCGACCCGCAGAGACACGCCTGCTTCATGGCAGGCAGCGGCACGGTAGGGTCGATAAAATACCAGCGGCCGCCGATGTTGACGAAAATCGACCGTTCGCGGTGGCAGTATGTCTCGCCGTTTTGCCGGAAATGTGCCGCAAATTCCACTTGCGCATGGTGTTTGCCGATTTTGGGAATGTGCGCCGACACATCCAGCCCCAGCCACTGCGCCGAACGCCCCCATTCCGCCATCCCTTCCACATCCAGCAAATGCCGCTGGCTAGGTACCGTCGTTTCCACGAGATAAGCCGTTTTCTGCAAAACATATGCGCTGTAACGCGAGCGCATCAGTTCCTCTGCGGTGGCGGGATTGGTTCCGTCATGAAAAAGCGCGCAACAAGCCGCATAGGGCTTGCCCGATTGGCACGGGCAAAGTTCAGTATCCGTCATCTTTTTAAAAAGCCAAGCAAAAATCGGATTATAAGGCCGTCTGAAACCGTATACCGGATTTTCAGACGGCCTCAATGCGGCCTAATCGGAACTTCCGCCTTTGGCATACCAAAGTTTCTTCGTTCAAACAATATGTTAAAATATAATTTTCGATTTTGACCACCATCCGCCATGACCGCCACCGTTCAACGCCTCAACCGCCTGCTGCCGCAAACCCAATGCCGGGAATGCGGCTACGACGGCTGTCTGCCCTACGCTCAGGCTCTCGCCGAAGGCAGCGCACCCGTCAATCTGTGCGCGCCGGGAGGGGAGGCCGTTATGGCAGACATTGCCGGACTGCTCGGCAAAGCGCGTATCGCTCCGGCCAAAATCCAGCATCACGCACTGGCATGGATTGACGAAACGGCCTGTATCGGCTGCACCGCCTGCATCCGCGCCTGCCCTGTCGACGCCATCATGGGGGCGCGCAAACTGATGCACACCGTGATTGCCGACGAATGCACCGGCTGCGGATTATGCGTTGCCCCTTGCCCGGTCGACTGCATCCACATGCAACCGGTCAAAGCCGACTACCTGCCGCAGGCACGCCATCTTTCCAATAACGGCGCGGCACGTTTTGCCGCCGCCGAACACGCGAAAACCCGTTACGAACGCCATCAGGCCAGAAAACAGCGCGAAGCCGCCGAACGCAATGCCATGCTGGCCGGACGCGAAGCCGCCGCCAAAGCCAGAATCCAAGCCCAAGCCGCCTCTACCGCAGCAAAGTCCGCGTTCAATCCGGCCGACCTGATTGCCAAAGCAATGGCCAAAGCCCAGGCGCAACAAACCCAGTTGATTACGCCGCAAAACCGCGACGACTTCAAAGCCAGACAACTCGAGGAAGCCAAGCAACGTGCCGCCTACCGCCGCGCCCAACGCGACATGAAATACGGCAGTGCGGCGGAAAAGGCCGAGGCATTGGAATTTTTGCGCCGCCACAAGGCGGAGCAGGAAGCCAAAGAGGCCACTGCTGCAAAATAAAGCACCTCACTAAAGTTGGAAGGCCGTCTGAAAAAACGATTTTCAGACGGCCTTATTATTGCCTTATCATGTTGTTCCGTGTAACAGAGATTCCACCTGACGCATAACCGAGGGATTAATAAAACCAATGATAAAATTTTCTCCCCGCACACTCTCTTCTCACAATAACGCATTAAAAATGCAAACAACGAAATTTTCAGGAATATTATGCCAAAAATGGTTTTTATGTGAAATTTAACATCTTAAAATCCAATCCGATAATACGCGATACAAAGCCGGCAGCTTAAACCAATTCAATAAAATATTAATTACATAAAACTACATTTTTGCTATAATCCGCCCCAACATTCCGCAACCAAACGAGGACAAACTGACCATGGGTATCAAAGTCGCCATCAACGGCTACGGCCGCATCGGCCGCCAAGTATTACGCGCCATTTATGATTACAAGCTGCAAGACCAGTTCGAAGTCGTCGCCGTCAACGCCAGCGGCAGCCTCGAAACCAATGCCCACCTGACCAAATTCGACACCGTTCACGGCCGCTTCGATGCCGACATTAGCCATGATGCCACCCACCTCATCATCAACGGCCGCAAAATCCCGTTCTTCTCCACCCGCAATCCTGCCGAACTGCCGTGGCGTGATTTGGACGTGGATTTGGTGATGGAATGTACCGGCTCATTCACCAGCAAATCCAAAGCCAACGCCCACCTCGAAAGCGGCGCGAAAAAAGTCCTGATTTCCGCCCCGTGCGAGGCAGATGTTGACGCCACCATCGTTTACGGTGTGAACGACGACATCATCACCGACGACATGACCGTCATTTCCAACGCCTCCTGCACCACCAACTGCCTTGCCCCCATCGCCAAAGTCCTGCACGAAAACGTCGGCATCGTCAAAGGCGCGATGACCACCATCCACGCACTGACCAACGACCAGACCGTTACCGACGTGCGCCACACAGACCTGCGCCGCGCGCGCAGCGGCGTGGAAAACATGATTCCGACCAAAACCGGCGCGGCAAAAGCCGTCGGTCTGGTACTGCCCGAATTGAAAGGCAAACTCGACGGCCTCGCCATCCGTGTGCCGACCGTCAATGTTTCTGTGGTCGATTTGAGCTTCCAAGCCGCGCGCGACACCACCGTCGAAGAAATCAACGCCCTGATGCAGGCCGCTTCCGAAGAAGGCCGTCTGAAAGGCATTTTGTGCTGCAACACCCTGCCGCTGGTCTCCATGGACTTCAACCACACCACCCAAGCCAGCACCTTCGACGCCACCCTGACCAAAGTCATAGACGGCAACATGGTCAAAGTATTCGCTTGGTACGACAACGAATGGGGGTTCAGTTGCCAAATGCTCAACACCGCCCGCAGAATGTTCGGTTTCGAAGTTCGGCCGTTTAAATAAACAAACAGGGAAAGGCCGTCTGAAAGCAGCTTTCAGACGGCCTTTCCCTGTTTTTAAGCCCGAATCAGTCGAACAAATCGCCTACTTTGTCCCAAAATGATTTTTTGCGCGGGGTTTGGCTGCGGTCGAGGCCGGTGGAGATCTTTTCAAACTCTTCCAGCAATTCTTTCTGGCGGTCGGTCAGGTTGACCGGCGTTTCCACCAAAACGTGGCAGTACAAATCACCCATCGAGTTGGAGCGCAGGGATTTGATGCCTTTGCCTTTGACGCGCATACGGCGGCCGGTTTGCGTTTCTTTCGGGATGTTCAGTTTGACTTTGCCGTCTAAAGTCGGGACTTCGACTTCGCCACCCAAGGCTGCGACGGCGAAACTGATGGGCAGCTCGCAATGCAAATCCAAGCCGTTGCGCTCGAAGATTTTGTGTTCTTTGACGCGGACGTTGACGTACAAATCGCCTGCGGGCGCGCCGTGCGTACCCAGTTCGCCTTCGCCGCTCAAGCGGATGCGTTGACCGTCGTCGATGCCGGCGGGAATGTTGACCTCAACGGTTTTGCTGGTTTTGGTGCGGCCTTCGCCACGACATTTGACGCACGGGTCTTTGATTTCCTTGCCTGTGCCGTGGCAGGTCGGACAGGTCTGCTGCATTTGGAAAATGGCTTGGCGGATGTGCACCGTACCCGAACCGTGGCAGGTCGAACAGGTCGACGCGGACGTACCCGGTTTCGCGCCCGAACCGTGGCAGACGCTGCATTCTTCGTAGGTCGGGATGTTAATGCGTTTTTTGATGCCTTTGGCGGCATCTTCCAGCGTAATTTCCACGCCAACCTGCAAATCCGCGCCTTGATAGTTTGGCTGACGGCCGCCACCCCCGCCTCCGCCGAACATTTGGCTGAAGATGTCAGAAAAGTCGAAGCCCTGCGCGCCGCCGAACCCGCCAAAACCGCCGAATCCGCCCGCGCCGCCGCCCATGCCCTGTTCGAACGCGGCATGGCCGTATTGGTCGTACATGGCGCGTTTTTCTTTGTCGGACAGCGTGTCGTAGGCTTTCTGCACTTCTTTGAATTTATCTTCCGCTTCTTTGTCGCCCGGATTACGGTCGGGATGGTATTTCATCGCCAGCTTGCGGTAGGCTTTTTTGATTTCGTCGTCGCTCGCACCGCGCGCCACGCCGAGTGTTTCGTAAAAATCTTTATTGCTCATAGTGTTATCGATAAAATTGGGTTTTGTGAAAACTGCCCTGCAAATATGGGCGGCTATGGAAAAACTCAAGGGCATAGGGCGGTTTTATGTTTCAGGCCGTCTGAAAATCCGTTTTCAGACGGCCTCTTAACGTATTTTCCTGCCGTCAACAATCACACCGACAACCTGCTATAATCCCTCCTTTATTTTTCCTAACGTTTTCAAGCGAAAAACAGAATGACCATGCAAGAACATTACCAGCCCGCCGCCATCGAGCCTGCGGCGCAGAAAAAATGGGACGACGCCCGTATTTTCAACGTCTCCGAAGACGCTTCCAAACCAAAATACTACTGCCTCTCCATGTTCCCTTACCCCAGCGGCAAGCTGCACATGGGGCATGTGCGCAACTACACCATCGGCGACGTATTAAGCCGCTTCAAACTCTTAAACGGCTTCAACGTCATGCAGCCTATGGGTTGGGACGCGTTTGGTATGCCTGCGGAAAACGCGGCGATGAAAAACAACGTCGCCCCCGCCGCTTGGACGTACGACAACATCGAATACATGAAAACCCAGCTCAAAAGCCTGGGTTTTGCGATTGACTGGGAACGCGAAGTCGCCACCTGCAAACCCGAATACTACCGTTGGGAACAATGGTTGTTTACCAAGCTTTTTGAAAAAGGCATCGTCTATCGCAAAAACGGCACGGTAAACTGGGACCCTGTCGACCAAACCGTCCTTGCCAACGAGCAAGTCATCGACGGGCGCGGCTGGCGTTCGGGCGCGTTGATCGAAAAACGCGAAATCCCGATGTATTACTTCAAAATCACGGATTACGCCGAAGAGCTGCTCAACGATTTGGACAAGCTGGAACACTGGCCGGAACAAGTCAAAACCATGCAGCGCAACTGGATCGGCAAATCTCGCGGCATGACCGTGCGCTTCGCCGTTTCAGACGACAGCAAACAAGGCTTGGAAGGCGATTACGCGAAATTCCTGCAAGTTTATACCACCCGCCCCGACACGCTGATGGGCGCAACTTATGTTGCCGTTGCCGCCGAGCATCCGCTGGCAACCGCCGCAGCCGCCGACAAACCCGAATTGCAGGCATTTATCGCCGAATGCAAAGCCGGATCCGTTGCCGAAGCCGATATGGCGACAATGGAGAAAAAAGGCGTGCCGACCGGCCGCTACGTCGTCAATCCGCTCAACGGCGACAAGCTGGAAGTGTGGATTGCCAACTATGTCTTGTGGGGCTACGGCGACGGCGCGGTGATGGCGGTTCCGGCGCACGACGAACGCGATTTCGAGTTCGCCACCAAATACAATCTGCCGAAAAAACAAGTCATTGCCGTCGGCGACAACGCATTCGACGCAAACCAATGGCAAGAATGGTATGCCGACAAAGAAAACGGCGTATTGGTCAACAGCGGCGACTTGGACGGTATGAATTTTCAGACGGCCTTCGACGCCATCGCCACCAAACTGCAAAGCCAAGACGCAGGCGAACCGAAAACCCAATACCGCCTGCGCGACTGGGGTATTTCGCGCCAACGCTACTGGGGCTGCCCGATTCCCATCGTCCATTGCGAAAAATGCGGCGACGTCCCCGTCCCTGCCGACCAACTGCCCGTCGTCCTGCCTGAAAACGTCGTACCCGACGGCATGGGTTCGCCGCTGGCAAAAATGCCCGAGTTTTACGAAACCACCTGCCCATGCTGCGGCGGCGCGGCGAAACGCGAAACCGACACCATGGACACCTTCATGGAATCGAGCTGGTATTTCTTCCGCTACATGTCGCCCAAGTTCGCAGAAGGCATGGTATCGGCTGAAGCCGCGAAATACTGGGGCGCGGTCGACCAATACATCGGCGGTATCGAACACGCGATTTTGCACCTCTTATACGCGCGCTTCTTCACCAAACTGATGCGCGACGAAGGCTTGGTTAATGTTGACGAACCGTTTGAACGCCTGCTGACTCAAGGCATGGTCGTCTGCGAAACCTACTACCGTGAAAACGCCAACGGCAGCAAAGACTGGATCAACCCCGCCGATGTCGAATTGACTTTCGACGACAAAGGCCGCCCCGTTTCCGCCGTCCTCAAAGCCGACGGACTGCCCGTCGTCATCAGCGGCACGGAAAAAATGTCCAAGTCCAAAAACAACGGCGTCGATCCGCAAGAGCTGATTAACGCCTACGGCGCGGACACCGCCCGCCTGTTCATGATGTTCGCCGCACCGCCCGAACAGTCCCTCGAATGGAGCGACAGCGGCGTCGAAGGCGCACACCGCTTCCTGCGCCGCCTGTGGCGCACCGTTTACGAATACCTGAAGCAAGGCGGCGCAGTCAAAGCATTTGCAGGCAACCAAGACGGTTTATCTAAAGAACTCAAAGACCTGCGCCACAAGCTGCACGCCACCATCGCCAAAGTCAGCGACGACTACGGTCGCCGCCAGCAGTTCAACACCGCCATCGCCGCCGTGATGGAACTGCTCAACCAATACGACAAAACCGACACCGGCAGCGAACAAGGCCGCGCCGTCGCCCAAGAAGTATTGGAAACCGTCGTACGCCTGTTATGGCCTATCGTGCCGCACATCTGCGAAACCCTGTGGAGCGAATTGAACGGCGCGAAACTGTGGGAAGCAGGCTGGCCGACAGTCGACGAAGCCGCCTTGGTCAAATCCGAAATCGAAGTGATGGTTCAAGTCAACGGCAAACTGCGCGGCAAAATCACCGTCGCCGCCGACGCCTCCAAAGCCGACCTCGAAGCCGCCGCACTCGCCACCGAAGGCGCGGTGAAATTCATGGAAGGCAAGCCTGCGAAGAAAATCATCGTCGTGCCGGGCAGACTGGTGAACATCGTGGTGTAAAGCCCGATGTAGCTTGCGCCATCAACCAAACGCATGTGCCGAAATAATCCGCACATGCGTTTTTTATTGGCCGCCCGACATCCGAACCGCACCGGCTATCGCACAACATTCGAAGGCCGTCTGAAAAGATAAACAAACATTTTTCAGACGGCCTTTATACTTTTTTACAACATTTTCCGTTTTACCACAGTATCCATTGGTAAATTTCCATTTTATGGCAACGGCAATTTTAACATTTATCCCGATGCGGATTTTATGTCTTTAAAATATCCGTGCAAATCAAACAACCCTTTAATTTTTCTGACATTCGCATCTTTAGTATAAATACTCATAATTACGCGAAAAATTATCCATTATGAGTATTTTTAGTTTTTTATGCCAACTAGGCATAAATCATTTCCTCTCCCTTTCACCATACCGTTCGTAAATCATATTGACCGCTCATCTGGCAATATCAATAATATTGCATATCCGATTCGATTATCACACAGAAAAACAGTCGCATGTACGGCGAAAAATAGGAAAACGTCCGCAGTACAACGACAACAGGCCGTCTGAAAGAGACGCTCACCTCTTGGCCTGCCGCCTACCGTTCAAAATCAAACAGGCGGAAAACGAACTGGATAAAGCAATAAAATATTACACCGCAGCGGAATTTCCGATGCGATACCATCCGGAAGGCGGACACACTCACTTCCGCCAACCGAAAGGTCGACCGCACAAAGAGGCGGCGGCGAAAACAACCGCAGACAAAACAGAATGCGCCGTTTTAAACGTCCGGTGCATTTTGCAGGGCAAACCGAAAGGCACTCACTCCTTTTTGCCCGCACGTTCTCCGCAGCATGGCCGGGAAAACCATGACCGACGGAAACGGCTGCCGACCGATAAACAAAACACGGCGGCAGGGTTGCATATAGAAATTTAAAGCGCAGCCGTTTTAAACGTCCGGCTTCGTTTTTAAATTCAAGGCCGTCTGAAAAGGGCTACTCACCCCTTTCCGACCGGCAAAGCAAATCTTACCGGCTTGCGGCCTTGATTTGCCGACTGTCTGCGCAAGCGGACAGCACTATAACAACATTAGAAAGAAAATCATGTCTAAACACATTACGTTATCTGTCCGCGAGTCGGACAGCGGGTTACTGTCGCCATCGGTTTCTCAAAACCGCCATCACCACTCTGACCAAGGCCGCGAACAGCTTGCCGCGCAAGCTGTCGACGCCGCCTTGCAGCCTCAAAACGGCGAAGTGGAAAAACTGCCTGAAAACGCAGTATTCCTGTCCGCCGACGATGCATTAGACATCGGCCTGACTCCGGATTACGCGGCCCTTGCCGCCTCCGCAGGCCAATACCGTCCCATTGCCGCCAACGGCTTTACCCCCTTATCCGAATATTCCGAAGACGAATTTGCAATCGACACCGATCAAGAATCCGCAGGATTAGAACCTGTACGCGCATCGGAAATCATCTCCCGCACATCCCAATCCTCTTCATTCGCCCCCAAACTGCTGGGCGGACTTGCCGGAACCGGCCTGCTGGGCGGTTTGGCTGCCGCAGGCGGCGGTGGAGGCGGCGGCAAAGGTGAAGAAAAGCCTGCCGAAAAAACCGCTGCTGAGAAAGCTGCTGCTGAGAAAGCCGCCGCTGAGAAAGCCGCCGCTGAGAAAGCCGCCGCTGAGAAAGCCGCCGCTGAGAAAGCTGCTGCTGAGAAAGCTGCTGCTGAGAAAGCTGCTGCTGAGAAAGCTGCTGCTGAGAAAGCTGCTGCTGAGAAAGCTGCTACTGAGAAAGCTGCTACTGAGAAAGCTGCTGCCGAGAAAGCCGCTGCTGAAAAAGCCGCTGCTGAAAAAGCCGCTGCTGAAAAAGCCGCTGCTGAAAAAGCCGCTGCTGAAAAAGCCGCTGCTGAAAAAGCCGCTGCTGAAAAAGCCGCTGCTGAAAAAGCCGCTGCTGAAAAAGCCGCTGCCGAAAAACACCATAACGACGTTGACCATCACAATGATGCTTCCCACAATCATGATATGTCGGGCAAAGGTTATACCGTCCATATGCACGAAACCCGCGGCAAATATATCGACGCATCCGATTTCGGCACCGATCCCACCGGCAAAACCGACAGTCTGCCTGCCATCAAAGCCGCGCTTGCTGCTGCCCATGCAGAAGGAGCCTCGCTATACCTGCACGGCAAGCTGTATATTTCCGATCAGATTAAAATCGACCACAGTTTGAGCAATGTTAAAGGTTTGTTCGGCGACGGTATGGGCAAAACTGAAATCAGCTTCGACAAAGCGCAAACCGGTGTTTTCAACTCCAATACGAACGAAGACGACATCCGTCCGTTCGCAGGCATTTTGGTAGACAACGTAAACGGCGTAACCATTGCTGATTTGTCCGTCAAATACACCAATCCGGATTTCTACCGCAAAGGCAGCAGCTACTTCGGCAAGGTAAACGGCATTATGGTCAATGATTCGGACCACACTCTGATCGACGGAGTGGAAGTTACCGGTGTCAACCGCGCGGGTGTCTTTTTCGGTTCGACAGCCACGCTGACCAAGGATCCGCTCGGCAGCGGGGCGACTTACAAAGCCCGTCTGATCAGGGGCGAAATCGACGAAAATTACGGAACGCTGCCTTTGGGCGAGCACAACAGCGTCGTGAACAGCTACCTGCACCACAACCGCGTCGCCGGCGTTCTTTTCGCCTATCAGAAAAACTTTACCGCCGACCACAACAGACTCGACTGGAACGGCCACGAGGCCGACGGCGGTACGGGTTACGGCGTGGCGGCTATGGCCGGCAGCTACAACTACGGTATCACCTTTACCAACAACTCTACCGACCACAACTACCGCAAGGGCTTGGACGTCCACGACGGCAACGACATCGTCATCAGCAACAATACACTGAACGGCGACCGATTATACGGTATCGGTGTCTACAACCGCCAGTTTACAATGGACAACGTCAAAATCACCAATAACGTCATCACGCAGGATGCGAAGTTCCGTCTGCCGGTGGACGACGATTTGCCCGCCAACTACCACAGCTATTCGGGAATCCAACTGCAAACCAATACGCAGTATAAAAACCTCCATACCGAAAACAATGCTTCGTACGTCATCAACGGCAACACGATTAAAGGCCTGACACTGTATACATACGACCGCACCGACCGCTCCGCATTGCAGACATACGGCATCGAAGTGCGCAACCACGAGCAGACCATCGACTACACCATCGATATCAGCAATAACACCATCGAAGGCAATTCCTCGCGCTACCTGATTGCGGTGATCAACAGCACGCAAAATCCGGCCACCAAAGACAAAGGTCCGGGTTCGGGCGACATCAACATCACCGGCAACAATCTGTCTATCGAAGAAATTCCAAACGGCACGATGCCTATTTATGTTGAAGAAAAACACAACAACGGCAGCCTGCGCGGCGACGTCGACGTATCCGGCAACCACATTGCCATCGCCAAATCCAACGGCACGGTGGAAGCCATCCAAATGTTGGGCAATGCCGAAACCTACACGGTCAGCCACAACAAATTCGAACTGCACGGCATGTTGGACAAATCCATCGTCAGCATCCACGGCAGGGGCGACAGCGCTTCCAGCGTTACCATCAGCGACAACGATTTGGTAACGGACCGTACGGACGCCCTTTACAAAGGCTGGATTGAAACCAAAAACGTGTCCTACATCTCCATCGACAACACCCACAACAACGATGCGGTGGCAGTCAGCTCGAACATGTCGACGGAAGATGTCGCCGCGTTTACCGCCAAACACGAAGCGGCCGATCTGGCCAAAGAGTGGGCTGCCGATACCTCGCTCGACCTTTCCAGCCTGCTGTCTGCCGACGGTTCGGCACAGGCAGGAATCATAGATGTCGCAGCCGGTGCGGAACACGCCGCCTATGCAATGACCGACACCTTCACTGTCGACACTTCGGATACCCACGTCCTGTAAGGCAAGCATCTCTCCGAAACGGCAGAAAGGCCGTCTGAAACAAGTTTTCAGACGGCCTTTTATCTTACGTCCGGCCCGTGTCGCGCCAAACCTTTTAATTAATCGTATAACCGCGCAGGTATTGCACCCGTTCGCGCGTCATGCGCGTATCGCACTGGAGCCGGAGATATTCGGCCTGCGCCGGATTGTCTGCTTCCGCGGCGGCTTGGGCGCAGTTTTGTTTTTTGCTCTGAATCCAAGAACGCTGCTCGGCCAACATTCCCTGCTGGATGGTTTTGTCCATACCGCCCCAGATACGGTTGATTTCACTGTCGGCCTTACGGTTTTGCTCGCGCGCGCGTTCCAAATCGCTGAAGGCGGGCGACGGGGTTTCCTGTTCGGTGGTTTTCGGGCTCAGCAGTTCGGCATCCGAACCGGTATCCTCCAGCAATGACGAGAGTCCGGCTTCCTGACTGGCCGCGTTGTTTTCCAAAATGTCTTCCGGTTTGAGTTCGGGCGGTTCGCCGAACGCTCCGCCGCGGTTCATTTTCAACGCGTCTTCTTTGGACACGGCCTTGCCGTCTATCATCACGATGCTTTTGACGCCGTAGGGCAGCAATGCCGAGGAAATAATCTGCGCGGTGGTGTTCAGCGTATTGTCTTCAAAGGTTACTTCTTTGTTTTGATTCGGCGTGTAACTCAGCGCGGTGGAGAAGGTGCCGCCGTTGTAGCTCAGGTTGCTGCCCATGATTTTCCGTTCGATAAACTGGTTCAGGCCGAGGTCGCCGTAAATCAGCGGGCTGTTGTTTTCGGCAGTGGCGGCAATTTCGGAAGGTATCTGGACTTTCAAATCGGCACGGCAGATTTTTTTATTGTCTTCGGTGGTTTCTTCGGCATTTTCCAACGAAATTTCAAGCTGGCTGCCGGCGGCGATGAGTTTGTCGGCATCGACGAACTGGCGGCTGTCTTTACGTGCGAACTCCCGCGCCTGCTGCTTGATGATTTCCTGAATATTGCTGCGTACGCTCTGCTCTACCGAGGTATCGCCGCAGGCAAGGGGCTGCTGGTCGGAATCTTTGCTGCACGCGCAGAGGACGGCAGCCGTCAAAGATAAGGCAAGCAGTTTTTTGTACATGAGTGTCTCCTTAGGCCGCAAGGCCGTTGCAGGGTCGTTTGTTTTTCAGACGGCCTCTGCCGTATGGTGCCCGGTGCAAACGGCGGAGGTTTGTTTCCATATCGCATGATGATAGCAAAAGCATCCGCAACGGTTAAGACATTGCGGATGCTTTTTAGTTTACTTAGCGGCTTATTTTCGGGAAATTTACGAAAACAGGCAGAACTAAACCCTGATGCGGGCCGTCTGCGGCCAAGCCGGAACGGATAGCCGCCCCGCCCGATTCGGAAAGGTTTCAGACGGCCTCGCTTCCATCGAAACACCCTAACGGCACATCCAGCAATGCCTGCGCGTTTTCAATCTGCGCGGCGCAGGCGTAAACCTGCGGCAGGACGTGGGCGTAATAGACGCGGGCGTTATGTTTCTGCGCGGCGTAGAAACCGCTGCCGAAGCCGTCGGCGTCGTCCTTTTGGGCGGATTCGGCGGCAAGGTAGGCGCGGGCGAGTCCGATGGCGCCGAGCGTCAGCCCCATTTGTTGCAGGTAGGCGTTGGACGCGGCGGCGGCGAGGGCGGGACGGTCGGCGTATCCGACCATGCGGGCGATGCTTTGTTCCGCCGTTTCAATGGCTTGCGTCAGTTGTTGCGCGGCGGCGGGTTCGGCGGCGGCGAGTTTGTCCGCCAGCTCTTTGCCTTCGGCGAGCAGCTTCAAAGGCAGCGCGCCGTTTTTGCCGGTGGTTTTGCGCCCTGCCAAATCGGCGGCCTGTATGCCGTTGGTGCCTTCGTAAATCGGCGTAATCCGCACGTCGCGCAGGTATTGCGCCACGCCGCTTTCTTCGACGTAACCCGCGCCGCCGTAAATCTGGACGGCGAGGTTGGTCAGGACGACGCCGTTGTCGGTCGGCCAGGCTTTGACGATGGGAATCAGGAAATCCAGTTCGCGCTCCGCTTCTTTGCGCAATACGTTGTCGGGGCAGGCGGCGGCAACATCGGTCAGGGCGGCGGCGCGCAGATAGAGGGCGCGTTGGGCGGCGAGCGTTGCCTTTTGTATCAACAACATACGGCGCACGTCGGGATGGCGGATAATCGCCACGTCGTCTGAACCGTCCGCCTCGTCGCGTCCCTGCACGCGTTCTTTGGCATAGGCGAGCGCGTTTTGATAGGCGCGTTCGGCGACGGCGTGGCCTTCGATGCCGACGTTCAGCCGTGCGGTTTTCATCATGGTAAACATATACGCCAAACCCTTGCCCGCCCTGCCGACCAAATAGCCTTCGGCGTTGTCGAACTCCATCGTACAGGTCGGGCTGGCGTGTATGCCGAGCTTGTGTTCGATGCCGATGGCGCGCACGCCGTTGCGTCCGCCCAAGCTGCCGTCCGCGTTCACCAAATATTTCGGCACGATAAACATCGACACGCCCTGCACGCCCGGCGCGGCATCGGGCAGGCGCGCGAGCACCAGATGGACGATGTTTTCCGTCATTTCCTGATCGCCCCAAGTGATGAAGATTTTCTGACCGCTGAGGGCATACGCACCGTTTTCTTTCGGCACGGCGCGGGTGGCAATGTGGTTCAAATCCGAACCCGCCTGCGGTTCGCTCAAATTCATCGTTCCCGCCCATTCGCCGCTGCACATTTTCGGCAGGTAGGTCTGTTTCTGCTCCTCGCTGCCGTGTTTGAACAGCGCATCCACCGCCCCCAGCGTCAGCATCGGCATCAGCGACAGGGCGAGGTTGGCGGCACACCACATCTCTTCACACGCCGCCGACACGACCGCCGGCAGCCCCTGCCCGCCAAACTCCGCCGGCGCGCGCAAACCCGCCCAGCCCGCTTCGCAGAAATCGCGGTAGGCACGCGCCAAATCGGGATGTGTGGTGATCAGGTCGTCTGAAAAACCCGCGCCGTAGAGGTCGCCGGTGCGGTTGGTGTCCGCCCATTGCTCCGAGGCAAACCGCGCCGCTTCGTCCAGCACCGCATCCACCGTTTCCGCATCCAAACCTTCCGCATGGGGCAGTTGCAGGATTTCGTCCAACCTGCCGTGCACGCGGATTCCGAAACGCAATTCGTTTACAGGGGCCGTGTAACTCATGGAATCTCTCCGAAGTGAATGATTTGAAATGGATTTGGGATAAATTCGTGCGGTTATACTAATCCCAAACGGCAGATTTGGAAAGCGCGGCGGCTTTCAGACGGCCTCTGTCAAAACCGCCCGCTTCCTTATATATAGAGAAGGTCAAGCGGTTAGTTTGCGGAAACACCGCCGGCAACTATGCGCAGCCTAAGTCAATGCCCGACAAAACCGTTCCTCATATGCGCGGAAAAGGCTGCAAATGAAAAAGGCCGTCTGAAAACTTTAAAACTTCGTTGAAGTATACGTTTTCAGACGGCCCCCATCCGTTCAACCGCTTTATTTCACTTTGCCCTTCAACGCGCCGTAGCCTGCCGCGTCCATTTGTTCCAGCGGGATGAATTTCAGGCTCGCGCCGTTGATGCAGTAGCGCAGGCCGCCTTTATCTTTGGGGCCGTCGGGGAAGACGTGCCCCAAGTGCGAATCGGCGGCACGGCTGCGCACTTCGGTGCGGCGCATGTTGTAGCTGAAATCGTCGTGTTCGGTAACGGCGGCGGCGTTAATCGGGCGGGTGAAGCTCGGCCAGCCGCAGCCGGAATCGAATTTGTCGGCGGAGCTGAACAGGGGTTCGCCGCTGACGACGTCCACATAAATGCCGGGCTTAAACAGATGGTCGTATTCGTGGCTGAAGGCGTATTCGGTTGCGCTTTTTTGAGTAACTTGGTATTGCTCTTCGGTCAGGATGCGTTTGAGTTCGGCATCACTGGGTTTTTTATACGTTGCCGCGTCGAAGCCTTTGCCTTGCGGGGCGGCTTTGGTTTTGCCCGGCAGCGGTTCGTCGGCTTTGCGGATGTCGATGTGGCAGTAGCCGTTGGGGTTTTTAATCAGGTAGTCCTGATGGTATTCCTCGGCGTCGTAGAAGTTTTTCAGCGGCTCGTTTTCGACGACGAGGGGCTGTTGGTATTTTTGCTGCTCGCGTTTGAGGGCGGCGGCGATGACGGCTTTTTCGGCGGGGTCGGTGTAGTACACGCCGCTGCGGTATTGCGTGCCGGTGTCGTTGCCTTGTTTGTTGAGGCTGGTCGGGTCAACGACGCGGAAATAGTATTGCAGGATGTCGTCGAGGCTGAGTTTGTCGGCATCGTAGGTGACTTTGACGGTCTCGGCATGGCCCGTATCGCGGTAGGACACGTCTTCGTAGCTCGGACTTTTTGTTTTGCCGTTGGCGTAGCCGGATACTGCGTCAACCACGCCGTCTATGCGTTGGAAATAGGCTTCCAAGCCCCAGAAGCAGCCGCCGGCGAGATAGATGGTGCGCGTGTTCATGATTTTTGAATCCTTTTTCTGTGTATCGGGTTTGTAGAACGAATTTTTCAGACGGCCTAAATCGGCATTCGGGTCGCGGATTAACGCCAATGCCTGCGCTTCGTTGATGCTGCCTTTGACGATACGCTGCACGTCGCCGTCTTTACCGAGCAATGCCCACGAGGGATAAACGCCGATATTCAGGCTTTGTGCGATGGTGCCGCCGTTGTCGGTAACGACGGGCAGCTTGGGATAGTTCAAACCGGCATACCATTTTTGAAAGTCGCCGTCTTTTTTCTCGTGCAAAAAGCCGGGGGAAGCGACGGTAATCAGGTTGGCGGAGCCGAACCGCTTGTCCTGCGCCCATTTTTCGGTTTGTCCCAATTCGGACAGACACAAAGGACACCAGCTCGCCCAGAATTTAATCAGGGTCGGTTTGTTTTTCACCAGCAGCGAAGCCGCCGGCCGGCCGTGCGAATCTTTCAGCCGCGACAGCATCTGCGGTACCGGCGCCGCCTGCACGGGAGCGGCTTGCGGCAGCAGGAAAGCGGTTCCCGCCACGGCCGCTCCCAGCAGCAGCGCGATTTTCCAAACGGATGTTTTTCCCATTTTCATTTTTTGCTCCTCATGGTTGCGTTTCGATAGTACGGATTAGACGGCGGCGGATACCGAATCTTACAGTCTTACGCATAAAAAAGTAAAAAGGCCGTCTGAAAATCGGTTTTCAGACGGCCTTCGGTCTATAAAACGGCGGATTACAGGAACAATACCAGCGCCACCGCCACGGCAATCACGCCGTAAATCGTCATCGGAATCACGGTTTTCTTGATAATCGCGCCTTCGGCATTGTGCACGTCAAGCACGGTACATACGGCGATGATATTGTTGATGCAGACCATGTTGCCCATCGCGCCGCCGACCGACTGCAAGGCCAGAATCAGGGTGACGGACAGGCCGGTGTCCAGCGCGATTTGCTGTTGAATCGGGCCGAAAGTCAGGTTGGACACGGTGTTCGAACCGGAGAAGAACGCGCCGATGGCACCCAGATACGGCGAGAAGTAAATCCAGTGTTCGCCCGCCATGGCGGCAAATTCTTTACCGATGATTTTCACCATCGAATTGTCGCCGCCGACCATCATCAGTTTCACCATAATCAGCGCACCCATCAGGGCCAGCAGCGGTTTTTTGGTCTGATGGAAAGTCGCCGCGTAAAACTCCCAGGCGTCTTTAAACTTGGTTTTGTAAAGCGCGATGCAGATCCATACGGTAAACACAAACGGAATCCACGCCGGCACATACAGCGTCTGATACGACTCGCTCACGCCCTGTCCGAAGATGTTGCTGAAGGTAATGGTCAGAGAATCGCTGACGGAGATTTTGCTCAAATCAAACGGCAGTTGGAAGCTGAACCATTCGGTTTTGCTGGTCAGCAGGCCTTTGATGCCGAGCTGTTTGATGCGCGTAACCACCAGCATACCGATAAGCATACCCAGCGGCGCGAGTGCTTTGGCGACTTGGGCGAAAGGCACTTTTTCGGCGTTCGGGTCTTTCGCATGGTCTTTGCTCAGGCCCCAGCCGTGGTTGGCGGCGAACACGGACACCAGCAGGCCGACGGCGCCCGCCACCAGCGACGGAAATTCCTCGTTGACCATCGCCAGCGCAACATAAGGAATGGTACAGGAAAACACGCTGATGCCGACGAAACCGAGGTTTTTGCGGATTTCCGCCCACGGCACGATAAAGCTCAGGCCGATGACGGGGATGATGAAACCTGCGGCAAAGTGCATGATGCCGGTTTGTCTGCCGATGGCCATGATGTCTTCGGCACTCAGGTTCAACGGTGCGAAACCGAACCAGGTCGGCGTACCCACCGCGCCGAACGATACCGGCACGGAGTTCATCACCAGGGTGAAAATCGCCACTTTCAACGGATTGAAACCCAGACTCATCAGAATCGGGGCGGCAATCGCGGCCGGCGTGCCGAAACCGGACGCGCCTTCAATCATAAAGGCAAACGCCCAGCCGATAATCATCAACTGCGCCACGGGGTTCGGGCTGATGGTTGCCAGCCATTTGCGGATAACGTCGATACAGCCGGTGGTTTCCATCATGCGGTTGAACATAATCGCGCCGAAAATCACGGTAATCGGCGTCAGGGTCGAAACCAGGCCCGATGCCGCGGTAGCGTTGAGCAGCATGGCGTCGTCGTCGAAATAAAACAGCTTGATGGCGTAAATCAGCGCGGCGGTAATCGGCAGCGCGATATACGAGGGCATACTGTTTTTCTTCACCATCAGCCAAATCAGGAGAATGATGGGAAAGATACTGAGAAAAAGAGGCATCATACTGCGCATCCTTGTATTACAAAATTAATCTTGTCCGGCCCGTAACGGACAGGCCGTCTGAAAAATATCCGTCGAGTCGTTTTTCGAAAATTGGTTTTACCAATTTTCGAAAAACTTGCTTACTTTATGTAATATCGTGTTGTCCGTCAAGAAGATTCTGAACGACAATAAATCCCGTTTGCAAAACGATATTGTCATTCTTACGATATTTTTTTATTTTCAACGGATTAAAACCATTCGAACGGACAGCGGTTTTCAGACGGCCTGTTTCCAAGCAAGCAAAAAAGGTACGCGTGGAAGAATATCGGCCGGCGCAATGGTCAAACCATTTGATACGAAAGAGAAGCGGTATGGGCCGTTTGCGCCGCCATTCCGCCAAAAACCGAAGGCCGTCTGAAAACGGAATCCCCGTTTTCAGACGGCCTCGATTCAAACCGATGCTTTCCGCGGCATCAGCCCGTATTGCGCAGCCCCTGCGCCACACCGTTGATGGTCAGATGCACCATCAGCAGCAGGTGCGGATTGTTCGGGTCTTTGCGCAGGCGTTTGAGCATGGCGACCTGTAAGCCGTTGAGCGCGTTCAGATACGGGATGCGCAATGCCAGCGAACGGGCAAGGCTGCGGTTGCCGCTTAAAAGCCCGGCGGTTTTCAGGATGTCCAGCAGGGCTTTGCGGCTGCGCAGGTATTCTTCTTTAATCATGCCGAAGATGATTTCGGCTTTTTCCGGCGACTCGCTCAATCCGGCGTAACTTTCCGCCAACATGATGTCGGTTTTCGCCATCACCTGCTCCATGTTCGACAGCATGGCGCGGAAGAACGGGTTGTCTTGCGCGTGCTGCTGCAACAGCGACATATCGTCGGGATTGCGGCGGCACAATTCTTCCACCGCGCTGCCGAAGCCGTACCAAGCGGGCAGCATCAGGCGGTTTTGCATCCATGAGAACACCCACGGAATCGCGCGCAAGTCCTGAATCCGCGCCAAGGTTTTGCGGCTGGCGGGACGGCTGCCGAGATTAAGCGAGGCGATTTCGCGTATCGGACTGGTTTGCAGGAAATAGTCGATAAAGTCTTCGTGCGTAATCAGCGCGCGGTAAAACTTGAACGAACTGTCGGACAATTCCTGCATCAGCCTGCCGTCGGGGTCTTTGCGGTCGGGCAGCAGGCTGGCTTCGAGCGTAGCGGCGACCAGTGTTTCCAGATTGCGTTGCGCGTTGCCGGGGTCGGCGTATTTGGCGGTGATGACTTCGCCTTGTTCGGTGATGCGGATTTGTCCGGCCACGCTGCCCGCCGGTTGGGCGAGAATGGCTTGGTAAGACGGGCCGCCGCCGCGTCCGACGCTGCCGCCGCGGCCGTGGAAGAGGCGCATACGGACATCGTATTTTTTGAAGAGTTCGACCAAACCCAATTCCGCTTGATAGAGGCACCAAGAGCTGGTTACGTAGCCGCCGTCTTTATTGGAATCGGAATAGCCGAGCATGATTTCCTGAATGTTGTCGCGGCTTTGCAGCAGGGCGCGGTACCATTCGTTGCTGAACATGGTTTCCATGACGGGGCAGGCGTTTTCGAGGGCTTCGATGGTTTCGAAGAGGGGGACGATGTTGATGCGGCTTTGCGGTTTGCCGTTTTCAACTGTCAACAAGCCGCTTTCTTTGAGCAGCAGCGCGAGGGCGAGCAGGTCGCTGGGCTGTTCGCAGTTGGAGATGATGCTTTGGGTAACGGCGTTTTCACCGAATTCGTCTTTGATTTTGCGCGCTTCGTTGAAAATCGCCATTTCGCGGCGGGTGTGTTCGCTGTAAGTGATGAACGGGCTGGACAGCGGCCGCTGGTGTTTCAGCTCGCGCAGCAGGACTTTCTGTTTTTCCGTTTCGGAAAGGCTGGCGTAGTCTTCCAAACCGGCGTGTTTGAAGAGTTCGGCGACGACATCGGCGTGTTTTTCCGCGTGCTGGCGCAAGTCGAGCGGCATCATGTGGAAGCCGCATACCGACGCGGTGCGGATGATGTTGGCCAGCCGCCCCTGCGCCAACAGCGCGCTGCCGTTGTCGCACAGGGAGCGTTGCAGCTTGAGGAGGTCGTCTGAAAACTCTTGCGCGGAGGCGTAGGGCAGCATGAAGCCGAATTTGCAGCCCATACCCAAGCCGAGCGAGCGGGCTTTGCCCATCACGCGCGCCATGATGTAGGCGATGGCGCGGCGGTACGGCTCTTCGGTGCGGGCGATTTCTTCGTCGGGCGATTCGTCGGACAACGCCATCACGTCGTCGTTGACTTTGACGCGGCGGACGGAAAGCGGCAGCTCGCGGTAGAGTTTGTCGAGTTCGCCGCGGTAAAAACGGAACACGGCGTCGGCATGGCGGCGGAAAGCGAAACGCAGGGTTTCGGCGGAGACAAACGGATTGCCGTCGCGGTCGCCGCCTATCCAGCCGCCGATTTTCAGGATGTCGGGGATGACGACGTCGGGATAGGCCGTCTGAAACTCGCGTTCCATGCTGCGGTAGAGTTTGGGCAGCGCCTCGAAGAAACTCATCGGAAAGATGGATACGCCGTTGTTGATTTCATCGTTGACGCTGATTTTGTGGTGGCGCGTTTCGCTGGTCTGCCACAGGCTGAGCAACACGGTGTCGATTTCACGGCGCAAATCCGTCAGCGCTTCCGCGTTGGTGCAGCGTTCCCGCATTGATAGCAGCGAATGGATGCGGCGGTTGAAGCCCAACACCGTCTGCCGCTGCACTTCGGTCGGATGCGCGGTCAGCACGGCGGTGATGCTCGTTCCGTCGAGCTGCTTCTGCACGGCGCTGCCTACGATTTGATTGGCCTTCAGCTTGCGCACGGTTTCCGACAGGCTGCCTTCGGCGGCATTGTGCCCCGCGTCTTCGTGAATCTGGCGGCGACGTTCGTGGTGCACGTCTTCGGCGATGTTCAGAATCTGCGCAAACAACCCGCAGGCCAGCGTCAAATCGTGGGTCTGCTGCTCGTCCAGTTCCGGCAGCACCTTTTCGATAACCGCGCTGCTGTCGTCGGAAGAGGCCAGCAGTTTGACCGTTTCCACCACCTGCGGCGAGGCTTCCTCGTGCAGCAGGTTGAACAGCGACTGCTTCAGAAACTCCGCATCCGCCGCCAACGGCGCGTCTTTCGGATTATTGAGGATATGGAGCTGCATGACTTTTCTCGCTTTCCTTTACATTTGAATGAAACCATTGTATAGCAGGCACACCGAATCTGCCATAAGCGTAAACAATGTAATGCAACGTAATTTGATATAAATCTTACAAATCAATCAGTCATTCAAAAGAAAACCAAGAAAAATACATTTTTTAACCGTATTCCCATATTTACCTTCTTTCACACCAAACCGTCCGGCATAAAATTCCAGCCGATTATCATAAAAACAACAACGCCGCCCCTCATCATGCAGAGCGGTAAGCGTAAAACCGAAAAATGACTTAAAATAGTCCCGATTTTACTCATAAATAAACCTCACATTCGCAGGAACCGAAAATGTTTGATTTAACCCACTTGAACGAAAACGGCGATGCCCACATGGTCGATATTTCCGGCAAAGCCTCCACCGAGCGCACCGCCATCGCCAGCGGCGTCATCAACATGAGCCTCAAGGCCATCGGCATCCTTGCCGACAACACCGCTGAAAAAGGCGACGTACTGGGTACGGCCCGCATCGCCGCCATCCAGGCCGCCAAGCAGACCGGCTTTCTGATTCCCCTCTGCCATCCGATCGCACTGAACCATATCCGCGTCGACTTCGACATCGACAAAGACCTCGCCCGCGTCAAAGCCACCGTAACCGCGTCCACCGAAGGCCAGACCGGCGTGGAAATGGAAGCGCTGATGGGCGTCAACATCGCGCTGCTCACCATTTACGACATGATGAAGGCGGTCGACAAAACCATGATTATCAGCCAAGTGCATCTGGAAGAGAAAACCGGCGGCAAAAGCGGCAATTTCATTTTTACCGACGACTACGAAAACATCGACTTCTGATTTCCGCACAATACAAACAGCCTGCACGGGTTTATAATCGTGCAGGCTGTTTTGCCGGATAAGACATACCGCCGACCAACCCCTTTTCAGGCCGTCTGAAAACCGCAATAGTGTTTTCAGACGGCCTCATCCATCACCATGAACGACCACCAACTGCTCCGATACAGCCGCCACATCCTGCTTGACGAAATCGGCATCGAAGGCCAGGAAAAACTGCTTGGCGCCCACGCGCTCGTCGTCGGCTGCGGCGGTTTGGGTGCGGCCGCCCTGCCCTATCTCGCCGCATCGGGCATCGGCCGGCTGACCATCGCCGACCCCGACACCATAGACGACACCAACCTCCAGCGCCAGATTACCTTCACCGAAGCCGACATCGGCCGATCCAAAGCCCTGGTCATGGAAGGCCGTCTGAAAAACATCAACAGCCAGGCCGGTATCACCGCGCTGCCCGAAAAACTCACCGAAGCGCGCCTGACCGAACTCATGCGCGCCGCCGACATCGTCCTCGACTGCTGCGACAACTTCCCCACCCGCCAGGCCGTCAACCGCGCCGCCGTCGCCACCCGCACGCCGCTGGTTTCCGGCGCCGCCGTGCGCTTCGACGGCCAAATCGCCGTGTACCGTCCCGACCTGCCCGACTCCCCCTGCTATGCCTGCCTGTTCGACGGCGACACCGCCGACGACGGCGCCTGCGCCCTGTTCGGCGTATTCTCCCCGCTGGTCGGCATCATCGGCGCCACCCAAGCCGCCGAGGCACTGAAAGTCTTGGCAGGCATCGGCACGCCGGCACACGGCAAGCTGATGACTTACGACGCGCTGGCGGGGGAATGGCACACCTTCCGGCTGGAACGCCGCCCCGAATGCCGCGTCTGCGGCGGCAGACGCTGAACGGCAAACCATACTGGAGGCCGTCTGAAAACGGAAAGCTGTTTTCAGACGGCCTCTTTATATAAAACGGTTACTTCCACAAAGCCTGAAACGCCTTCACCGCCGCTTCGGGATTTCCGGCCTTGGTAACGGCACTCACCACCGCCAGCGAAGCAACTCCCGTCGCCAGCACGTCGGCGGCATTGTCCAGCGTAATCCCGCCGATGGCGACCACAGGCGTACCGCCGGCCCGCACGACCTGCCCGCGCAGCCGCTCCAAGCCCTGCGGCGCGGTGGGCATGTCTTTGGTGGCGGTCGGGAACACCGCGCCGCTGGCCACATAGCTGGGATGCAAGGCCAACGCCCGGTCCATCTCTTCAAGGGAATGGGTACTCAACCCCAGCCGCAAACCCGCCGCTGCGATGGCGGCGAAATCGGCGGTATCCATGTCCTCCTGCCCCAGATGCACGCCGTATGCGCCCGCCGCCACCGCTTCGCGCCAATGGTCGTTGATAAAAAGCTGCGTGCGGCTGCCGCGGCAGGCGGCGACGCAACGCTCGATTTCCCGTTTCAATTCATCGCCGTACAGGGTTTTGCAGCGCAGTTGAACCGTGTCCGCCCCCGCCCTGACCATACGTTCCACCCACTCGGCGGTGGGGACGACGGCGTAAAATTTCAGCGGGGATTTCAAGGGGGGAAAACGCATGATGTGGCTCCTTAATGATTTACCTGCCGGAATTTTAAAACGCCCCGATACGGAACGGTAGCCTTTTTCGCTACCTTCCCGTCAACCGCGTTCCGCCATCGCTTTCCGGTATACGTCCAGTTTGCGTTCTAGAAATTCCTGATGTTCCGCCAGTTGCCGCTGCTGCGCCGCCAATGTTTCCTTGTGCGCCTGCAAAATGGCGAAGCGTTCGGGGATGGTGCTCTCGCCCAAGTGCCGCAGGCGGGCGTATTCTTTGATTCTGGCAAGCGGCACGCCCATTTCTTTCAGGCGCAGGATGAAGCCCGTCCATTCGGCGTCGCGCGTGCCGTAAACGCGGTAGCCGTTGCCGTCGCGTTCCGGCAGCAGCAGCCCTTCTTTTTCGTAGTAGCGCAGCGTGTCGGCCGACAGCCCCGTCTGCGCGGAAAATTCTTTGATATACATAAACCCGGCCCCTTGCATTGGAGTTTGCTCCATAGTTTAACCTGTATGCGCCATTTGGCAAAACAACCTGATTTCAAAGGACTTATCATGTTAAACGACGAAAAACTGCTGCAACGCGGTATGCAGACGCTGAACGACATCGACGGCGAACAGGGTGCGAAGGTGATGCAGGCGCTGGCGGACATTGCGCCCGATTTGGGGCGGTACATCATCGGTTTCGGCTTCGGCGAAATCTACAACCGGCCCCATCTGGACAATCAACGGCGCGAACTGGTTACGCTGGCGGCCCTGGCGGCGCAGGGCGGCTGCGAGAAACAGCTTGCCGTCCATATCCATGCCGCGCTCAATGTCGGCCTGAGCCGTGAGGAAATCGTGGAAACCTTTATCCACTGCGTGCCGTATCTGGGTTTCCCGAAAGTGCTGAACGCGGTGTTCGCCGCCAAAGAAGTGTTTGCGGAAGGCTGACGGCGCGGGGGTGAAGGCAGGCCGTCTGAAAACAATCCGTCCTTTCAGACGGCCTCAAACATTGTTATGATTCCCCATCAATATCCTTCGCCCCGACCGCCATGAACCGCCTCGACACTGCCCGCCGCCATTCCCTGTTCCTCGCCCGCCAGCTCGACAACGGCAAACTCAAGCCCGAAATCTTCCTGCCCATGTTGGACAAGGTTTTAACCGAAGCGGATTTCCAAGCCTTTGCCGACTGGGACAAAATCCGCGCGGAAGAAAACGAGGAAGAATTGGCGCGGCAGTTGCGCGAGTTGCGCCGTTATGTCGTGTCGCAGATTATCGTGCGCGATATAAACCGCATCAGCGATTTGAACGAAGTAACCCGCACGATTACGCTGTTTGCCGATTTTGCCGTCAATACCGCGCTGGATTTCGCCTACGCCTATTATCGGGACATGTACGGCACGCCGATCGGGCGTTATACCAAATCACCGCAGCATTTGAGCGTGGTGGCGATGGGCAAGGCGGGCGGCTATGAGTTGAACGTGTCTTCCGACATTGATTTGATTTTCATCTATCCCGAATCGGGCGACACCGACGGCAGGCGGGAACGCGGCAATCAGGAGTTTTTCACCAAAGTCGGGCAGAAACTGATTGCGCTGCTGAACGACATTACCGCCGACGGGCAGGTGTTCCGCGTCGATATGCGGCTGCGGCCGGACGGCGATTCGGGCGCGCTGGTATTGAGCGAAACTGCGCTGGAGCAATATTTGATTACGCAGGGACGCGAATGGGAACGCTACGCATGGTGCAAAGGCCGCGTGGTTACGCCGTATCCGAACGACATCAAATCTCTGGTGCGCCCCTTCGTGTTCCGAAAATATCTGGATTACAGCGCGTATGAAGCGATGCGGAACCTACACCGCCAAATCCGCAGCGAAGTCAGCAAAAAAGGCATGGCGGACAACATCAAACTCGGCGCGGGCGGCATCCGCGAAGTCGAATTTATCGCCCAGATTTTCCAGATGATACGTGGCGGTCAAATGCGCGCGCTGCAACTGAAAGGCACGCAGGAAACGCTGAAGAAACTTGCCGAGCTGGGCATCATGCCGTCTGAAAACGTCGAAACCCTGCTCGCCGCCTACCGCTTCCTGCGCGACGTCGAACACCGCCTGCAATACTGGGACGACCAGCAAACCCAAACCCTGCCCGCCTCGCCCGAACAGCAGCAACTGCTTGCCGAAAGCATGGGTTTCGACAGCTACGCCGCCTTTTCAGACGGCCTCAACGCCCATCGCGCCAAGGTGAATCAGTTGTTCAACGAAATTTTGAGCGAACCCGAAGAACAAACGCAAAGCAACAGCGAATGGCAGTGGGTATGGCAGGAAAAGCCCGACGAAGAAGAGCGGCAAGGCCGTCTGAAAGAACACGGGTTCGATGCCGAAACCGTCGCCACAAGGCTCGACCAAATCCGCAACGGCCATAAATACCGCCATCTCTCCGCACACGCCCAGCCGCGTTTCGACGCCATTGTGCCGTTGTTGGTACAGGCGGCGGCAGAGCAAAACAACCCGACCGATACGCTGATGCGGCTGTTTGACTTCCTCGAAAACATCAGCCGCCGCTCCGCCTATCTCGCCTTTCTCAACGAGCATCCGCAGACCTTGGCGCAACTGGCGCAGATTATGAGCCAAAGCTCATGGGTGGCGGCGTATCTGAGCAAATATCCGATTCTGCTGGACGAACTCATCAGCGCGCAGCTTTTAGATACCGCGTTCGACTGGCAAGCCCTCGCCGCCGCCCTTTCAGACGACCTCAAAGCCTGCGGCGGCGACACCGAAGCGCAAATGGACACCCTGCGCCGCTTCCAGCACGCCCAAGTCTTCCGCCTCGCCGTCCAAGACCTCGCCGGACTGTGGACCGTAGAATCCCTCTCCGACCAACTCTCCGCCCTCGCCGACACCATCCTTGCCGCCGCCCTGCCGTGCGCGTGGGCGGACATGCCCAAAAAACACCGCGATACCCCGCAATTCGCCATCGTCGGCTACGGCAAACTCGGCGGCAAAGAACTTGGCTACGCCTCCGACCTCGACCTCGTCTACCTCTACGACGATCCCCATCCTGACGCAGGCGACGTGTACAGCCGCCTCGCCCGCCGCCTGACCAACTGGCTTTCCGCCGCCACCGGCGCAGGCAGCCTCTACGAAACCGACCTGCGCCTGCGCCCCAACGGCGACGCCGGCTTCCTCGCCCACAGCATCGCCGCCTTCGAAAAATACCAGCGCGAAAACGCATGGACATGGGAACACCAGTCCCTCACCCGCGCCCGCTTCATCTGCGGCACACCCGAAATTCAGACGGCCTTCGACCGCATCCGCACCGAAATCCTCACCGCCGAACGCGACCAAACCGCCTTGGCAGGCGAAATCATCGAAATGCGCGAAAAAATGTTCCCCACCCATCCGCCGGTTGACAGCAACGTCAAATACGCGCGCGGCGGCGTGGTCGACGTCGAATTTATCGTCCAATACCTCATCCTTGCCCATGCCCGCCGATATCCGCAACTCCTCGACAACTACGGCAACATCGCCCTCTTGAACATCGCCGCCGACTGCGGCCTCATCGACAAAACCCTCGCCGAACAAAGCCGCACCGCCTACCGCTTCTACCGCCAGCAGCAACACAACACCAAACTGCGCGATGCGGAAAAAACCGAAGTAACCGACGAATTGCTGGCACATTACGGCAATGTCAGGAAATTGTGGCGGGAAGTGTTCGGCAGGGAAGTGAAGTTCGGGTAAAGAAAGAAACTCAAAGGCCGTCTGAAAACAGATTTCCGTTTTCAGACGGCCTTTTTTAGGGTTTATATAGCTAAAACACCTAATTGTTTGATGCGGTACTTACCCACTGTCGTCATCCCCACCTCCGCCCATGCGCAGCAGGTTCGGACAAATCATTTAAATTTATTTTTATTGAAAACTTTTTGCAAAACGATATTCAGGGGCACGAATATTAAAACGGCCAGCGACGTTACCTTCAAAGACTGCATGAAATCATGAAATATCAGAAAATAGGTTGCGATAAGCGTAAATACAAAAACGAAAACTGCCGTTACAAGTATAAAAAGATTGAATTTCATCACATCGGCATCCTTAATTTTATCAAGCATGAAACCGTAAAATTTCAACTAATTAAATCTTGAATGACTATGTCGGACTTGTGCCGAAAAGCACGAGTCCGACCACCTTGCTACAAGATTCTGTTTCGGGGATTATTCCCAACCATCTGAAACCACAGTGGAACCGAAGCCTCCGACAAATCCACCGGCTGCAGCTGCGGCTGCAACTCCCGGCCCGCCTGTCAGACCGGCTACTCCGGCACTCAATCCAGTTACTGCGCCAACCGCAACAGCCTTACCCCATTGAACTTTATCCCAATTAAACCCACCGGCAACCAAACTCAATTCATCCATAGAAAGAGTACGGATTTCAGTTTTGTCTGCGTAAAATGCTTGCATAATATTCTCCTATCGAAGTGAATTAATCAAATACATCGTACTGGCGTACCAACCGACCATAATCCGATTTTTATTTTTTTTATTTTGTTCGCTTCTTTCAGGTTAAATTCAGAAAATACATTTATATTTATTTTAACTTCATATACATACAAAAATATATGTGATGCTCACATACAAAATAAAACTGATAAATTTAAAAATACAGCAGCACCACAACGGGCATAACAGCCCGACCGACCTTTGTTTTCAGACGGCCTCATATTTCCATTAAAATACCGTATTCCCATTTTCAGACGGCCTTTTTAGGTTTGATTGCCAATTAACCGACTCCGATACGGCACTTGCCGGATACCGTTATTCCCGTCTGCACGGGAATAACCGGGCTTAATAAACGGTCGTATCGGAAGTTAAGTTAATCCGCTATTGCTCAAATGCGATTTGCAGCCTTGATTTTACAGCAAACCAGCCTGACCCAATGCGGGGTCGGTCGCGCGGGCGGCTTGTGCGTCTTCAACGGTCAACCCTAAGGCTTTCGCCACGCCTTCGCCGTAGGCGGGGTCGCAACGGTGGCAGTTGCGGATGTGGCGGTATTTGATGAAGTCGGGCGCGTCGCCCATTGCAGCGGCGGTGTTGTCGAACAAAGCCTGTTTCTGCGCGTCGTTCATCAGGTTAAACAAGGCGCGCGGTTGGCTGAAGTAGTCGTCATCGTCTTGGCGGTAGTCCCAGTGCGCCGCGTCGCCTTTGATTTTCAAAGGCGGTTCGGCGAAGTCGGGCTGTTGCTGCCATTGGCCGAAGCTGTTGGGTTCGTAGTGCGGCAGGCTGCCGTAGTTGCCGTCGGCGCGGCCTTGTCCATCGCGCTGGTTGCTGTGGACGGGGCAACGCGGGCGGTTGACGGGAATTTGGCGGAAGTTTACCCCCAGGCGGTAGCGTTGCGCGTCGGCGTAATTGAACAAACGGGCTTGCAGCATTTTGTCGGGGCTGGCGCCGATACCGGGAACAAGGTTGCTCGGTGCAAAGGCGGATTGTTCCACATCGGCGAAGAAGTTTTCGGGATTGCGGTTCAACTCGAATTCGCCCACTTCGATCAACGGATAGTCTTTTTTCGGCCAAACTTTGGTCAGGTCGAAGGGATGATACGGTACTTTTTCCGCATCGGCTTCAGGCATGACTTGGATGTACATCGTCCATTTCGGAAACTCGCCGCGTTCGATGGCTTCGTACAGGTCGCGCTGGTGGCTTTCGCGGTCGTCGGCGATGATTTTTGCGGCTTCTTCGTTGGTCAGGTTTTTAATGCCTTGCTGGCTGCGGAAATGGAATTTCACCCAAAAACGCTCGCCCGCTTCGTTCCAGAAGCTGTAAGTATGCGAACCGAAGCCGTGCATATGGCGGTAGCTGGCGGGGATACCGCGGTCGCTCATGACGATGGTGACTTGGTGCAGGGCTTCGGGCAGCAGCGTCCAGAAGTCCCAGTTGTTCGTGGCGGAGCGCATATTGGTGCGCGGGTCGCGTTTAACCGCCTTGTTCAAGTCGGGGAATTTGCGCGGGTCACGCAGGAAGAACACAGGCGTGTTGTTGCCGACCATATCCCAGTTGCCTTCTTCGGTATAGAACTTCAACGCAAAGCCGCGGATGTCGCGTTCCGCATCGGCTGCGCCGCGCTCGCCTGCCACGGTGGTGAAACGGGCGAACATCTCGGTTTGCTTGCCGACTTCGCTGAAGATTTTGGCGCGGGTGTATTTCGTGATGTCGTGCGTCACAGTAAACGTACCGAACGCGCCCGAACCTTTGGCGTGCATACGGCGTTCGGGGATGACTTCGCGCACGAAGTCGGCAAGTTTTTCATTCAGCCACAAATCCTGCGCCAGCAACGGGCCGCGCGCGCCTGCGGTCAGGCTGTTTTGATTGTCGGCAACTGGGGCGCCGTTGTTCATGGTGAGATGGGTTACAGGGCATTTTTGGGTCATGGTTTGTGTTCCTTTTGCTTCGTTGGCGGGTAAAGCAGCTTACAGCGCAATTTGGCAGAAAGCGCATTCGTAACTTGCTTCTCAGTTAAAATAGATTTTTTAAATAGATATTTAATTCTCTTTTTGTTTAAACTATGCATCGAACTATACAGGAATATTTTAACTATTACAACACTGGAATCGATTTACAATACATATCAATCTACAACCCCATGACTTAAAAACCGCACCAATCCATTGAAATAATTGCCGGCAGGCCGTCTGAAACGGCAGCCTGCGCGGTTTCGGCCGTAAATAAAAATCCTGCAACGCCGCATTGCCTTGTATCATTCCCTATTTGTTTCATAACCCATTTTTCAGACGGCCTCTCCCTATGTTTCCCGACCAATCCGCCCCCAATCTGCTGCAAGGCTTGAACCCCGAACAACTCTCCGCCGTAACCTGGCCGCCGCAATCCGCCCTCGTTTTGGCGGGCGCGGGCAGCGGCAAAACGCGCGTGCTGACCACGCGCATCGCGTGGCTTTTGCAAACCGGTCAGGCAAGCGTACACAGCATCATGGCGGTAACGTTTACCAACAAAGCCGCCAAAGAAATGCAAACCCGTCTCGGCGCGATGATTCCCATCAACGTCCGCGCCATGTGGCTCGGCACGTTCCACGGCTTGTGCCACCGCTTTCTACGGCTGCACCACCGCGACGCCGGCCTGCCGTCTTCCTTTCAAATCCTCGACAGCGGCGACCAGCTTTCCCTCATCAAACGCCTGCTCAAAAGCCTCAACATCGCCGAAGAAATCATCGCCCCTCGTTCGCTGCAAGGCTTTATCAACGCGCAAAAAGAATCCGGTTTGCGCGCTTCCGTGTTGAGCGCGCCCGACCCGCATACAAGCCGCATGATTGAGTGCTACGCCGAATACGACAAAATCTGCCAACGCGAAGGCGTGGTCGATTTCGCCGAACTCATGCTCCGCAGCTACGAGATGCTGCAAAGCAACGAAATCCTGCGCCAGCACTACCAAAACCGCTTCAACCACATTCTGGTCGATGAGTTCCAAGACACCAACAAACTGCAATACGCCTGGCTCAAACTTATGGCGGGCGGCAACGCGGCGGTATTTGCCGTCGGCGACGACGACCAAAGCATCTACCGGTTCCGCGGCGCGCACGTCGGCAACATGACCGCGCTGATGGAAGAGTTCCACATCGACGCGCCCGTCAAACTCGAACAAAACTACCGCTCCGTCGGCAACATCCTTGCCGCCGCCAATGCCGTGATTGAAAACAACGACGAACGCCTCGGCAAAAACCTGCGCACCGATGCCGAAGCAGGCGACAAAATCCGCTACTACTCCGCCTTTACCGACCTCGAAGAAGCCCAATTCATCGTTGACGAAACCAAAGCCCTCGAACGCGAAGGCTGGGATTTGGACGAAATCGCCGTCCTCTACCGCAGCAACGCCCAATCCCGCGTCATCGAACAAAGCCTGTTCCGCAGCGGCATCCCCTACAAAATCTACGGCGGCCTGCGCTTTTACGAACGCCAAGAAATCAAACACGCACTCGCCTACCTGCGCCTCGCCGTCAATCCCGACGACGACAACGCCCTCTTGCGCGTCATCAACTTCCCGCCGCGCGGCATCGGCGCGCGCACTATTGAAAACCTTCAGACGGCCTCCAGCGAACAAGGCATCACCCTCTGGCAGGCAGTCTGCAACGCCGGCGCAAAAGCCGCCAAAGTCGCCGCCTTCGTCCGCCTGATTGAAGCCCTGCGCAACCAAGTCGGACAACTGCCACTGCCCGAAATCATCGTCGGCATCCTCAAAGACAGCGGCCTGACCGAACACTACCGAACCCCAAAAGGCGACAACCAAGACCGCCTCGACAACCTCGACGAACTCGTCAACGCCGCCATCGAGTTCAAACCCGAAGACAGCAACTTCGAAATCCTGCCTGAAAACATTTCAGACGACCCTGCCCTCCCCATCCTCGCCTTCCTAAGCAACGCCGCCCTCGAATCCGGCGAAAACCAAGCAGGCACGGGCGAAAAAGCTGTCCAACTCATGACCGTCCACGCCGCCAAAGGCTTGGAATTCAACGCCGTCTTTCTCACCGGCATGGAAGAAGGCAGGTTCCCCAGCGAGATGAGCCTTGCCGAACGCGGCGGCCTCGAAGAAGAACGCCGCCTCATGTACGTCGCCATCACCCGCGCCCGCAAACGCCTCTACATCACCATGGCGCAGCAAAGAATGCTGCACGGGCAAACCCAATTCGGCATCGTCTCCCGCTTCGTCGAAGAAATCCCGCCCGAAGTGCTGCACTACCTGTCCGTCAAAAAAACCGCCTACGACAGCTACGGTAACACGCGCCAAACCGCCGTACAACGAGACAAAATCCTCGATGACTTCAAACAGCCGCAAACCTACGCAGGCTTCCGCATCGGACAAAACGTCCGCCACGCCAAATTCGGTACCGGCGTGATTATCGACGCCGTGGACAAAGGCGAATCCGCCCGACTGACCATCAACTTCGGCAAACAGGGCGTGAAAGAGCTGGATACCAAGTTTGCGAAATTGGAAGAGATGTGAAAAGGGAGATGGCAGAGGTCGTCTGAAACCCGTAGCGTGGGCTTTGCCCGCGAATCAAACCCAAAATTTCAGACGGCCTCTTTTACCCAACATTATCGTGGGCAAAGCCCACGCTACGATGTACACCGACAGGGCAAAAGGCCGTCTGAAAACGAGAGGAGCAATTTTTGCCGAAACCTCCGCCGTCATTCCCGCGCAGGTGGGAATCCAGAAGTTTGAGGTCGCAGCAGCCTTGAAATATTTCTGAAATACCAAGGTCTGGATTCCCGCCTGCGCGGGAATGACGAACGGAAAAACGCAGGTGGGTCGGACATTCATGCCCGACCTACGGCTTAGGCTAGTGAATTACCTGCTCAAGTCAATCCAACGATTATGGTTAATTTAGAGAAAAACAATGGAACAAACATACAAGAAGATAGACATGGACACCGCAGTATCCATGCTGAAAGACCATCAGTTATGGCTTTCAAGTGGTGGTAAAGAAGGTAAACAAGCTGTTTTTACGGGATATGATTTAAGCGGTTTAGATTCAGATTATGCAGAAGCGTATAAGGCGGCGCGAACTTTAGCACCTTTTCGGAAAATCTTTGACACCTAGTTAGGCCGCGCTATAAGGTAGAACTTTGATACCGCCCGCCGTTTAGGCGGGTTAATCTATTTTATAAATCATATTGTCCTGATACTCGATGCCTTTGCCCATCTTGGCATCTAGTGAAACGATATTGTAGCCGCTGAAGCGCCGGTATTTGTCCGGTTCGCACTCTTGCAAAAATTGGAAGTAGTCCAGCGCCTCGCTACGGGTGGAGCTAAATAGGATAAACGGTGGGCGCATATACTGAATCATACGCAGGAAGCTAACCATATTAAAGTATTTATCAGCGGCATACGCACCCTGAGCAGTGGACACATAAGGCGGGTCTAATACCAGCAGAGTATTGGGGTTATGCTGATGCTCAGCCATCAAAAGATTATAGTCTTGCCGGGTGATTTCGAGGCCGTCTAAATAGTCGGCAGCGATGGAGTACGGGGATTGGCGTACCTTATTGTAGAACTCAAACCCCAGCAATTGTTCAAGCGAATTTGCCTGTTTGGCACTAAATAAAAGCCATGATGAAAGTACGCGCACATCAATGTGGCCTTGGAAATTAGTGATTGTTTGTTGCACTGATCGGGTGCGTTCAGGGTCTAGCCTTGAGCCTTTGGGGATGCCGCCAACTATCTGCGCGATTTGTTCACGCAAACGGTTGTAATCTGGGATGTGCCGCAGGCGGTCTGAGTAGTTGTCATAGTCGTTGTAAATTACCCGCGCCTGCGGTTTGATACGTTTTGCAACGTGTGCCAACAGGCCGCTGCCGCCGAATACGTCTACAATTGTCCAATGTTTGCCGTCAGCTGGAATTTGCGACAATACTTTAGTGAAGTGTTTAATGAAATATCGCTTCTGTCCGACGAATGGCAGCGGGGCCGTTGAGTGGTATTTTTGCATCATTTTTACTTACTCTCCGACACTCTCGCTGGTGTTCTGAAATCAGTTTTAAAATGATGCTCAACGGCATTCTTAGTAATGGTTGTCTAGTTGAAAGTATTAACCGTTTTACAACGGTTACACTTGATTTGTACGTTACCGCTGCCTTTGGCCAACAGTTTTTTGCAGTAGACACAACGTAATTCACGATAATAAACCATGTCGCATTAACTCCGTTTAGGTTAGAATTACCGCCGCTTAGCTAGGCAAAGCGGCCTTGAAGTCAATGCAGGGTACATCTGCTTGGCTGGCGTGCCGGTGCTCGCAACACAGACACGTCGCCGCTCCTCTTTATTTAAAACTTTCTAAATTACTTTGTTTCCTCCATTTTCTCAGACGGCCTATCTTTAGTTGATACCGCGGCATATAGGGCTTGCGGGCTGTATCGGCACGGGTTAGTGTAGCCTATTACATATGCGCACCATTCGCTGCAAAACCAGCGGCTTTTGCTGTGTGGTGATTTGAGTACCACGCCAATCGCACCTAGCCAGTCGTAACCTGCCCCGTGTGTACGGTGGAACAAGCGGCTGGCCGATATGGCAACAGATTGCGGCAGCGGGATTAAGTCCCATTTATCAGCAGACAGCGGCATGGTTTTAATGCGCACCCCGCCGTCTCTCGCGCTAGACGAATAACAATCAAACAGGCCGTCGCGTGGGTGCTTAACAGCGATTTCACAATGGCTGTACGGGCTGCATGTTGCCAATCGTACAACGCTGTCGGCAATGCGTTTAACCACATCGCGCGGGGTGTTGATTGCGGCTTTGCCTTTATAGAGTGCCAAATAGACTTGAACCATTCAGACGGCCTCCGGCAGTGTGAATACGACTGCAATCTTATCAAGCGCGGCCTGAGTTTTCGCTGCTTCGATTTTGCTTTGCAGCGCTTGTCGTTGACCTGCCACATGTGCGGTCAGCTTTTCATAAGCGAGCGTTTTTCGCAGTGCGGCCTCTTTGAGCTTATCTGCATCAATGCCACGACTAGCGGCGATTTGGTCTAATATGGGAGTAGACGCGGTCTTATCCGTCGCCCACGCCCGCACCTCTGCCGCTTGGAGTGCCCATGTCTGTACCTCGAAATCAGGCACCTTGTCGATTTCGGCGGCAGTATTGATAAAGGCTTGTGCCACAGAGTTTAAGCGGCTGATTTTGGCGGATTTGAGTACAGACAAATCAACGCTTTCCGCGCCGGTAAGGCTCACTCCTTCCGGCAATTCGCCCGCCTTGTCCCAGAATATTTCGCGGCCGTTGCTATAAACAATCTGCCCGCGGTAATCGGGGATAATTTCCCATTTCGAACCATTCCATCGGGCGGCTTTTCCGTCTGAATATTCGGGCAATTCGGCCTCGATACTTTGTCGGCCGTCGTCAAAATATTGCTCTTCTACGAACAGGCCGTCTGAATCAATTACACATCTTGTCATTTTTTCAATTCCTTGATTTCGGTTTCTAATGTTTCAATTCTTGCGGCCATTTCTTGAATCGCTTTAGTCAAAACTGGGATGAACGTTTCGTATTCGATGGTGTATGTATCGTTCTTTTCATTTACCATCGGCAGGCGGCCATATTCATCTTCCAGCGCGGCAATGTCCTGGGCGATAAACCAATGCTGCAAGCGGTCTTCTTTATGGCGGCCGTCTTTTGTTGGGTTCTTCCACCATTCGCGGACTTTGACTGCGCGTTCTTCCTCTGGCAAATCGGCAAATAATTCGTCAACATAAGCATCGCGTCGGTCGTAATAGCCCGTGACCGGCTTTAATTTCATGACAAATTGCAGGCCGTTTTTCAGCGGCTTGACGTCAGCCTTGTCGCGGCCGTCTGAGCGGATGTTCACGGCTGTCGGCGCGTATAAGGTTTGCCCCGTGGAGCCGATTTGGATTTCATTGTCGCCATTTAGGCGCGCACCGTAGCCGATTGCGATTGAGTTTGTGATTTTTCCGCTTAATACAGTACCTTGTACATTCCGATAACCCGCGGAATCGCCAATAAATACGCTTTGTTCACTACTGATTGTAGGACCGCACCAGTAGCCGACGGCCACGCTAGACAGGTGGGTACCATTCCGCAGTGCCGATGCACCAATGGCAACTGTCTTTTGCGGGTTATCGCTGGATAACATCGCATCAGCGCCAATTACCGTCGTATATGCGCCGCTTACCGCATTCTTAAGTGCATTGGTACCGATTACTGTCAATTCTTCGTTTTTCGCGGCCGACGATGATGTCGAATAAACATATTTAAGTTCTGCGTTACCCGATGCGTTAAGCTCTTTCGGGCTGCGGATGGTGAGGCTGTTGCCTGCCGCTGCTGTTACTTCTACCGGTACAACATCACCTTGCACAGTTGCAGCATCGCCTGAAGTCAGACGGATGCCTACCCAGTAACCGACTTGAGCGCCTCGAATATTGCCAAAGCTCAACGTAATATCATGGCCGTTCTGAATATAACTGCCGCTTTCCGTTCCGTTCCAGAGTACATCACCGCCATTCGGCGCACGGGTGCGCTCTAGGTTTTCTAAGGCCGCCGCGCCGAGTACGGTTACTTTTTCCGCAGTTTTGGCATTTTTTGCCGCACCACCGCCGACCGCGGTTTGTGCATCTCGGCCTTGGTACATCTGTAGCGCCGACTCGCCAATGGCAACAGTTCGAGAAGTTGGCGACGACCAAAAAACTTCGATGTCGCCCGTTAAGCCAATCGGCGCAGTACCTGCCAACGCGGCCGAACCTAAGGCAACATTTGAATAGCCTGTACCTAATCCCTGCCCGGCATTGCGCCCGATTGACACATTAGCGTAACCGCTGGTAATGCCGCGTCCTGCATTGCCGCCGATACCGATGTTTCGTGTGCCAGACATGCGGGATTGTTCATACCATTCGGTGTCTGCTTGCACGTTAATCAAACTGTCCGCGCCGATAGCGATATTGTCTCGGCTGATACGGGAAAAGCCCTGAGCGCGGTCACCGATGGCGATTGCCGAAACGCATTTTTCAGTTTTCCCCATCGCGCCCTCGCCGATGACCACTACGCCAGCGCCGGTCCACTCTCCCGACTTGAGGCTTGCCGCTGCGCCGCTGCCTGCAATAAACCGACCGATTCCGTTGCGGATGGCTTGATATTGAACATCGACAGTTTTGCCGTTAATCACAAACTTGCCGTTTGTGTATTTGTTTTTTTGCGGGTAGTTGCTACCCGTATCAATAGATAAACCTAAGCAGTCGACAACAATGCCAAGCGCGGCGGTTTCAGCGGCATTTAAAGTTGCGAGTGCATTGTTTTTGCTGGCCACATAGCCAAAATCATGCAGGTTAAGCACCCCTGAAAACACACGCTTCCAGCGCGTGCCGTCGGTAGAAACAATAACGGTACAGCCGTTATCAGCGGTAGATTTATCGGCTTTATCCGCCACAAATACGCCGCCGCCCACTGTTGTATTGGCGTGATAGGCGTTGACGTTCACATAGCCTGTGCCGCTGTATTTACGCAGAGCATCAATACTGGCAACCTGCGAAGCATCGGCGGCCAGCGTTTTAATGGCCGATAAGACTTGGGCATGGTCGGCTTTGTTAGGCTCAATGCCAACCGCGTTTAAAATGCTGTACAACTCGCCTTGTAACTGGTTCAGCCACCATGCGGGTACGGGAGTCCCGGGCGTGCGGCGGTCGCCGTCGACAAATTGCTTATTCGGGGTTTGGATTAAGTCCATTTTTATACCTCTTCTTCATATTCAAAGCGGCAATACGTCCATGCCGGTTTTAATTCTTCAAACATCGTTTCGATAATCGGGTCGGTGTACACACTGATGCGGTCGCCTGCACGGCTTTGACCGGCGCGGAAAATATAGGCGGTGGCTTTGCCGTCGGCGATGTCGACGCACCAACGCCAGATGGCGTCTTCGGTATTCAAACAATCACCCGCACAGCTTTCGCCGGCGCGGAATTGGTCTTCTTCGTAAATAGTGACGGTGTAGCCTGCCGATTCGGCGATGGCGGTAAAGTAGGCAATACTCAAACCGCCCAAGGCATTGAGTTTGGCCAGCACGGCATCAGTACGTTGTTGGGTATTGGCTCCGGCAGGTGGGGTGATGGCCAGCAGCTCTTCCCAGCGGTACAGGTAATCGTTTTCCGCATCAGGGAACGGAGCATTTTTCACTCCTTCCGCATGGTCGGCCACAATATCAAACACACCCGCTTCGGCTTTGATTTCTGCCGTTTCTCCTACGGTGTCGTAGCTGACGGGCGGGCGCATGGCGGCGAGTAAGGTTTGATGGCTCACGTGGTGTACTCCACGTTAATACTGCCCGGGCGCAGCCAGTAAATATCTTCGGCACTCTCCTGAGGCTTGATATTGCCCACAGGGGCGGTTAAGACACGGTCTCGCACGCCGTACACCTCGCTGATTATGGTTTCCAACTGGCTTTTAATGAGGGTGTCTCCGGGCTTTAACGCATCAAAATAGGCGTTTACAGCTGACTTGATGGCAGCGGTGGCCGTATCGGTATCGGTGCCGCTGCTTAAAGTAATGGTGACGGCCATATTCACGGTTTGGATACTGGGCGCAAGGGCTAGAAAGCCGTTTTTACGGGTAACAGGTCGCACCGCATCGACATGAGCCTGTACGGCGGCCAGTGTTTCTGCGCTGGGAATACCGTTTTCACCCAAAATAACGGCATCGACAAAGCCGTTACCACGACGCAAAGGGTAGATAAAGGCATCAACCACACCCGGCACTTCCAAGCACCAATTGCGGAAGTCGTATTGATTACCGCCCGCAGCGGGTCGGCGCAGACGTTCTTCATATCGTGCCAACAGGCTCTCATCGCTTTCGGCATCTGTACCACCGACCATCGTTAGCAAGACGGCGGAACTGTCAATCCCCGCAGGTACGCTTTGCAGCGTAGCCGCGGATTCGGCGGTTTGATTTTGAGCACTACCCGCAACAGTGGCGATAACGGCTATTTCGGCACTTCCAAGCGCACCGATAACGGCGGATTCGGCGGTTAAATACACCTTATCGCCCACATTGATCTGTTGGCCAACCGGCACCGTTGCGCCGACCGCGCCGCGAACACGCACCTTGCCGCCCGCGAAGGTGGCGGTTTTTCGGTAGATGCCGTATTTAGCGGCATGTTTTTCTAGGTAGGCGCTGTCTGCGGTATCGGCAAAGGCTTGGCGCAAAATCCACTCCTGATGCTGGTATTGGCCTTCGCCCACTGCGGCAATGGCGGTGGCGCGTACATGGTTGTCGCTGCCCGCGTGTACATGGGCGGCAGGGTTTTGGTTTTGCAGGTCGCGCAGATAGTTGGCGCGGATTTGCTCTAAATTCAGTGCCTGCGTCATATCACGGCTACCTTGTGGTTCAGGGTTACTGTATCGCCCGCGGCATCGACGGCTTCAATATGCAGCTTCAGCCAGCCGTGCTGCGGGGCGGATGCGGTTACTTGGATGGATTGGGCGCGTTTGGACTGAATCACGGGCTGCAAGGCTTGCTCGGCGTACTGCTTGGCCAGTACTTCGATGCGCTTTAAATGCTTTTGGCGGCGCAATTCGTGCAGGCGGCTGCCGAGCGTGCGGTCTGCCCAGTAACTGCCCAAGGGCGTGACCAAGCGGATATACAACTCGTTTTCGATGGATTGGGCGGATTGGTTGACCACATAGCCGCCCGTTTGGGGATTAAGCAAAGCGTCCATACCTTTATTTTCAGGTAAGGACGCTTGGGGTTTGGTTTGATGGATGTCAGGCCGTCTGAATTACAGCGGGTCGGATGTCGTGCCGCCGCTGTCGCCGGTGTGTTTGTGGTCGGGGCCGACACTTTTACCGTTGTTGGTCAGTTTGCCGGTAGTGTCCAAATCGCCGACCATCTGCACATTGCCGGTAAATGATGTGCCACTGCCGCCTTTCACCACCATGCCGCCGTTGCCGTTGATTTGACCCTCGGCGGTAATCTGCGCGGTGCAGCCTACATTGGGCGCGTCAATATTCACGCCGCCCGGTGCTTTGATATTCAGCGTTTCGCAGTCAATTTCGATAATCCGGCCTTTCTTTAACACCATCTTGGCACCGTCGGCGTTGTAAACCGCCGTTTCGCCTTCGGCAAGGCCGGTAATGCGGTATGCGCCGTTGGTGGTGGTGACGATGATGCCGTGGCTGGTTTTGCCGCCCAACGGTACGACGACGCAATCGCTGCCTGCGGGCGGGTTCGACGTAAAACCGAAGTTTTCGGCGTGTTCCAAGTCCTGCACGGTTTCGCCTTCCAAACCTTCCACTTGGATTTTCTGCACGCCGCCGGCTGCTTTGACGCGGGCGATTTTGCCGCGGAAGGCTTGGCGGATGCCATTAAATGCCCGTCGGATACGGTTGTCTATGGTTTTTGCATCCATTTAAATCACCTGCAATTCCTGTACGGCCTGTTTGGCTTGGCGGCGTTTTTTCGGTTTGGCGGCTGCTTGGCCGTTGGCTTTGCGGCTTTCAGACGGCCTTTTGGTTTTGCCCGATTTCTTCGGTGGGTCGGCATCCAATACCCATGCGCCGTCCTCTTTCAGTGTCAGCACGGTTTCGGTGGGTTGGCCGCGACCGCCGGTGAAGGTTCTCGCCATCAGGAAATACACCGCGTCGATGCCGTCCGGTTCGCTCAATACGTTGATGCGCTGACCGGGCTGCCACAAGGTGCCGTCGTCAGTGCGGTGGCCTTGTACGGTGGCGGTAATTGTTAAGCCTTCCAGCCTGCTGTCGGCCAGCCGCTTTTTCGCCTTGCGCTGCGCTTGAGCCTGACTGTCGATGTCCGGCTCGGTTACGATTAGGGGGCGGTGCAGTTTGACGGATTCGTCTTTGGCGGTGGCTTTAATGTTGTTTTTGCCGCTGTGGCTTTGCGCCAATACGGTGATTTCGCTGTACCGAGCCGCCATATCGCGGTTTACTTCCAGCCGCTTGATGTTGTTGTTTTGGCCGTTGGTCCGTAAAACCAGTTCGGCCACCGGTGCGGCGGTGTAATCGGGGCCGCCGATTACCAGCGTACCGTCCGGCTCCAGCCACGGCCACAAACCGTTTGCCTCGGCATATTCCAGCAGGGCGTCCCACGCGCGGCTGCCCGGCTCGATCTGCACTTTGTGGGTTTTGTCGGTTTTGGCGGCATCAATGCGGATTTTGGCCAAACCCAAAGGCTTGACGATTTTTTCGATGATTTGGTTTAAATCCATATCTTGCGCGTTAAACAGCGGGGCGGAGCAGTCCAATAGCACGCCCGCATCATCGCGGCCTTGTATGGTTAAGGTTTTGCCGCCTTTTTCAGTAACGGTCTGCACGCGGTCTATGCGGCCGCTCAATACCGTATCGCCGCCCACACGCACTTCAACCTTGTCACCCGCCCGCACCGTATCGGGTTTGGCATCGACGGGGCGGCCAAGTGTGACTGAAAAGTCATCGGCGGGGGTGAGCAGGTCGGAAACGATGTCGTAATTCGTCCATTGGCCGTGTGTTTTACCGTTAATCAGCAGAGTAACGGTGTTATCGGGCGTAGGCATTCAGTACCGTGCCTTTCTCAATAAAATTCGGGTGGCGGATTTGCGGATTCAGGCGCAAGAGTTCGCCAAAGCGGCTGTAGTCACCGTACCACTCAAAGGCCAGCAGGTGCAGGCCGATATCGCGGGTTACGGTTTTCTGTACCAACGGCGGCTTCATATTGATGACCGCAAACGCCTGTTTTTGCAGTTTATGCGCCGTATTGCGCAGACTTTCGGTAAGCGCGGCGGCAGTTTCCAGATAAGGGGTTTGCGGCAGCAGCCCGGCCGCTTCGATGCGTTGGTACACATCATCGGCACTGTCTGCCGGTGTTTGATACAGCCGCAGCAGGCAATAGGTCAGTTTGTCGGCTTTGGTTTCATCCGCCAGCATCATGGCCAAGATACGCTGGGCGGCCAAAGCACGCTGCAAGGCGGCACGGGTATCGGCCAGCAGACGTGAGATTTCCACAGGTGTCAAAGTTGGCTCGTTCAGTTGTACGGCTAAAATATCGGCGGCTTGTTCGGCCAGCGCACACGCGCCCACGGTGGCGGTAAGCGCGGTAAAGGCAGCCACATCTTCGGGCTTGGCGCGTTGGATTAAATCTACCGCCGCCACACTGCCTTCGGTTCCGCGGCTGACCTGCCACGGCGTAGCGGCTGCTTTAGATACGCCGCCCACCATATCGCGCCAGCCGTCCAGCCCGCTTTTACCGACATTGTGCATATTGGCCAGCGCACCAAACACAGATTTCAGCTCCGCCACCAATACGCGCGGGCTGTTCAGCAGGTTCAGGCCGCCGGTGAAGATGCCGTTTACCTGCCCATACAATACGCCCACCACCATTAATACCGTGGCATGAAAAGCATTCCAGCGGCTTTGCGCTTTCTGAATTTTGTTTAAGGCCGTCTGAAACACCTCGAAGCCCTGCCATGCGGCCAAGTCGGCAAGGAAATCCACTTCGTCGGCCAAGGCTGTCGGCAAGTCGCGGTCAAAAAACGGCGCGGCTTTGACACTTTGCTTAAAGGTCATCCGCACGGTGCAGTAGTCGGGATTTTCTTCGTTGTGCGCGACCTCGAAATCCGCCACCACGCAATCGGGCACGCTGCCGTAAATCGGGTGGATCAATTCGCCCGCGCCCGTTTCGCGCAATACGTTCAGCAGGTTTTGCAGGCGGCCTTCGTAATCTTCACCCCACAATACGGCGGTCAAAGCCATATCCATCGCAGATACGCCCGTATCTTCGATGTCCGCGCCCTGTACGAACGGGTATTCGTGTTCCGCCAGCGCGTGGGTGCCGCGCAGTGTGTCGTCGATGACGTCAAAGGTAACGCCCTTGAAGCCCGCATCCAGTAAAGTGTCTTTCCAAGCCATTAATTTTTCCTACTGTTGCGTTCTACCGCCTGATTCACATAGGCCATAATGTTGCCGTTTTGCACGGTAACGGTAATCGGAATCGGCTTGCCTGCCGCCGCCTGCATTTGTGCGGCAGCAGCCGTCATCTGTGCCGCCGCGCCGGTAATCTGCGCTGTTGCCGCCTGATTCTCCGCCGCCGCCTGCACATACTGCTGGCTTGCCTGCTGGTTGGTTTGTGCCGATTGGTTAAGCTGCGCCATACTCTCTTTTAAAACAGGACTATCGAGCGGGGCATTATTGCCGCCCAGTTCTTCACGTTTGCGCAGATATTCGGCTTTCGCCCCCGCTGAAAAATCCGGCAGGATACTTTCCAGCCAAGACGATAATTTAGCAAACGGTTTTGACCATTCCGCATATTTGTCGCGCTGCCCCGCCAAATGGGTTGCCCCGCCCATTACGGCCAACGGTGCCGCACCGAGCGCGACGGGACCTAGCGAGGAGGCCGAGGGCATCAGGCGGCCCGCCTGTAAGGCCCTGCTGCTTCCGCCGAACAGTTTGGAAAGCAGGCCGCCGCCCCCAAACATAGAGCTTGTGCCGGCCGCCGCCGATGCGGCCGCCGCGCCGTATCCTACCTGCGTGGCGGTTTGCGCCTGTTCGGGATGCCCGCGCATCCATTGTGCGGCCGACTGCATCCAGCCGCCGATGCGGTCGCTGAATTTTTCAAATGCGCCGTATTCGGCTTCTGATTTGGCGAGGGAGAATTGGGATTTTTTAAACCCCGAACCTTCGGCGACGAATCCGTATGCACCGTCCACCGCACCCGCCGCATTTGTCTGGCCTGCTTGCAGGCGGGTGAGTTCCTGTTTGTTGTTGACCAATGCCAGCAATGCCATCAATGCCTGACGGTCGGAAACCAGCTTCCCGATGGCAGTGCCGTCTACCAAGGCCTTTTGGTTTTCCAGCAAAGCCAGCTTGGCTTCATCGCCTTGCGCGGCATTAATCTGTTTCATCAGAGCGGCGGACTTCTTATCCTTGGCCGTGATTTCTCCGACAATGTCCACCAACGCATCAAGTGAGTTCATGCCTGCTGCCTGCCGTTTGTTCATGCTGGCGGTGAAATCGAAACCTTCTTTGCCGTTGATGGTAATTTTTTTGGCTTTGGTCACAATATCCTGACTGTTGATTTTTGCCAGCAGGTTGACTAGGTTGTTCCCCGCTTCATCGGTATTGCCCGCGGTCATAAACGACAATTGGTTGGCATTGAGCAGGCTGGAAAAATTATCCAGCGTCGCGCCCATACCGGCGTTTTTCATTGCAGCCAACTGCTGCGGCAGCCAGCGCGACATGTCTTTCAATTCAAAACCGCCGTCCGCGCCCGATTGCAACGCACGGTCAAGCAGCGACGGAATATCCGCCTCTTTAAATCCCGCCTGCAACGCCTTGGTTACGATGTTGGCGATATCGTTTCCTTCCGTATTGGCGGCGGTGGCGGTTTTCATAACGGTCGGCAGCAGTTTTTTCACGGCTTCGTCGCTCATCGCTCCGCTGGCCACCATTGTATTCATGGCTTCCAAAGCGGCATCACGCGTCGTTCCGCCGACATAGGCGGCATCCATGACCGATTTCTTGATTTCCGCCATACCTGCGCGCTTCTCGGCCATGCTCTTGCCTGCATACATGGTATTGGCGGCATGACGCAATGATGTGTCAAAGTCCATCGTCCGGTTGACCGGCTGCGCCAACACATAAGCCCCTGCCGCCGCACCCGCCGCCACACCGGCCACACCGCGCCCGATTGTCCGGACTCCCGAACCGATACGTTGCAAACGGCTTGCACCGCCGTTGATTTCGGCAGTCAGCTCGCGTACGCGGCTGCGCGTTACCTGTGCAGCCCTCGCCAGTTCGCGTTGCGAAGCCATGCCGCTTTTGGCTAAACGGTTGTAAGCCGCCTGCGTTTGTTGGATTTCACGGCGGATTTGGTGTTCGGTACGGATGCCCAAACGGGCGGTGGCGCTGTACATCTCTTGATGTTTCAGCTTGACCGCTGCGGCTTTCTGCAACTGCCGGCTGCCTGTTTTTTCCGCTTCCGCCGCCAAACGGCGGAGGCCGGGCGTGGCGTTGTCCTTAAACTTAGCAACCAGTTCTACACTATGCTGGCTCATTTTTTCTTACGCTTGCTGATAAAGGTTTGGGTCTGACCGCCCGTGGCGACGGATGGTTTGACGTTCGCAGGAATAAACCACGGCATCACTACCGGCGCGGCGCGGCCGCGCTCGATTAAGTCGGCCTGTTTTAACCAGCCTTCCAGTTCGGGTTGGGTCATGCCGTCGATTTGGGCGGGCGTGATACCGTATCGGCCGAGTTTTAAGACGGCGTATCGGTAACGGTCGGCGCGGGGTGCGGGCAAAGCCGCTTTTTTTTCAGCAGCTCTTGCGCCCAGTACAGCGCGTCAAAGTCAGCAGCAGCCATCTCATCAAGCAGCAAATCAGGTGTCAAAGATTCGGCTGTTAAGCCACCCAATTTATCCAGTGATGCGGCATAGGCGGCAACCAGCCGCGGTTGGCCTTCAAGTTGCGGATCAATCGCCATGTCCTCGCGCACGGTTAAAAGGTGCATGGAAAAATCATGGTGCATTTCGCCGTCAATCACACCAATGCCGTATTTCAGACGGCCGGTAACGGTTTTCAGGTCGGAAGAAACGCGCAATTCGTAATCTTCGATGGCGCGGGTGAGTTCGGGGGAAAATTCAGACATAAAAAAGCCCTTAAACGTTGGTTAAACCTTGTATAAATCAAGGCTTAATTGTCGCTTAAGGGTTATGGCTCCGAAATTTGTCGGATGTCAGGCAAAATACAAAATGACTCTAAGAATATGCTGTGATACTATCATTTCCCCTACATAAAGATATAAAGGAAAACTTCCATGAAACATTTATTTTTATTGGTAATAGTGGCAACAGTCGGCATCGGTTCTGCCGATGCGCGCGGCAGAGAACCTTGTTCCGGCAGTAAAGGCGGTATCAAAGCCTGTACGGCAGACGGAAAGTTCCTATGTAAAGATGGTACTTTAAGCAAATCCAAAAAGATATGCAGTAGTCGATAAATATCTCGTAAAAAAACCCGCAATCATGCGGGTTTTCTAATTTACTCCAACACCTTCCGAATCGCAAAACCGGTCACATCCACCACCAGTTCATTATCCACGGTATAGCTGTCGCCCGCTTCGGTGGCGCAGAAGCCGAGGTACGATGTCGGACGCGCGCCTTCCACGTCGGGAACTAGGCTGATTTTGGCGTCGTCGATCTTTGCCCAGTCCACCGCCGTGCCGTCGGTCGGCACCACGGCGGTAAAGGTAATGTCGTATTGGCCGACGCCGCGGGTAAAGCCTTTGACGCGGCGGGTGCGGTTCATGGTTTTCACAGGCTTTTTGCCGGTGTTGTCTTTCACGTCGATTTTGGTTACTTCGACTTCGTTCGCGCCCAGATAGAGGATGACGCTGCCAACGTATTCGGTACTCATGTTTCAGCCTTTCTTACAAATATAAATCTACAACCATACCTACTACATGCAGGCCGTTGACGACATCGCTGGGAATGCGGCAGTTCAACATGCCGGTGTTTTGCAGGTCGCGTTCCACAATCAGTTTTGGCAGGTTTTCTTCCACGCGCTCCAAAATTTCCAGCTCTTCGCAGCGCATCAATACGTCAATCAGTTCGCTACGCACGCGCGGCGGGGTGCGGTCGCTCAATTTGTCGCGCGGGAATCTTAGGGCGATGCGGTCGACGCAGGCGCGGCTTACATAAATCAGGGTGCGCACGGTGGTTACGTCCAGCAGGCTTTCGTCTGCCGTGCCGTTGGCGGTTTTGGTGTAGGTGGTGATGGCGCGCACGATTTGCGCCTGCGTACCGGCCGGACTGGTTTCAATCGGGGTAACACCGTTATAAAGGGCGTTTTCCTGCTCGGTGCGCATGGTTTTGTCTTTGCTTTCGCACACGCCGATGCTGTTTAAGGCCAGCGTGTTCAACGGGCGGGCGGGGTCTTCTTCGCTCGCCATCACGGCGGCAAAGACGGCGGCCAGCTCGCAAGGCAGGCTGGGTGTGCCGCGATACCACGCGCTGACGATATGGCCGTGGTTCAGACGGCCTGCCAAGGTGGTGGCTTGCGCCAGCGTACCGGTTTGGCCGTATACGCCGATTGCCCAGCGTTTTTCCATCGGGCTGGCTACGGTATCCAAATGGGCACGCAGTTTCAGCAGGTTGGTTTCGTCGTTGATGCCGCAGGCGATGATGTGGTGGCCTTCGGCGACTACGGCATTGAGCGCGGCGGCAATATCGGGGTTGGCATCGCCGCCCGTCATGGCGGTAACGGCGGCGGTAATGCCTTCGGCGGTATTGCTGGTTTTGATGCGGATGGCGTTGCCGGCCGTACCTTTGTTTTTGGCGGTAAGCGTCACCACTGCTTCGGCAACGGTGGCGGTAACCGGCAAATCGGGCACAGCATCGATGGCGGCTTTAACGGCGGCGGCAACGGTGGCTGCGGTGTCTTCGGCGCCGATGCCGATGGTTAAAGTGTCGGCATTGGCAATGCTCACACGCAACACGCCTTGGGTATTGGCAGTACCGCTTAAGGTGATTTTACCGCCGGCGGCCACTCCGGCCTTGTTGTCGGCTACGGTAATCAGGCTTAAATCGGCATAGGCATAGGCTTTAATCGCGGCGGTAACCATCAGGTGCGCCATGCTGCCTGCGCCGTATTTGGCGGCCGCATCGGCGGCGGAAAACACGTTTTCCAGCTCGGTAAGCTCACCCAAGGCGGGATTGTTGTGCTGCGCCACAATCAGCACGCGCTGTTTGTTGGTGGGCAGGTTGCGCACGGCCAGCTTGGTGTTCCACTCGGCGTACACGCCCGGCTTGCGGGTGCTGGCGGGGATTTTTTCGAAATTGATGTTTGCGGATGCCATTATTTGCTGCCTTTCGCGGGTTGGGTGTCTTCGGTTACGACCACAAGGTCGCCGTATTCGATACAGCGGCGGTAATAGGCGGCATCGGGTACGGTAACGGTTTCTTGGTCGGTAATGTATTCATGTGGTTTACCGGCCAGCGGCACTTGCAGGCCGTCGGCGGCGCGTACTTTAATGGTTTCGTTCATGGTTTCACCTTGGTTTCAACGGTGGCCGCCATATCGGCGGGTTGGTCGGGGGTTTTCGGCGGGATACGCAATTCAAGGTTCACGCCTTTAAAGTCGGGATGTTCGGGTTCGGTGCGGCCTTGGTATTCGGATACGTCGGCATATACTTTCGCATGTTGGCCGTCTGAAACCGCAGGCCGCGGCCAATCACCGTCTTGCAGCGCGTCTTCAAACCAATACGTTTCAAATTCCAGCGCAAACACACTGACGGCGTCTTGCTCCATTTGGCGGCTGAACAGGCTTTTGGCCGCCCCCGGTTGCAGACGGCCTATCTGTAAGCCCAGCGATTGATTGGTCAGCAGGTGGCGGACGATCTGCATCAGGCGGTAGGTGCCGACATCATGGCGGTGCAGGCCGCCGAAACGGCTGTCTGCCTCGCTGCCGCTGGCACGGTCTCCCACCAATACCGTGAATTGGCCAATCGCTTTAAAACGGCTGCCGCGCGTGTCGTGGCGGACGGTGTCTTTGATGCCGGCAAACATGACCCACACGGCGGGGAACTGGTTGACCACCTGCGCCAAACCTTCGCCGTCAAACTCCCCGCCGTAAGTAAAGACACCCGTTACCATTTGGCCGAGGCCGTCTGAAAGCCGCTGCCTGATGGCTTGTTCAATAGACGCTATCACGGCCGAACACCTTTTCCTGCGTGGTAAACATCACGCCGTTGCCTTGTACGGCGGGCTTTTCGCCTGCGGGTTCGGTAACGCCCAAGCCGACTTTCCCCGCCGCCACCAGTTGCAGGAACTTCACTGCCGCTTCATAGCGGTGCACGATGTCTTCGGTGAGTTGCCGTTTGCCGGTGCACAGGCGGTACACCGCAATATCGCAGCAATACACGGTTAAAATGCGCAGCGGCTTGGGCAGCGGCAGGGTATAGCGGTTCATCAGATAGCCATCGATTTCGGCGGCGGCATCATCCAAAGCCTGCTGTGCGACGGTTTCGTCCACCGCGCCCTTGCGGGACAAGTCGGTCAGACCGGTGATGGTGGCTTCGCCGAAACGCGCCACCAAATCGGCAACGGCAGCGTAGCTCATGCTGCATCCGTCGGCAGGGCTTCGCGCGCTTCAACCATACGGTCGCCAATCAGACGCTCAAAGTCGGCGGGTTCGAAGTCCGCACGGCGCACAAACGTCCAGTGCGGCTGTACATGGTAGCCGGCGCGGAAAAACGCATGGCCGTGTTTGCTCTTAATCGCCACCACTTCGGCATCTGCGGCGGGTGCTCCGCTGCCGGTGTAAAAGGCGGCTTCCGCTTCAGGTGTCAAAGTTTCGCCGTCTGAAATGCCGCCGGGTGTAAGGCCGGCTTCAAGCAGTCTTTCCAATTTGGCATTGCGCTCTTGCGCGGCGGCCAACTCTGCCTGCGCTACCTGAATTTCGGCATTGGCTTTGTCTAATTCGGCTCTCAAGGCTTCAATCTCGGCCTGTAAGGCAGCGGTTACGGTTACCTCTTCCGGTTGGACATCGACGGTCGCGCCAACTTCCTGTCCGTTTTTTTCTTTTGCCATTTTCTATCCCTTCCGGCGGGCGGTGCCCGCCTGTTCGTTACAGCAACCAAGGCGATACGATGACTTTCGCCTTGCCTTTGTTTGGGTTGTACGCGCCGTTGGCCAAGCGGTCGCCTTCCACCAGCTCTTTGGCCGCGTTTTCCAAAGCAGGCGGTACCAGCAGCACATTCGGGCGGATGGCCAGCGGTCTGCCGCCGTCGCCTTTCAGGCTCACCATCGCGTTGTAGGCTTTCTCGAAACCGGCAGCGTCCAGTTTCTCTTGCGATTTCGCCGCCATCTGCCAGAAGCCCAAGCCCACGTTGCAACGGCCGTCCACGCCGTAGCGGTATTCGTTGCGCATGAATACGCCCTCATCGGTATCGGCGGTCATGGCGGTAAACTGCTTCGCTTTACGCTCTTGGTAAATCAACGGTTTCAGGGCGCGGGTAGTGTCCAGCAGATACCAGGCCGCTTCGCTGCCGGCGAAAATATTGGATACGGTACTGGCTTGACCGGTGCCGTCCACTTTTTCATACACGGGATGGTCGGTATCAAAGAAGTTCTGACCGTCGTAACACAACGTGGCGTGTGCGTTTTTCAGCAAGGCAAACACCAATTCGTCGGGATGCACCGCCGAAGCACGGCCCATCTCGGTCATCATCGGCGCGTAAATGCCGACGTTGTCGTCTTCGATGTCGTTTCGGTTGACCTTGACCGAGCTTTCAAAATGTTTGTTGGTGATGGCATAGCCGTGTGCCTTCATATCTTGGAATACGCGGTCGCCCACCCATTCGCGGAAAGCGGGCCATTGGCCGAGCCAGCCGTAAGTATTGGACGCAGTGGAAGACGGAATGACGGTGGCGATTTCCTTGTATTGGCTTTCCGCCATTTTCAGGCCGTCTTGGAAATTCTTTTTAAAGCCGGTGAACAGGGCTTTTAAGGTGTCTGGTGTGATAATCATGTTGTCTTTTCCTTTATCGGATTACTTGGCCTTCGCATAATCTTCGGCAGAGATGCCCAATTGCGCGGCGACGGCTGCTTCTTCGGCGGTCAGCGCGGACGTACCGTCTGCGCCGCCTTTGCCGCCGGTCTGCGTTTTGCTCAAAGCGGCCAGTGCCAAGCTGCCGTCAATCAGGGCTTTAAACGCTTCAGGGGCTTTGGCGGCCAGTTGGCGCGCCGATGCTTCTTGATGCGGCAACAGGCGGCCGTCTGAAAGCGCGGCACGGATCAGGCCGTCTGAAGTGCCGCCCACTTCCATTGCAATCACTTTCTTGCTCAACGCGGCCACTTGCGCTTTGAGTTCGGCCACTTCGCCGTCGTCGGCATTGCCGCCTTGCGGCTTGTCTTCAGGTTTGCCGGCAGTGCCTTTATCGCCTTCGCCACCTTGCGGTTCTTCTTTGGGTGCGGCCAGTGCTTCGGCAAGCGTTTTACCGCCCAGCTTTTCCTGTGCTTCGGCCAAAGCCGCTTCGATGGCTTTGTCATCGGCATCCGCCGCCAAGCCCAAGAGCTTGATTAAAGCTTCCTTGTTCATACTTGTTTCCTGTTTGGGGTTGATAGAGTTTTGGCGGCTCAATGCAGCCAGAGCCATGCCGTCCAGTGCGGGCGAATTGGTCAACGCCACACTGTGCAGCCCGCGTACATTGCCCAGTGTGTCGTATTCGAGTACCGGCGACAGATAGCGGTATTCGCCGCTGTCTATCATGTCTTTGGCGCGTTGCGTCCATTTCACTTCGCCCATCAGGCCGCGCTCGTCATCCCATACATATTTGCTGATCCAGCCGGCGGCAGGGTTTTGCTGCCCCGTTTCGGCGGCTTTCAGCGTGGCGTGTTCGTAGTCGACCACAAGGTCGGTTTGCGCGGCGTCAAAGGCGGCAATGATTTGCTGTGCCAAATCGGCAGACATCGTCCAGTGCGGCACACCCGTATCGGTGCGGCCGTCAACCGGTGCGAATTGGCCTTTGGGTACGATTTTGATTAAGCCGTCCGAACCGCCGACATGGGCGGCGGATAAGGCGGCAAGAAGGGTTTTGGTGTCCATAGCCCGCATTATGCGGCAGCCGCGCCCTCGTCAAAGCTTGGCCTATGTCAGACAGATGAATTTCTAGGGAAGGGAAATGTACTTGCAGAGATGCGCGCGGGATAGTGTTCAAAAGGTGTTCAAACGCGCGCAGGATTGATTTTCAGGCGATGGGTAGGGGTAAGTATGGGTTAGGGCGTTTTCGGGCTGTTTTTCGGCATTTTTCAGGCAGGCATGATTACCGCCCCTGAATGGCCTGTGCCAGATATTCCGCCACCGCATCGGATAGGGCCTTTTCGTCCTCCGGTTGCAGGGTCATAAACGGGCGTGCGGGAATATTGCTGCCGGGGTGGTTAACCTGCTTGGCAAAGCGGCCGCCGAATTTCAACGCTTTGCCTTTTTTCGGTCTAATCAAGTGTGGCGAGGTTTTCCCACCGAAGTTATGGATAGCCGCATATTCCACATTGGTGCCGACCACCGCCGTATCGTTGGTACTGCTCGGCGTAATCGAATTGCGCAGGCGGCCGCTGGCTTGCAACAGCCCCGAACCTTCACGCGCGGCCAGATACTTGCGCGGCGCCCAAGCGGGACGGCCTCCGGCGGCGAAATTATCCAGCACGGCGTTGCGCATGATGCGGGCAAGCCGCGTCATCAAAGGCTTGGTGTGGGAGGTACGCCGCGCCGCAGCGTTTAAGCTGTTTTGCAGGGTGTCTGTGTTGATTTTTATCTCAATCATGGTATATTGGTTCCAACAGCCATAAAACTCGGGTTTCCTACTGGAAAGGTTACGGCCACGTTACCGTGTCGCGTATTATCCTGTTCGAATCAGGCAAAGAGTTTTATGGCTTTTTCCATATTGTTTCATACCCGTACAGTAAGCTATCCACCTGTTTATCCGTTTCTGCAATCATGCCGGTGTTGACCATATTCAAGGTCAGATGTTCTTTCTTACCTGTCAACGGATGTCGGGTTTTCACATCATAGTCCAGCGTTACCACCAGCTTCCCCTTGCCTGCCGACAGCGGATACACAAATGCCAAAAACTGTTTGGCATCGTCATTTCGTCCCGCCTTGCCTAATAAAATCTGCTCCGGTTCTTGCAGCAGTTCGGGTATCCTCTCCCAAAACGATACCGGCAGCGGCTTGACCTTCTCGTCGCGCAAAGCGTGCAATACCCGCTCGTCGCTTATGGCAATCACGGCGGATTGCGGGTAAATTTTCCTTGTCGCCAAAACTTCCAATAAGGGTAGGGCCAATGCGCCCACATACAGCGTTTTCCCGCGCGCTACTTTTTCCGCATCCACCCGCCGCACCATTTGCGCCGCCTGTTGCGACACCGCCCGCATCAAATCGGGCTGTTTTAAGGCCGTCTGAATCGATACGCTCGCCAGTTTCGGCGGCAGTTCCACCGCCCGCTGCATCTGCAACTGCCCCAAGTTGGCCAAATGGCTTTTACCGACATTGTGCTGAAAGCCAGCATCGGTATAAAAGCGGCGGCCGTCCGGCAACTTTACCGCTTTGGCGGGGCGGGTATCGCCCTTGCGGTTGACCACCACTTCCGTATCTTCAAGCTGCGCTTTTTGCGGCAGCAGATTGCGCCGTTTCAAATCACTGTCTGAAAGCGCCCGCACGGTACAGCGGCAATTGAAGCCGTTGGGCGGGTAGAAGTAATCCCAAAACGGGTCGTCGATGTGATACACCGCACCATGCGCCGCCGCATGGCTTTGGCGTGTGCGGCTGTCCAAAATGGCCGAGTATTGCAGCCACGGCGCATCATCCCGACCTTCTTCAAACGCCTGCCAATGACCGGCCATGTAAGCCGATTGCATCTGCGTGCGGAAAATCGTTTCCATGCGGTGTTTGGTAATGCCGCGTCCGAGGACTTCGCCGGTGTCTCCGTCCACAATATCGCCGTCTTTGAGCAGATGCCAATCATGTGCTTTCAGACGGCCTTGCACTTCATCGCGCCAAGCCTCAAACGATTTGCCCGATTTCGCCGCCCCATACATTGCCGCGTGAAACTCGCCGACGATATCTTGCCTGTGTATGCCTGCAATCGCCCGCGCCTTGGCCTGCGCCTCATTCCATTTCACATCCCAGTCGGGCGGGATATGGTAGCCCAAACCTTCAAAATATTTGACCGCCGCTTCCGGCTCCAAACCGAAGGCAAAACCCAAATCAGCCATTGAGCCGTCCCCACAGGTCGGAGATGAAAATCACCCGCGCCAAGGCCGTCTGAAATTCGGTGCTGTCCAAATGCGGATAAGCCCGCAACAGCCGCTCCTGCACCTCTTCATAGCTGTCGCCCTCGGCCAAAGCCTGACCCAACCCGCGCAAAAACGGTTCGATATGCTCGGGCAGGGCGATTTTGCCCAAACCTGCGTTATCGATGGCCGCCTGCCCCATATCCAAGATTTCGCCCTGCCTGCTCAAGGCCACGCGGCGGTAACTTAACGGCGCAACTTTGACACCTTCGCTTTCAGCCGTCTGCAAAGCCAATACCGGCTCGTCGTCCGAAGCCAGCGGAATCGCCAGTTTTTCCTGCGCCCACGCCAGCGGAATCTTCATGCCCATCTCTACCAGCCTAGGCAAAGATTCGGCGTAAACCGCCATATCTTCGGGCAGCTGCGTATCAAACTGGAAACGCGGCAGGCGGGTTTCATCCACGTTGCCTTTATTCAGCCGCAGCAGGGGCAGAATCAGTTGCTGCGTTATCGTACCGGCAAGCTGCTTGGCATCCGACACCAGCAAATCATGGCGCACCTCGTTATGCACCTGACCCAGCGCGTTGGTACTGGTTTTACCGTCGGCCATGCTGGTAAGCGTACCGCCCAGAATCGCTTTCGACGATGTTTTATCCGCCCAGTCGATCATCGCCATAAACGGCTCGCTGCTGCCGTTGGCGGCATTGAGCAATTCGATATTCATGGTTTCGGGGATAATGCCCGCAGCGTTGTGTCCGATTTCCTTTACCGCCCGCAACAGCGTGGTTTTATCGGTTTCATCCGCCCCCACCGCGTATTTGCCCAAGCGCGTCGGCAGGCCGTAGATTTCCAGAAACTCGGCCAAATCGCGCACCGAATAATTCTTAAACAGATACGGCCAAACCAGTGTGCGCATCAGCCCGCCGCGTACCAGCAAACCCGAACGGCTGCGGTGTTTGTGTACCAGCCAGCCGAACGCCCACAGCTCTTCCCCATCCGGATTATCCTGTTTGGCCAACCGCACATTATCGGCACCGTCCACCTTAAACCAGCCTTGCGGACGGTGGATAAAGTTTTTCGGCAGCCACAGGCCGCCCATTTGCTGCCATTCGATTTCCACACAGGCAAAGCCGTGTCCGACTGCATCCAAAAGGTCGAACATCATGTCTTCGAAATCGGGCAGACGCTCAATCCATCCCTTGACTTCTTCGGCCAGCCGCCGTTCGGCGTCGGTGCTGTCCGGCGGCGGCATCACGCGCCAATCCAGCCCGATGACCGCCCGTTTGCGCTTGCTCATCTCGGAAAAGATATGGCCGTCTTTCTCTTCGATGTCGGCAAAGAGTTCCGACTGCGCCTTCATATCGCCGCGCTCGGCAGCTTCCAAAATGCCGTGCAGCTTCTGCGGTGTCAAACCTTTGCTCGGGTGTTCGTGAGTCTGGGTGTTTTGGGTAATTTCCGCCGTTTGCGGGGTGGATTTCGGTGTATAGCGGCCCGGCAGAATTTTGCTCAATGCACTGCTGAAAATGTTTTTCATAAATAAAAAAAGGGCAAGTTAAACTTGCCCCAATTCTCTGCTGCCTGCATTAATCGTAAGCCCTGCCCGGTGTCAGTTTCACCATGCGCCGCTGCCGAAACTGCCGTCCGCCCCATGTTTCGTCACCGCTATATATTCCACCGGCGCACTGTTGGCCGTTGCTCCCGACCACAGCATATGCACCGCGTCGGGGCCGTCGTCATGGTCTGCCTTGGGAAAATGGCGAAACTGTTGGATTAAGGTTTGCTGATTGGCATTAAGCAAAATCAACCCATTGGCCATGTGCGGCTGCAAAGTCTCAATCCGTAGCAGCTTGTCGGCAATCGGTTTGACCGCCCGCGCCGGCACGGGAATGCCTTTTGCCGCACTTCGTTTTACCAGCTCGTCTTTCAGGAACTCCTGAAACTGCACCGTTTCCACAAACCACAGCTTGCACTTATATTGCGCGTGCAAGCGGATAACGTCCTCAATAATCAAATCGGGCAAACGCTTCTTAATTTGCGCTTCCACGATAAATAGCTTGCCGCTGCTTCTTTGATACCCGCCCACGATAATCGCACTCGGGTCGCGGCTGGCCCCCGCTTTGCCGAGCGAAGGGTCGAGCGCGCCGAAATACACCAAATCGGCGGGCAGCTCCGCCCAAAACTGCATGGATTGGGCAAACGGTGCATCTTCACCGCTCACCGGATCATTCTGATATTCCGAATCGAAAGCCGCGTGTCCGTCGCGGGCGCGGATTTTCATCAAGGCCAGCACGCCGCGCGCCGCCCAAGAGGTTTCCGCCCCTCGTTCCATTTCCGCTTTGTTCGTTTGATAGAACGCATCGGCCACCAACTCACCTTCATTGCGGTACAACTCTTCCCATCTGTCCCACAAATCCATGCGGTCGGGCCATTTCAACATGGCTTTAAACTTGATGCCTTTCCAAAACGGATTATTGAGCGTTCGGTTCAACACACTGTCGTAATGCAAAATCGTGCCGATATAAATCACATCGTATTTTTGCCCCACGCCGCCGAGCGGCAGCACGGTTTTCGTCAGCCACGCATTGAGCTTGTCGCGCTGTTCGGGATTTCGGACTTGTTCGTCGTTTTCAATATCGTCCAAAATAGTCAGGTCGGGGCGGTAAGGACCGTGGCGCAATCCGCGCAGCTTTTTGCCGCTGCCCGCTACCTGCACCTTGATGTCGTTGGCCGTTACGATGGTACCTGCCTGCCACACGCGGCCTTGGCCGCAGACATCCGCAAAATCGGTTTTCAGGCGGGGATTAAACTCCAATTCCGCTTTGATGGCTTCAAGCATCGGGTATGCCTGGTCTATGCTGTCCATCACAATCACGCAGTAATGCTTGCGTCCCGTTACAATGCACCACAAAGTAAACAACTGCGTAACCTGCGTCGATTTACCCTCGCCGCGCGGCGCGCCAACCGCTTCGTTCTCGCCTTCCGGGGATTCGACGATTTCCGGTAAACGCCTGAATAAGAAACGGTGCAGGTCGGATTTTTCAGGCGAACGGATATAATGCGGGAAGTAGGTGTTGACGAAATACTCGTAACCGCCTACCGGGTCAAATACCTTCGCCCGCCGCTCGGCCACCGCCGTCGGCGAAGCATCGAAACCGTCTACTTCGGCCTCGATGACTTGACGCAGATTGGCGGCAAGGGCGGACAGGGATTTAAGGAAATCTTTATTTTTCATAAGGATATTAAAATGCCGGAAGCATTAAAAGACATTATTTATCAGGTGATTGAAGCCTACTATGAGTTTGAGAAAGAAAATCGTATCAAAATAAATGAACCTTTACATTATCCATTTTGTGGTATCGATGTAGCTAATATGCAGCCTAAAATTCTTCACAACCTAGGCATAAGTGCAGGCTATTTAGATATCGAAAATTGCGCTATCGAGCTTGTCCAAGAAGGAAGAGCTAAATATGTACCAATTTATAATGCTTATACTTCAGTAAAAGCACCCAACTAACCAAACTTCCTCTCCACCTCCACCCCGAACGGCTCCAACACCTCCACAAAGGCAGCCAAATGTTTGGGGTGTTTTTCTTGCACGAATACCATCAAAAACTGCAACAACTCCAAAGCCGTCGCCAGTTGCGAGGTTTCTGGCAACACCCGCTTGTTCGCCGCCACCGTTTTGGTAAACGCATCGGCCAAACTCGCCAGCAGTTGCACCCGTTTGCTCGGCGGCAAATCTTCCACTTCCGCATCCTGCAACATCGTCATCGTCGCCTGATACTGCACCAGAAACGACGTCATCATCGCCCGCGCGATTTCGTCTATGCTGCCGCCGGCCAGCGTGTGGGCCGCGCGCAGCTTGTTCCAGTCGTCGCCCTGCGCCTTGGCCTCATCGCGCCAGCGGCGGGCGGTGCCGAGCGATACGCCGCATAAAGCCGCCGCCGTCTCAAGGCTCTGCTCGCCGTTGCAGTAGAGTGCCCGCAGCTTGTCGCGGGTCGCCTTCGGATGCGCCATCGTTACAGCCCCAACTTGGCGCGGGCAAATGCGATGCCCGTAGCCACAATGCCGCCCGAAATCGCGCCCGCGGCCGCGCCGGTGGTTGCCGACGTGCGGCGGCAATCGGCATGGATTTTCTTGATTTCCGCATCCATGCGTTCCTGATTTTGTAACAATTTGTCCTGCTTGCCGTTGATTTCTGCCAACGCTCTTAAAATAGGGTCTTGGTTTTGCATTATTTGTCTGCCTTCCGTTCGATTTTCTGGCCGACTTCTTTCAAATCAGCCTTGATTTCACGCAACAAGTTTAAGATTTCGTTCCTGTTGTCTTTTGCTTCCGCTTTCGTCTGATAAGATGTTTCTACGCTGTGCAACCTGCCGAGCAGTTCATCACGATCTTTGCGGGCTTCTTTCAGGCCGTCTGAAATGCTTTTTACCCAATACCACAATAAAGCAATCAGAAACGACACCAACGTGCCGAACACATATTCCACGGTAATCGGTGTATCTCCGTTCATAACACGTCTCCGAACACCACCCGGCAGGCCGCAATACCATAGGGCAGGCGGTCGGATTCGACAGTCAGCGCATCCCCGTCGGCCTCCACCTCGAATTTTTCCGCCAGCGCCTGTTTGACCGCCGCGAATTGATGCTCGAAAGCCACATAGCCCAAATCTACGATAAACGTAACTTCAAACCGCGCATCCATCCGCATCACATAGCCCCACATCGTGCGGCTTAAAGTTTCGGCCACCGCCGCGATGAACGGCTCTTGCTCGTTGGCCTTTTGCAGCCCGATTTGCAAACCCGCTTGGCGCACCGCCAACTGACGTTCAATTAATTCACGGTATACGGTCATTCTTTGATACCCATTAAATATTTTATCCGCTTGTACAATTTATTAACCCATGAAATATTTACAAATGTACAAACCTTTGCTATAACTTCACCGTCATACTGCGCATTTTCCCGGGCCGCCCGAAATTTTGCCCGGGCTTCTTCGGGGCTGTCCGCCCAAATGCTCAATGACCAGGACTTGCCGTCAAAGCGGTAAGAAAACGTGTACTCATTCATAGGAGAAACCTTATGTATTTTGAAATCTATAAAGACGCAAAAGGCGAATACCGTTGGCGTTTGAAAGCAGCCAACCATGAAATCATCGCTCAGGGCGAAGGCTACACCAGCAAGCAAAACTGCCAGCACGCAGTCGATTTGCTGAAAAGCACCACCGCCGCCACCCCTGTAAAAGAGGTATAAAATCCGCTTTCACCCTCAGCCCGCGCCCTACGCGGGCTTTTTTTGTCAGTCACCGACTTTGCGGGAGTGGCTGCCCGCCCAATCGCGCCATGCCGCGTTTTGATTTTCAAGTTCGGCAACATAGCCGCCAAACTCCACAGCGTGTTCAAGCAAAGCGCGGGTACTGCCGCTTTCCGGAGGAGCAGGGCGTACCGGCGGCACCATCAGGGCGGCAGGCGGCGCGGGCATAACCGGCACCTCAACCGTTTTAATCGGCACCGTATCCGAGGGCTTGGCGGTATTGGCGCAGCCCGTTAGCGCCCAGACCGTCAATACAAGCATTGCCGGCAATGCTTTTATCCTGTTCGATTGCATGGTGAATCCCTTTCCTGTATTGCTGTTTCAGACGGCCTATTTCAGCATTGGCTGCCGCCAGCTTAATGCCTGCCTGTTGCGTTTTTTCCGCCTGCTCCTGCTGCCGGGCATTGGCCCGTTCCAATTCCGCGGCAAATGCCCGGCTGGATGCCAAGAGCGCGGCGGACTTGTCTTTTCCCGCCTGTTCGATAATGACCTGCTGTTTGTGATAGGCCGTCTGAAAGCCCGCACGGTAGGCCAACCCCAACGCCGCCACCAGCAGCAACGCCGCGACCAAATGGGGCAGGTATTTAATCAGTTTCACGGGCATGGTCGCTCTCCAATTCCTGCCGCTTCACGCTGACAAACGAGCGCGCCACGGCATAGCCGCCGACGATGCCCAAATACACCGCCCAAATCTCCGCCGAGGGGTCGGGCAGCATCACAAATTTAAACGTCCCAGCCGCGCAGGCGACGTTTGCCCACAGTTTCGAGTGCGACACATTGCCCGTCGCGGGGTTTTTGAAAATATCCAAAATACGCATTATTTATCCCGTAGGTCGGGCATTTACGCCCGACAAATATCAGTGCTTTTTTTTCACAATGATTGGGCGGTCGTAATAACCATTGCCGATACAGCGTGTTTCAATTCGGACTTCCCAATCATTCGATACCAAATTCAGAATCCAACAAATCAGACGTGCTTTCAGCATTTTTTCGCCTTGCGTTTACGCGCCGCCCGTTTAGCTGCGGCCACACCTGACTTACCGTAACTAGGACGCGGATAGCTGTTCAAAGGACGTACCCTAGGCATACGGACAAGTGCACGGTTTACTTGCTCATAGCTTGGATTCGAGCCAATCAATGTTGCCAAAAAATGATAAGCGGCTTCTTTCAGACTACCGATAATGTTCATACCCGTGCCGCTCCCACTTCCATCGCAATGGCCGTCGCAATCGCGCGGCAAATAGCCCACTTGCGTTCCTTAAAGAGCTTGAGGTCGGCATCATTGCTGATAAAAAACGGCTCAAACACAATGCCACCGTTCTGAGCATAAGCAAGGCGGGAATGTTGCCCTGCGTTATCAGGCTTAAAGCCGTCTTCGCCGCGCAGTTTCCAGCCGGTTGCCTTGGCAACGGCCTTGCTCAATACCTGACACCAACGTTTGTTTTTAACGATACTTAAAGCCTCAATGCCCGTAGCCGCTTTGCTGACGGCAGCGTTGGTATGGAACTCAATCGCCACATCCGAGCCTCGAATCAGTTTGACAGCCTCACGCAACGGCATATTGCCCTTGCCCTCGCCGTCGGTTTTGACCGTCAAGCCATAATCGTTGCGTAAAATCGATGCCGTAATATTGCGTATATCCTGCGCGATGTCCGCTTCGCGGTCGCTGCCGTTTACCGCACCCGGATCGGTGTTGCTGTGGCCTGCGGTCAGCACAATAATCTTGCTCATAGATTTGTCCTGCTTAGTCTGTTATCGAGCCTTGATTATCCCGTCCGCTTATTTGGCACCGCGTCTGCCCCATGTCAGACAGGCAGCAAAAAGCCCGATGGCTTTTGCTCTCGGGCTGGGTTTCAGACGGCCTATTTTACTTCCATCGGGCAGGTGTAGGTATCAAATTCTTCATCTCCGGCCAATACCGACAAACAATTATTCAACGGCAGCTTGATACCTTTACGCGCATACACTGTCGCTTGGGCGGTTGGCGGGGTGCGGATTTGCCCTTGGCAGGCAGCTATGTTGTCCGTGTATTGTTTGCGGTAATTTTCGGTCAGCGCATCCTTTCTCTGCCGGGCGAAAAAATAATCGTAAGCCGCATTGGCCGCAGCGGCACATTGATAAAGCCCCGCCTTATCCGCAAGAAAAGGGCCGCCGAAAGATTCCTCGGCAGATTTTGCCACCGCCGCGAAAGCCGCATTGAATTCTTTGATTTTGGCTGCATCGCTGGGCAAAACCCATACACGGCTTTCCTTGTCGGCCTGCGCCAATAAAGACAGCAGCTTTTGAGCGTGCTCTTTCAAATTGGCGTGCAGACGGATTTGTTCCAAATTGTTTTCACCGATGAAATATTCTTCATCGGCCAAACGTGCGGCAATCTGTTTTTGCTGATTCTGATATTGCTGCGCCCGATTATCGGTTTGACTTTCGCTGGTAGCAGGCTTGTTTTCTTGTCCGCCGCAAGCCGCAAGCATTGCGGCCAACATCAGAACATAAAACGTCTTCATCTTGATTTCCCATAAAAAATGCCGTGTTATCCCCACGGCATTATAATTTAAAACAACCCGCCTTGCTCACACTCATTATCCGGCTTCTTCAGAATCCGCCAGATATGGCGGTCGGTCAGCGCGTGCGCCAAAGCCAAATCGTTCACCGCCTCATAAGCGGGTACGCCTTTACCCGTCTGCGCATCGAAGCGGCGGCGGATATGGCGGTCGCGCAATTCCAGCAAAGCCTGTTCGCATTTCGGGATAAACAGATCGCAGGGGGCCAGTGCTTCCACCATTTTTTCCATTGCTGCACCGCCGACGATTTCCTCCAAATAAGCCAGCCGCGATTCGCTGCCTTTGGTGCGTCCCTGCCGCAACGGGTAGGTCGTGCCGCCTAAGTTTTTCACCAGCTCCACCGTTTCTGTCAGCCCGATGATCGTAATCAGTGCCAGCACACTTTCGGGCAGCAGGTGGCGCACCGCCTCAAAATCTTCTTCATCTACCCTGATCATTGCTCTGCCGCCTTTTTTGCCTGTTCCTTATTAGTATGGATTTGCAGTGCCTGCACCAGTTTGTATAGCTGCTCGGGTGTCAAAAATCGTACCAAATCCTTGCCAAACATCCTTTTGGCCATCCCGTCGGCGTATTGCCAGCTTTTATCGCCCACCGTCAACAGCGCCTCCAGCTTATTCAGCAGGGCTTCGCGGTCGGGCGTCAAATGCGGGCGGATGCCTTTGCCCTTCGGTGCGGTCTGCTTAAAGCCCATCCGCTTCATTTCCGCCGCCACCGCCTGTAATTCGGCCAGATTCATCTTCGTGCAGGATGTTTTGCCGCACACGCGCGCCAGCATCGCACGGTAAACATCATCTTCCATCCCAAGCTGGCTTTGCGCGATTTTGATTTTCGCAATCAGCCCCTTGCGTTTGTACTGTTCGTTTGTGTTCATCATGGTTTTCCTCGTCGCTAAAACTTCAAACTGAAGCGGACTTTTCAAAAATCCGCTTGGATTTGGGGTTTCAGACGTTTAACCGTTTACCGCATCTTTCAACGCCTTGCCCGGGCGGAACTTGGGCGTTTTGCGCGCCGCGATGGTCAGCGGTTCGCCCGTTTTCGGATTGCGTCCCTGACGCTCGGCGGATTGGGCGGCGTGGAACGTGCCGAAGCCGACCAGCGTAACGTCGTTTCCGTCTTTCAGTTCTTGCGTTACCACGCTGACAAACGCATCGACAAACTCCGCCGCAGCGCGTTTGCTCAATTCCGCCTCGTCGGCGATGGCTTGGATTAATTCGGATTTATTCACTTTTTGACTCCTATTTAGATTTAAATGCGGCAGACCGTGCCGCGCGGGTTAGTTAATAAGGGATTCTCCATTTCGATCTGATACAGGCATTATTTGCTTCCTCTAATATCTTTTTGACAATTAGCACAATCTGTTTGGGCATTTTCCAGTCTTTTTCTAAGACAGGTGGCCTATCTCCATGTGCCGTTATCATCACGCCGTCGGGCGTATCTTCGATTTCAATAATGAATTTTGCCATTTAAGCCTCCTGTTCTTCGGCATCATTCCGTGTTTCCTGCCATTTCCCAACCAAGTAATCCCACTCATACCGAGGAATGACACGGCAGCCCGGTAACAGATTCTGCCAATCAAAATCTTCGGGCGGCTGCATCGTACAGCCGTTTCTGATTCTCTTAGCCCCTTCTCTAAGCTCGTAGGCATAATCAGGAGTTACCACGCCCTTTGGCGCGTCCTCCTCCAATCCCGCCCAAACGAACTGAACAGGATTAAAGAAATTACCGATACCCCACGATGCCCAAGTCTCTCCGTCGTTATTCTTTTCAAAAATCATTGTTGGTGCGGTGATGCTAACTTCTTCCAAATACTCTTCAGGGCGTTTAAATCTTTTGTTGAGTGGCATGGTTTTTAGGATTGGGTTGTTTTTCCGTGGCCAACAAGTTCCGTTCTTATTGGGCTTTTTCCATCCATCGGGTATGCCAGAAGGGAACGCAAACCTGCCACTTGCCCATCGCTCCATTCCCGCATTAGCGCGTCTGACGGCAAGTGTTCGCGCGCCCAATCAAGCCACGCCTGTCGCATTGCGTCCTTGTCCTGCTGAAAACTTCGCAGTGCTTTTGCAACCGGCCCATCATTAACTTCAATCAAATAAATCATTATATTTGCGTTCATTTTTCCTACACCTTCGCCACATCCAAATTCATTAACTGATACTCCCCATCCTCGCCGCGCTGATACACCCGCACAAACGGCTTGCTGATATGCACCTGCAAACTGTCGGAGAGCGCATCCATCGCCCGTTGCCATTTTTCATCCGTGATTTGCAGGCGGCGCAGGCCGAGGACGCGGGCGGTGCTGATATTGCCTTCTTTGTCCACTTGGAAGGCCGCGTTAATCAGTGTTTTCAATTCCGTGCGGCTGCCTTCCGTCCATTCGTTGATGCACTCGTCAATCAGAGCCTTGGCCGCCAGCAGTCCCTCGTCGAATACCAGTGTGTCCTGCATGGCGAGGTTGACGCGGTACGCGCCGTCAAAGCTGTGCAGGCTGATATTGCCTTTCTTACCGCCGACATTCACGTCGTATCGGTCGGCACTCAACTGTACAAACGCCGCAATATCGTCCATAGCTTCGCGTTTGAAGGCGATTAAGTTATCCTGTACCGCGCGGGCTTTTGCAGCGATTTCCTGCACCAGCTCGTCGCGCAGCAGGTCAATTTCGCGGATATTGGCCAGCGGCACGAGATTGCCTTTGGCATCCTGTTTGTATTGGCTTACATCTAAATTACTCATTTTGTTTTACCTTTCTGCCTTTCGGCATAAATCCTTTTACACTCATCCACCGTACGGTGGCGTTGCCCGTGTATCCAGTCCCTGTCCATACAGGGCGCGTTTTCCAATCTGCCGACAATCTTTTTCAGTTCGGCGGCCTGCGCTTTGCCGTATTCCGTCGGGCGGTGCTTCTTTTCCAGCCTCGGCACCATCCTGATTTCGGGCGGCGGCAGGTGTTTGATAAGGTCGGCAGGGTTTGGCCACTCTGACGAGGATGCCGCGATAGCCCTAAAGGCTGCCTGTATCCTGATTCCGTCCTGTTCCGGTTGCCACGACCGGCCGCTTAGTATGCCTAACCAAAGTTCGGCGACTGCCGTCAAATCCGCCGAGGCAGGGCGGCCTTTGAGGTTTAGGGCGGCGAGCATCATAAAACCCTGCGCGATTGCTTTTTTAAGCCAGCTATTGTTGTCCTCCATTCGACCACTCCATCAAATCGCCCAAACCGCTCCTCAATTTGGTACTTACTCCCTCTCCCGCGGGAGAGGGTTGGGGAGAAGGCAAAACCGCCGTTCCCGCCGTCTTTTCAGGCGACCAAAACGTGATGTTTTCCAACAAATAACCGTGGCTGGTCAGCGGCGGCGTCAACTTTCCCGCGTCCCGTGCCTCAAGGCATCGCGTTACCGCCCAAATCCAAGCCTCGCGCGGGGCCGGGTAAGTTTTGCGGTTGCGGACAATCTTTCGGTCCCGTATCATCGGCGCAATCTCGCCGACGAGCTTTGAAACACGGTTAAAACTTAAATCCTTTTCGGCGGGGCGAAACAGCGTCAGATACCGCAATACCGCCTTAAAAAGGTCGTCTGAAATGCCTGTCAGGGCAATCAGAGCTTCGCGTGCATCATCATGGGCGATTAATACATCTAAGCTCATCACTGCACCGCAAGTAGGGCAGCGCACTTTCATGTTCTCGCCTCCATCAGACTTTTAAGGCCGCAGTAAACCGAGTCAGAAAAATCAATAGCTGCATCACATGCCTGCTCCCCGTCTTCTACGTCCACCGGCGGACAATAAAACAACCCGTTTTTCCAAGATGTATTTGCGGCGACAACCGCATAAGCCTCCTCAAGCGTACAGCCCTCGTTCAGCTCTTTACTCAGATAATCCGTATCGCCTTCTCGGTCGCCCAAAGCATTATCTTGGGTAATTTTGATAATGCCGTCGCGGGCGATATTCAGATAAATCGTCATTTCAACACCCCCATCACCCTTGCCGCCGACACCGCCACCGCAAAAGCCGAACACATCACACCCAACAGCCCCGTTATCAGGCCGTATGGTGATTCCGAGTGATAAGTCTCTTTAGCAGCACGGACAAAACAGACCAGCCCAACCAACCCCAAAAACAACGTGAACACCATATTCATCACATTTCCTCCCATACTTTCATCGCATCATCCAACGCTTCGCGGTAGTTGTTTCCATACCCGATGACATCATGCTCAGGTAAGAAACAGCATTTTCTTCCGTCATATGTGCATGAAAATTCAACAGATTCAACATCGAACAAAAAGTCTAACCTTTCTGCGTCCTTCATAGCCTGTTTAAATTTCGGTGAGAAATCCAAAACATCAGATTCTTGGTCAATAATGTTGTTATTTTCGGAAATCAGGGTGTCCAATACACACATAATCCAAGGCAAATTGGCATCATCAGTCAAAGATTCCAAAGCTTCAAACACCGTATCAGCAGGCGCGGCGGACAGGTATTCGAAATCGTCTTCGTCCTCCGGATCGGCAGGCTGATAAGTCGGATTCAAGCCCTGCGCTATTTTGTTTAAAAACGCGACCAGTTCCCATACTGCTTCAAGGTCTTCTTTTCTTGGTTTGGCAATATTCATCACATTTCCTCCTGTATCATTCCTGCCACCCGTCATCCGGTCGGCACGCCTTATCCAGCAGTTTCCCCAGCCGTTCCTTAACCCGTTGCTCGACCAATATCTCGACCAACACAGTCATTACCGCCGCCAGCAATATGGCAATAACCAACAAAGCCGCTACCGCATTCATTTCATTCATCATTTTCTTATTCCTTGTTTAATCAGTCTGTTTGTTGTCTGTTGAGGCAAGCCGTATCGCTTTCTCGCCCCACCGTGCCCGAATCTTCTCGACCGCCTGTTTCAGGGCGAACGCTTTAACCCGTTTCAATTCGTGTTTCGGCATCTTCCGTCGTGCCAACCGTTTACTCATGGTTAAAGTCCTTTTAATGGTCTTCTATAATCCGTTTTTGTAACGGTCCAGTATTTGTTTTTCATAAATTCAGGTTCTTCAGGAAATTCCATATGCGTTTTCCCTCCATTTATGCTGATGCCTTTAGAGATAATCTTTCTTTCCGCCATACTGTCTCGGACTGCCTTCAGTTCCTTTGCTCTGGCGTTTAAACACTCGTAATATACAGGCCTATACCCGCCTACATAGGCATCGTCTTTTTTGAAACGGAACAACGGCCTCTCTTCTCCGCATTTTTTGCAGATTTTCGTCTCAGTTTTCATAAACCACCCCTTTCATCCGCTCTTTATCGCTCATCCGTTCATAGGCTTTTTCTGCCTGCAATACCGCAAAGTCAGCCGCATTCTGTTTTTCCCGCATCAGCCGCTGCTGACTGGTCTCGTTCTGATACAGGCTCCACGCCGGCACCGGCTCGGTGCAGCGGTTCGCACACGCCGTTACCGCAATCACAATCGTCGGTATGGCGAGCAGATGCCGCATTTTCAAATTTTCCATTTTTAGTTTTCCTTTAATTTCAATAACTTAACAAAATAACAAGGTAAAAAAATTATTGCCTTATCTGTCAAAGGTTTAGTGGATTAAATAGGTTTCCGCGTGTTCGATTACATCATCATCCAAATCAACATCAGGGTTAACCTGCAACAAATAGTCCACAATCAGCAGCAGCTTCGACAGTTTCCGCGCATTGCCTTTGGCCGTTTTCACCACCTTCTGCAATACCGCTTCATCGTTCGTCTTCAACACTGCCGCCGCAATCTGTTTTAAATCCGCTTCCGGCAGCATCTCGCCCAATTCCATCTTGACCGATACCCTTGAAAACAACTGCTTAAATTCACTGTTCGGCCCCTTCAGATTCAGCAGCAGCTTGGGCATCCCCACCAACGCCACCGCCACGCCCGATTTATCATGTATCCGCCGCAGGCTCTCCAGTGCGCGTGTCGGTAACTGTTCTGCCTCGTCAATCAGCAAAATACGGTGTGCATCACGCGGGCTGCGGCTCTTCTTATCACGCTTCAGGCAGTTGATAATCCGCTCCGTCAGCTCATGGATATTGCCTCTCTCGCTTAAATCCAGTGCATGACAGATTTCCTGCAACAACACCTTTGCCGTATAGCCTGTATCCGGCTCAATCAACAAAGCCAGCGGGTTAGTGGCCGCATATTGTTTCAATACCGTGGTTTTACCCAAGCCCGCGCCGCCATACACAATACCGAGCTGCCCCAGCCATGCCGCCAAACCCAGCCAACCTTTCATCTTCTTGGCCGTGCCCGTTTCAACATAGGGAATATCCAGCTTTTTCAATTCCGCCCGGTCGCCTTCCTGTTCAAGAAACAGCGCGGCTTTCTTATCCATCCCCGCAATATCGCCGTCGTATTTGCCGTTCAAATAGCCCGACAATGCACTTCTCGATACGCCCATGCGGTCGGCCGCCTTGTTTTGGCTCATGCCGCTGGTTTCCAGAAATTGTCTTAATTTCTCAATCATTTTTCGTTTTCCTTAAAAAGTGTCAAAGATGTGCCGTCATACTAACCGGCGTCTTCCCATAAAAAATCGCGTAACTTCTTCTTACCTTTGCCGCTTTCAGACGGCCTGTTTTCCACCTCTACCAATCCGCCGCTTTCCGTTTCCAGCTTCAAAAATTCGCCGAAATCAGGCTGCTGCTCGATAATCGGCGTGGCCGATTGGCGTTGCGCCTCGATTAAATCCATCTTGTCTTGCAGACGTTTGGCTTGGCCTTTGCGGCGGCGTTCGGCCAGTTGTTCCATCCGCGTTTCCGCAAATGCCGCCCGTTTGTTGCCGTTGAATACCGCTTTGCAAATCACCTTGCCCTGCATATCCTTCACAATCACATGGTCGGCATCGTGGATGTCGTAAGCCACCCGTACCTTCTGACCGCTGTAATCCAGCAATCCTTGGTGGAAGTAAGTATTGTTGTGCAGAGACACCGCTCCGCGGTCGGGGATGCGTTCTTCCTCCGGACGGTACATAAAATCCAACTCCAGCGGGCTTAATACATCCGTTTTCACCCTCATGCCGTCTGTTTTCATCCGGTATTCGTAATATTTCATCGGCGTAAAATGCCGTCCCGTTTCCGGATTTTTCGGCAGGCTGCGGTGCTCGTGTTCAAAGTTGTATCGGCGTACCGCTTCTTCCAAATCCGCCATAAACTGCGCCCAAGTCGGTGCTGCCGCCAGCACCGCTTCCTGCGCCTTGCTCAGTTCCTTACCCTTTTTCTGCACTTTCTGCGCACTCGCCAGCGCATTCGATACCTTTCTCAGTGTTTCGGCATCAGCATCCTTGCCCTGATAAGTCGCATACTGCTTGGCTAAAGGAATTGTGATGGTCTGCCATAATCGTTCAATCTTGCCGCGCCCCTGCGGATTGCCCGGAATGCCCGTAAAATGCTCGATACCGATACGCGGCAAAATACCCGTCGTTTCCTTATCCAACATATCGCCCGTTTCGCCCGAGCCGTTATCCGAGTAATAACCCAAGGGCGGCGGGAAATGCGTCATCCCGTGGCGCAAAGCATCCGCCACCGCTACCGCCGTTTCCGACAGCGCCACACTCCAACCCACGACCGCACCGCTGCAACCGTCCACAATCATCGTCACTTCCGGCGTAAACAGATACCCCATCGGATGCCGGATTTTTGCTTTAAAGCTGTGGCCGTCGCCCACCCAGACATCGTTCGGTTTCAACGCCGTCCAATCTCTGTCAATGTAAGGCAGCAAAGCCTTATAAGCCGACCCCGTGCGCCTGCCGCGCTCCTTCATATGTTCCGGCAGCCGTTTCATCACTGTTTGAATCTGGTCATAGCTCGGCATCTGCTCGATTTTTCCCTGTTCCAGATACCATTGCGCCAGTTTCTTCGCCGCCGCCATCATCGTCGGCTTGTTCGGCCGCTGATAAAACATCAAGAAGTAAGGCAGCCAGTCAATCGCCAGCAGCGGCGTCTTTTCCCGTGTTTTCACCGGCGCAAGCGCCAAGAGGCGGCTCATGCTGTCCGGTGCCGCACGGTAAGCCCGCACCCATCGGTATAAAGTCGGTTCGCTTAAACTGCGTTCGCCGTTGTTCCGCGCATTCGCCAACGGAATCAGCTTGGCCACATCCTCCGGCAACCTGCCCGCCGTCGCTTCAGCTGCCACAAACGCCACCGCCTTCTTAATCGGCATACCCGCCAATTCATGCAGCGGCAATACATAGGCGACAATCGCACAACGCGCGTGGGCCGTTTCCGTCTGCCTGTCGTCCAACCGCGCCAAACCTTCCTCGCACGGTATCAAACCCAACTGCCGCATCTTCTTATTTTGCCGAAGCGGTTTTTTTACTTCTGCCGGCAACATCGGCACCTTGGCTAACAATGTTGCCGCCTGTTTTTCCTGTATGGCCGCCTGAATCTCCGAAGGGAGGGCGGAAACCAAATATTTCTTAAGCTTGCCGCCTCGAGCCTGTCCTACAACCTCTTCAAACGGCCAATTATTCTTTTTGGCGTGGTACTCGATGCCTTGTCTACTGTTCGGCAGCTTTGGAAGTTGCAAGCCCGCCAACTCAACCGCTGAAATCAACATTTTGCTATTTCTTTCTTTTTGTGTTTTACTTAAATGCGTATAACCTTTAGCATTTAAGGAACTAAATCGAAAACCACTTATCCATTAACTACTCTTTTGGGGAAAACAGGTTTTAAATTCCGATCTGCATACCGTTCGGGCCAAATCTCTTCCGGTTCCACTCCGATTGCAGCGGCAATAATCCTTTCTCCCTTAAGATAAGGGGCTGCCAGTGCGCTTCTAAGCGTATTCGGCGACAACCCCGCTTCTATTGAAAGTGCTCGAAGCGACCAGCCTTTCTTTTTCAAAGCAGCAACAATATCCGCGCGGTGCCAGTTTTTCGGCGTTGCGTTTTTTTGCATAATTGACTTACTCCATTCAGTAATGTGATTTACTTCGTTAATTGATTAAGTGAGTGAATAATACTAAGCAAAAAAGGTTATTGCAACTCTTTTGCTTAGAAATATAACGCAAAAAAGCAAAATATTAGCCATCTATTTGATTATTTGACGAATTAATTTTAAGCAAAAGAAGTGAATTTTTTGCTTAAATGCGAAATTCTAAGCAAAAGGACAATCATGGACTTTTTAGAGCGTTTGAAATCTTTGTGGCCGGACAATGCCAAACCCGCCGACTTCTACAATAAGATTGATATGTCTGCTTCCGGTTTTAGCCGCGTCTGGAAAGACGGTGCCATTCCAACAGCAGACTATCTGATTAAAATTCAAGAAGTAACCGGTTGCGATTTAAACTGGCTTCTTACCGGCCAAGGCTCGCCATACATGAATAAAGGCCAAGCGGTCGAAGTCCGTACCCATACCGACGGTACGGCTACCGATACCCTCGGCAATCCCATCAACTTAGACGAGTTCGTCTTTATCCCGCGTTACGACGTCTACGCCGCCGCAGGGCACGGTTATCCCGCAGAAGACGACAAGCCCTTATTCTGCATGGCATTCAGGCGTTACTGGATAGAAAACTACGTTACCCGCCAGCTCGACAAACTGTCCGTCATCGCCGTAAAGGGCGATTCGATGGAGGGCGTACTCAACCACGGCGACAACATCCTAGTGAATCACGCCGAAACCACCCCGCGCGACGGACTGTACGTTATCCGCATCGATAATCACCTGTTTGTCAAACAAATCCAAAAACTACCCGGCAAGCTGCTCGTCAAATCAGCCAATCCGGTTTATGAGCCTTTCGAAATAGATTTAACCGACGACAACCAAAATGTAGCCATCATCGGACGCGTAGAATGGTATGGCCGTACCGTTAACTAAAAAAACGGCGTTTGGATATTCCAAACGCCGTTCAATTCAAATAAAACCAAAATCAACCCAAAACCTTATCAAAACTGTGCAAAAAAGGTATCAAAGTTATATCAATTTCTACCTACTTTGCACCTAAAGGTGTCAAAGCCGCTTTTTCCTAAATTTCCGTTCAAATTTTTGTTTCCTTTAAAATTTTCGCCTTCTTTTGCTTTCTTTCTAAAGGTGTCAAAATAATACCTACCCCATAAGCGAGATACATAGTCCCTCCTTTTTGGGAGAAGGATCTCTCAAAAATAGATTTGAGTTATTCAAACCTAAGTGGATTGTATTTTAGGGAAGTAAACTTAAGCCACGCTGATTTTCGCGGTGCAAATCTGAAAAACACCCATTTTTATTGGGCAACTTTATTTGATGCGGATTTCAGCGGGGCGGATATTAGTGAGGCAAACATTGAGGAAAGCTCTCTGGTTCAAGCAAATTTGACGAAAGCAGATCTCTCTAAAACATACATAGCCTATTCATATCTAGAAGATGCAAACCTTCAAGATGCGAACTGTCAAGAAACGAATTTTCAGCGGACACAATTACAAGGAGCAAATTTGTATGGAGCTAATTTTTATGGGGCAAGATTTGTAGCCACAACCATAGAAGAAAATCAATTCATTCATATCAGATTTCCGGAAAGTATCGAGTCCCCCTTTTGGGATACAGGTCTTGTTTCTTTGCAAGCCCAAATAGCTGAATCTGAAAACAAGATTCGACAACTAGAGAAAGAGCTAGAACAAGCAAAATCGGTAGCCGACCAAGAAAGCCAAGAGGAAATCAATCGACTAGAAAATCAGCTTAAACAAGAAAGAGAAGAGAAGAACCGATTTTCAGAAAGATTAAAAGATGTTTCGAAAAAAGAATTGAATAGTCGGATTCAGGATGCCATAGATGCATTAGAACATGCTTTAAAAAATACAGATAAACAGATTGAAAATAATGAAAATGCAGCAAGACTGTTCAAATTTTTTGGGATTGGCTTATTCGTTATAGGTATTATCTTACTCATAGCTTTTAGATTCGTTTCCCCTCCTGATTCTTTGCCAACACTCTTGTTTTACACTTTCCCTATCATTACGTTAATGCTGATTGGCACAACCTGTCTGCGTCATCAAAAAAACTTGTTGGGGGAAGTCCGTCATTTTTCCAATATGAAACACCAAATCGAACTGTATAGTGGTTTACTTAAAGCATCTCTACCTGCTGCTGCTAGTTACTATGAGTCGGAAAAAGCAGGTGAATATGTGCAGGAAACCTTTACCCAAATCCGCAATCGCTTGTTGAGCAATCCATACTTGCCTGACAATTCATCAGCAGACAAACAGTCTGACAATGATTTGGGGTCAGATAAGGTACTTGATTTATTAAATAAGATTGCCGATTTGTCCGGCAAGAAACCTATGGGGAATTAACCAAGAGACAGTTGTTACCCGAAAGGCCGTCTGAAAACCTTTTCAGACGGCCTGTCTTGTTTTAAGCTGTCTTTTTCAACCCTGAAACAAAGGAGTTCCCATGTCCCGTATCGCTACCGTCCGTTATACCGGCAATCTGCACAGCGACCTCACCCACCTGCAAAGCGGCAACGTTATCAGCACGGATGCGCCGACCGACAACAACGGCAGGGGCGAGGCTTTTTCGCCCACGGATTTGCTTGCCGCGTCGCTGGGCGCGTGTGCGATGACGATTATGGGGATGAAGGCGGCGGATTTGGGCGCGGACTTGGCCGGCGCGCGCGCCGAGGTGGTCAAGGAAATGGCCGCCAACCCGCGCCGCGTGGCGAAAGTGGCGGTGGATTTTTATCTGAGCAAAGACTTGGACGAACGAAGCCGCAAGCTCTTGGAAGCCGCCGCCCACACCTGCCCCGTCGCTCAAAGCCTGAGCGCGGAGTTGGTGCAGGAATTGCGGTTCCACTATGAATAAACCGGCGCAGGCCGTCTGAAACGGGAAATCCGGTTTTCAGACGGCCTGCGCCGTTGCTTATCATTTATAATGTCTTTTTCCTACCGAACGATACGGCCGGCGGTGCCGTTTTCCTTTTTTATCCCAAAGGCCGTCTGAAACGGATTTTCAACCATGTGGAACACGATACAACAATGGCTTCACGGCCTGCCGATACGCGCGGAAGTCATCGAATCGGTGCTGATGGTGGCGGTGGTGCTGATCATGCGCAGCGTGTTGCTGACAACGCATTTCCGCCGCCATCCCGATTTGAACATCGAAGACAAACGCCGCTCGTTGGTACTCAGCCGCAATCTGACGCTGATGCTGGTTCTGCTGGGTCTGGCGATGATTTGGGCGGCGCAGATTCAAACGCTGGCGTTGTCGATGTTTGCCGTGGCGGCGGCGATTGTGGTGGCGACGAAGGAGCTGATTATGTGTTTGTCGGGCAGCATCCTGCGCTCGGTAACGAAGCAGTATTCGGTCGGCGACTATATCGAGGTCAACGGCCTGCGCGGGCGGGTGGTCGACATTAATCTTTTGAACACGCTGATGATGCAGATCGGCCCGAACCCGCTGGTCGGCCAGCTTTCGGGCAAAACGCTGTCGTTTCCCAACAGCCTGCTTTTGAGCCATTATGTGCGCCGCGACAATATTTTGGGGCCGTATGTGATTCATACGGTGGAAATCCCCGTGCCCATCCATTTGGACTCGGATGCGGTGATTCCGAATCTGAAACAGGTGCTCGAACCGCTGTGCGCACCTTATGTGCCTGAAATTTCGCGCTATCTCGACGCGGTGCAGGCGGAAAAGCTGTTTATCACCCCCGCCGCCCAGCCGCGCGTTACCCGCGTGCCGCACGACGACAAGGTCTACAACATCATCGTGCGCTATGCCTCGCCCGTGTCGAAACGGCTGGAAATCCAGCAGGCGGTGCTGGATGAGTTTCTGCGCGTACAATACCGCCTGCTGAACCCGCATTCTTAATCTACTATAAATAATCAGGAAAATACTATGTTGCCCGAATCCGCCCTTACGCAAATGTACCCCGTCATCATGACCCCCAGCCACGACGGAAAATATTTTCATAATTACGTCCTTTCGCTGCTCAACATCGTCCACACCAGCGCGCAAAACGGCTGGCCGCTGCAAGTGATGATGCAGCGCGGCGAAAGCCTGATTACCCGCGCGCGCAACAACTGCGTGGCGACCTTTATGGCGCACCCAGAATGGACGCACCTCTTCTGGATAGACTCCGACATCGGTTTTTCCGCCGAAGCGTTCTACCGCCTGCTGCTGGCGGATAAAGACGTGGTGGCGGGCATTTATCCGCTGAAACGGGAAAACTGGCCTGCCGAAGGCGTTCCCGCCGGCACGACGCAGGCGGATTTCGAGCGGATGTACACGTGCTACACCGTCAACACCGACGCTAAGGACGAAAACGGCGAAATCGTGCTGCGGGTAGATGAAGAAGGCTTTATGAAAGTCAATGACGCGCCGACCGGATTCATGGTCATCAAACGCGGCGTGTTCGAAAAAATGATGGCCGCCTATCCCGATCTGAACTACATCTCCGACAGCGACTACAACCGCGAAGACAACGGGCTGCACTACCGCTTCTTCGACTGCATGGTCGATCCCGAAAGCAAACGCTACCTTTCCGAAGACTACACGTTCTGCCGCCTGTGGCAGCAAATCGGCGGCGAAGTCTATGTCGACGTCCAATCCAACCTGACCCACCAAGGCGCGAAAATCTACCGCGGCGCGTTTGCCGATTCTCTGCAAACCAATGTCGCACAAGCCGTCTTCGCCCCCGCCGGCACGCCGATGAGTCTCGACCTCGCCGCCCCGCTCGCTTCCAACCCGCGCGGCGCAGAATAGCGTAAAAACAGGGAAAGATGCTTTAAGCAGGACCGGATGGCACTATATCTGCTGTATCGTTTGGTTTTCAGACGGCCTTGCCGCGTGAACTCGATTAAAAATAGGCTATCTTAACGGCTGCCCCTCCCGCCTATGCGCAGACGGGCATGACGGCAGACCGTCCGTATTTTTCCGTTTACCCAGGCAACCATTTTTCAGACGGCCTCCGTAAAAGGCCGTCTGAATCCGCCATCCACACAAAAGGAATCCCGTTTATGACCGATAATGTACTGCTTCATTTGGGTGAAAAACCCCGTTTCGACCAAATCCAAACCGCCGACATCAAACCCGCCCTGCAAACCGCCATCGCCGAGGCGCGCGCGCAGATTGCCGAAGTCAAAGCCCAAACGCACACCGACTGGGCAAACACCATCGAGCGTCTGACCGACATCACCGAACGCGTCGGCAGGATTTGGGGCGTGGTGTCGCACCTCAACTCTGTGGTCGACACACCCGAACTGCGCGCCGTCTATAACGAACTGATGCCCGAAATCACCGTCTTCTTCACCGGAATCGGACAAGACATCGAGCTGTACAACCGCTTCAAAACCATTAAAAATTCCCCCGAATTCGCCACCCTCTCCCCCGCACAGCAAACCAAGCTCAACCACGACCTGCGCGATTTCGTCCTCAGCGGCGCAGAATTGCCGCCCGAACAGCAGGCAGAACTGGCAAAACTGCAAACCGAAGGCGCGCAACTCTCCGCCAAATTCTCGCAAAACGTCTTAGACTCAACCGACGCCTTCGCCCTCTACTTCGACGCCGCCGCACCGCTTGCCGGCATTCCCGAAGACTCGCTCGCCATGTTTGCCGCCGCCGCGCAAAGCGAAGGCAAAACAGGCTACAAAATCGGTTTGCAGATTCCGCACTACCTCGCCGTCATCCAATACGCCGACAACCGCGATCTGCGCAAACAAATCTACCGCGCCTACGTTACCCGCGCCAGCGAACTTTCAGACGACGGCAAATTCGACAATACCGCCAACATCGACCGCACCCTCGAAAACGCCCTGCAAACCGCCAAACTGCTCGGCTTCAAAAACTACGCCGAGCTGTCGCTCTTCACCAAAATGGCTGACAGCCCCGAACAAGTTCTCACCTTCCTGCACGACCTCGCCCGCCGCGCCAAACCCTACGCCGAAAAAGACCTCGCCGAAGTCAAAGCCTTCGCCCGCGAACGCCTGAACCTCGCCGACCCGCAGCCGTGGGATTTGAGCTACGCCAGCGAAAAACTGCGCGAAGCCAAATACGCATTCAGCGAAACCGAAGTCAAAAAATACTTCCCCGTCGGCAAAGTTCTGGCAGGACTGTTCGCCCAAATCAAAAAACTCTACGGCATCGGATTCGCCGAAAAAACCGTTCCCGTCTGGCACAAAGACGTGCGCTACTTCGAGCTGGAGCAAAACGGCAAAACCATAGGCGGCGTCTATATGGACCTCTACGCCCGCGAAGGCAAACGCGGCGGCGCGTGGATGAACGACTACAAAGGCCGCCGCCGCTTCGCCGACGGCACGCTGCAACTGCCCACCGCCTACCTTGTCTGCAACTTCACCCCGCCCGTCGGCGGCAAAGAAGCCCGCCTGAGACATGACGAAATCCTCACCCTCTTCCACGAAACCGGCCACGGCCTGCACCACCTGCTCACCCAAGTGGACGAACTGGGCGTATCCGGCATCAACGGCGTCGAGTGGGACGCCGTCGAGCTGCCCAGCCAGTTTATGGAAAACTTCGTCTGGGAATACGACGTCTTGGCACAAATGTCCGCCCACGAAGAAACCGGCACTGCCCTGCCGAAAGAACTCTTCGACAAAATGCTCGCCGCCAAAAACTTCCAACGCGGCCTGTTCCTCGTCCGCCAGATGGAGTTCGCCCTCTTCGACATGACCATTTACAGCGAAGACGACGAAGGCCGTCTGAAAAACTGGCCGCAGGTTTTAGACAGCGTGCGCAAAGAAGTCGCCGTCATCCAACCGCCAGAATACAACCGCTTCGCCAACAGCTTCGGCCACATCTTCGCCGGCGGCTATTCCGCAGGCTATTACAGCTACGCATGGGCGGAAGTCCTCAGCGCCGACGCCTACGCCGCCTTTGAAGAAAGCGACGACGTCGCCGCCACAGGCAAACGCTTCTGGCAGGAAATCCTCGCCGTCGGCGGCTCCCGCAGCGCGGCGGAGTCCTTCAAAGCCTTCCGCGGACGCGAACCGAGCATAGACGCACTGCTGCGCCACAGCGGCTTCGACAACGCGGCTTGATAGTAAGGTTGATATAAAAATATAGCGGATTCGATATAGAAATGCCTGAATCGTCATTCCCGCGCAGGCGGGAATCCAGAACGTAAAGTTGAAGAAACCGTTTTACCCGATAAGTTCCTGTGCGGACAGGTCTGGATTCACGCCTGCGCGGGAATGACGAGGAAGATGTTTTTTATTTGAAATTTACTAAAAAAGGTCGTCTGAAAGTTTCAGACGGCCTTTATCGAAACCAATAGATATTGTTTTGTTACCATTGATGGGAGGTGTCAGAAATGACAGCATACACAGCACCTGAATTTAGGAAAGCTGCTTTTAATTGCCCGCATTGCGGGGCATATGCGCATATGGAATGGATTGGTATATATCAAGATCACGGACACAACGATAGAACAGCGATTCCATATACGTGTGCACTATGCCCGCATTGCAAGCAAATCAGTCTTTGGAAATCTTTTAAAGACTTTTTCTTAGGCGAAATGCTCTACCCTGATTTCGGCGCTACCCCCCTTCCCTCCGAAGACATGCCCGAGGATGTGAAAAAAGATTACGAAGAAGCTGCCCGAATTTTCATCAAATCGCCCCGAGGTGCAGCGGCATTACTGCGTTTAGGCTTACAAAAATTATGTATCCATTTGGGAGAAGAAGGAAAAAACATCAATACCGACATCAGGTCGCTGGTTGAAAAAGGCGTATTCTCAGGACAGGTTGTCAAAGTTGCCGATACTTTGCGGATTACTGGAAATAATGCCGTACATCCCGGTCAAATTTCAGATGCAGATTTTGATAAGGCTGCCGGAAAAATGTTCGACCTAATCAATTTCATTGTGAAGAAAGCCATTACCGAACCGAAAGAATTGGACGAGCTTTATCAGCTGATGCCCGAAAATGCAAGAAACGCCGCAGAAGCGCAAGACAAAAAGGCTTTGGAAGCCAAAACATAATATCCAGCCTAATTTATTTAGAACCTCCATTGTTTACTTCATGTATTAGAAATCTCATCTACCATGCACCCGCCCTATCCCGCCCAAAAGTTCCGCAACGTATCCTATATCCTGATGGGCATGGCCCTGCTTGCGGTGCTGTATTTCCATTTTCTGCCCCTTTTGCTCGCCGTCATCCTGACCTACGTCTTCATCACCAAGACCAACGGCCTGATTCTTTGGCTGCGCCGCCGTACGCTCACGCGCAATACGTTTCTGCACAAATCGCTCAACGCGCACAATATCAACCTGATTTCGACCACGCTGACCATAGGTATCGTGTTGACGGTTATCCTATTGATGTCGCTGGGGATTTACCACCTGATTCACGGCGGGCACATCACCGTGATGCTGACCAAGCTGGCGGCGATTCTGGAAGACACGAAAAACAGCAGCAGCCTGCCGCAGTCGGTTTTGAACATGCTGCCCAACAATACCGCCGAAATCAAAGCCTATGCGGTCAAATTGATTGAAGAATACAGCGCCGCGCTGACGCGCATCAGTAAAAACAGCTTCACCTCGTTCGTGTACATCCTTATCGGCATCATCATCGGCGCAATGCTCAGTTTCCACCGCCTCAACATGCGCAAAAACCGCCGCAAAATGCCGCCCTTCAAGGCAGAACTGGTGCGGCGGATTGTGAACTTCGAAACCAGCTTCGAGCGCGTGTTTCTGGCACAGGTCAAAATCTCGCTGATAGATACCGCGCTGACGGGCGTGTACCTTTATCTAATCCTGCCGCTTTTCGGCGTGGAGTTGCCGTTTAAAATAACCGTGTTGGTCATCGCCTTCATCGTCGGGCTGATTCCCGTGGCAGGCAACCTGATTTCCAACACCATCATTATCATCTTGAGCCTCGGTGCATCTTTATATGTAGCGGTCGCTTCGCTGGTGTTTCTGGTCGTCATCCACAAGCTCGAATACTTCCTGAACGCGAAAATCATCGGTTCGGAAATCGAATCAAGTGCATGGGAACTGCTGGTGGCGATGGTCGTGTTCGAACGGATTTTCGGCGTCGGCGGCATCATCGTCGCACCGGTTTATTATGCGTATCTGAAGAATGAGTTGAAACAGCAGAAGCTGATTTAGATAGGGTTTGAAATATAGATGAAAGGTCGTCTGAAAAGCTCGAAATAGGTTTTTCAGACGACCTTTTTCAGCTACAGCAACCTGATCCCTTCCCCCTGTCCGGCGGGGGAAGGCTAGGATGGGGGTGGCTTGCAAATATACGGAATAAGGGACAAGAGCCACCCTCTCCCCAACCCTCTCCCGCCGGACGGGAGAGGGGGCAGATTACTGAATACTGCCGTTACTGTTTCTTAAATATTTCATTATGTTTCTTTTCTGTCGGACGAAACAGCCGATTCAATCAGCCGCCGTCATTCCCGCGCAGGCGGGAATCCAGCTCTGAAAGGCCGCTGCAATTTTTAAAGATTTCCATAACTTCCAAAACCTAGATTCCCGCCTGCGCGGGAATGACGAAGCAGGTATTTTCCATTTTTATCTGCCAAAGAGGCCGTCTGAAAAGATTGAAATAGGTTTTCAGACGACCTCTTTCAGTTACAGCAACCTGATCCCTTCCCCCGTCCGGCGGGGGAAGGCTAGGATGGGGGTGGCTTGCGGATATACGGCATAAGGATCAAAGTCCCCCTCTTCCGACTCCCCTTTCACCAAACATGAGAGGGGGCGGATTCTCGTGGGCAAAGCCCACGCTACGGTTATCCCACAAATCAACACAATACCTCCCGCTATGGGCTTTCCACCAACTTTAGGCATTACCCGACGGCGTAGTGTGGGCTTTGCCCGCGAATCCTATCGTATTGAAGCGATAATAGATTTATAGTTTCGAAATACAAAAAGGTCGTCTGAAAATCCTCCAAAACAGGTTTTTCAAACGACCTTTTCTTCTCCTACGAATTCCAACCCGACTTCTAAATACTCGCGCTATGTCCCACCCGCACATGGCTGTGGTGGTCGCGGCCTTCGTGGTCGTAGTCGGATTTGAAGCCTTTAAGTACGACGTCTATGTCGTTTTCCTTGGCAAAGACGTTGGCGAAGTCTTCAATCAGTTCCAATACGTCGCCGGCGATGTAGGACGAGCGTTCGGCGTTGATGGTTACTTTGGAACCCGGGCGGATGTTTTTCAGGGTTTTCTTGATGGCGGCTTTGTTCAGGAACGAGACTTCTTCCGCCAGTTCCAAGCTGATTTCGTCAGCTTCGGCGAGTTCTTCGCGGCTGAGGTAGTAGGCGCGTTTCATGTTGCCCTGAAGGATGAAGATGATGCTGATGGCGAGCCCGATGCCGACGCCTTTGAGCAGGTCGAGCGCGACGACTGCGGCGAGGGTGGCGGCGAATGGGATGAACTGGTACAGCCCTTTATGCCAGAAATGCAGGAGGGTGGCGGGTTTTGCCAGTTTGTAGCCCACCAGCAGTAAGACGGCGGCGAGGGTGGACAGGGGGATCATGTTCAGGATAAAGGGAATCGCCAAAACACACACCAGCAACAGGACGCCGTGGATAACGGCAGACAGTTTGTGCGTCGCGCCTGCATTGGCATTGGCGGACGAACGCACGACGACGGAGGTGATGGGCAGGCCGCCGATGAGCGAGCTGACGATGTTGCCTGCGCCCTGCGCGCGCAATTCGCGGTTGGTGTCGGTGATGCGGCGGTGAATATCGAGACGGTCGGCGGCTTCGATGCAAAGCAGGGTTTCAATCGAGGCGACGATGGCGATGGTGATGCCGGTCATCCAAACGTAGCTGTTGCCGAAACCTGAAAAATTGGGCAGCGTGAGCATACCTGCGGCTTCGCGCCATGTGTCGGGGACGGGCAGTTGGACGAGTTGTCCGGCGGGAATGGCAAGGCTGCTGCCGCTGGCGACGAACCATTGGTTCATCAGTATCCCCGCGCCCACGGCAACCAGCGCGGCGGGCAGGGCTTTGATGTTTTTCAGCGCGGGGATTTTGTCCCATACGATTAGGATCGCCATCGACACGCCCGCTACCAAAAGGGAGCCTGTGTGGATGTCGGCGAACAGGGCGGCGGGGTCGGCGAGGCTGCCGTTGCTGCCCAAGGCAAACGGAATCTGTTTCATGATGATAATCACGCCGATGCCCGCCAACATGCCTTCGATAACGGACACGGGGATGTATTCGGCAAGGCTGCCGGCGCGGATGAAGCCGAGCAAAAGCTGGATGGCACCGGCGATTAAGCCCGCGCACAGAAACAGCTCGAACGAACCGAGTTCGGTAATCGCGGCAAGGATAATCGCCGCCAAGCCTGCGGCAGGACCGGACACGCTGATGTGCGAAGTGCTGAGGGAACCGATGACGATGCCGCCGACGATGCCCGCCAACACGCCGGACAACGGCGGCGCGCCGGAAGCAAGCGCGATGCCGAGGCACAACGGCAGGGCGACGAGGAAGACGACCAGCCCGGAAGCGAAATTGGACTTAAACAGGCTGCCCAAAGGCTGTTTTTTCTGATGGGGTTTCATGGTGAGGGGTACTCCTGATGTGTGTGTTTGTGTGTATGTTTTTTTGTATGGATGAAGCAGGGTTTCGGGAAGGAAAGGCCGTCTGAAAAAATCGGACATAGCGGATAAACTTATTTTTCAGCCGCCGGACAAACGCACCCGCCGTCCTTCCCGCGCAGGCGGGAATCCACCTTTGGGAGACGGTTTATCGAGTTTCACAAATATTGTTTATCGTCCGAACGGATTTCCGCCTGCGCGGGTAAGGACGGCAATTTTCCAAGCGATATTTTCAGACGGCCTCCGGCCTATCAACCCGCTTTCTTGCGCGCGTTGACCACCCATTCTGAATCGGTGAGGTTGTAGATTTTCTGGATGTCGGCGAGGATGTTTTTGAAGTCGATGTTCAAATCGATGAGGCGGCCGGTACGCAGGTCGAAGACCCAGCCGTGCACGATCGGATAACCGTCGAGCAGGTAGCGTTCCTGCACGCACGCCATTTTGATGACGTTGAGGCACTGCTCCTGCACGTTCAATTCGACCAGGCGGTCGTAGCGCAGGTGTCCGTCCTCAATCGCGTCCAATTCTTCCTGATGCAGGCGGTACACGTCGCGGATGCTGCGCAGCCACGGGTTCATCGAACCCAAATCCTGCGGTTTCATCGCCGCTTTGATGCCGCCGCAGTTGTAGTGGCCGCAGATGATGATATGTTTGACTTTCAGGTGCGACACGGCATATTCGATGGCGGAGGCGGCGTTCAAATCCAGACCGTGCACAAGGTTGGCGACGTTGCGGTGCACGAACACTTCGCCGGGTTCCAGCCCCATCATCCCTTCCGCCGCGACACGGCTGTCGGAACAGCCGATGTAGAGGTATTCGGGGTTTTGCCCGTCGGCAAGTTCTTTAAAATAATCGGGATACTGCTGTTTTTTCTGCTCCAGCCATTTGCGGTTGTTTTCAAAAATGACTTCGTATGATTGGCTCATTGCCGATTCCTTTCCTTGATATATTGTGTGTTTGTGTGTTTCGGAGTTGCCGCCTGCCTGAATGTCCGGCGGCACACCTGCATTGCGGTTTAAAAACGGCGTCGTGCCGCCGGATGGAAAAGCCGGAACCCGCGTGCGGCGGCAAGGCGCTCCGCGCAAGCCGGACGGTTGAGTGAGAAAGGAATAAACCCGTAGATTCGGGGCGTTTTATTGGTTATCGGCCGCCCCGTTTTTTAGAAAAACCGGCATTGTAGGTAGCCAAAATTAGAGAAAAATTAGCCCCGTGCGCCAAGGCTGCCTGTAAAGAAGCCATAACACGGTAAGAGGCCATCTGAAATCATTTTTTCAGACGGCCTCCTTACTAATCCTTACGCTTTACGGCATAATGGCGGACACGTTTTTGTAGGAGGGAGATAAATAATGTCTGCCAAAACCCCGTCGCTCTTCGGCGGCGCCATGATTATTGCCGGTACGGTCATCGGTGCGGGTATGCTCGCCAACCCGACCGCCACCTCCGGCGTCTGGTTTGCCGGTTCGCTGATTGTGTTGCTTTACACTTGGTTTTCCATGCTCTCCAGCGGCCTGATGATACTCGAAGTCAACACCCACTATCCGCACGGCGCCAGCTTCGACACCATGGTCAAAGACCTGCTCGGACCGATTTGGAACGTCATCAACGGCGTTGCCGTCGCCTTCGTTTTATATCTGCTCACCTACGCCTACATCTTCGTCGGCGGCGACTTGACCGCCAAAGGCCTGGGCAGCGCGGTGGGAAGCGACGTTTCGCTCACCGTCGGGCAACTCGTTTTCTTCGGTATCCTCGCGTTTTGCGTGTGGGCGTCGGCACGGCTGGTCGACCGCTTCACCAGCGTCCTCATCGGCGGCATGGTGCTGACCTTCATCTGGGCGACCGGCGGGCTGATTGCCGATGCCAAACTGCCCGTCCTCTTCGACACCCAAGCCCCCGCAGGCACGAGCTACTGGATTTACGCCGCCACCGCCCTGCCCGTCTGCCTCGCTTCCTTCGGCTTCCACGGCAACGTTTCCAGCCTGCTCAAATACTTTAAAGGCGACGCGCCCAGAGTGGCCAAATCCCTCTGGGCGGGCACGCTGGTCGCGCTGGTGATTTACGTCCTGTGGCAAATCGCCATCCAAGGCAACTTGCCGCGCAGCGAGTTCGCCCCCGTCATCGCCGCCGAAGGGCAAGTCTCCGTCCTCATCGAAACCCTGTCCAAATTCGCCCAAACCGGCAGCATGGACAAAGTGTTGACCCTCTTCTCCTACATGGCGATTGCCACTTCCTTCCTCGGCGTAACGCTCGGCCTGTTTGACTACATCGCCGACATCTTCAAATGGAACGACAGCGTGTCCGGCCGCACCAAAACCGCCGCCCTCACCTTCCTGCCGCCCCTGATTTCCTGCCTGCTGTTCCCCACCGGCTTCGTTACCGCCATCGGCTACGTCGGTCTGGCGGCAACCATTTGGACCGGCATCATCCCCGCCATGCTGCTCTACCGTTCGCGCAAAAAATTCGGCGCAGGCAAAAACTATAAGGTTTACGGCGGATTCGGGCTGATGGTTTGGGTTTTCCTCTTCGGCGTCGTCAACATCGCCGCGCAGGTATTGAGCCAGCTCGAACTCGTCCCCGTGTTCAAAGGCTGAGAGACCGTCTGAAACATCCGCGCAAAGCGTCAAACCGGCTTGCCGGCAAAGGCCGTCTGAAAATCGAATAAACAGTTTTCAGACGGCCTCGCGCATTTTTCCGTTACAATAACCCCATTGCGAACCATCCGCCATCCGTCCATGTACGACCACATCCGTTTCCACACCGAGGAAGACTATCCCGAAAACCTCCCGCCCGAAAACGCCGCCACCCACATCGGCATGTACTGGCAATGGGCGGCGCAGGCAGGGCTGGCCAACCCCGTCTGGCAGGCCGCCCCCGAAACCGCGGCAGACTTCGCCGCCATGCTCGAAGGCCGGTTCAGCGGCGCGCAATTCCTGCTCAAACACATGGACGGCGCGCTCACGCCCGACGACTTCAACCCCTTCGGCCAGAGTTTTACCTCCTATTACTACGATGACGAGGAAGAAGGCTACGGCGCCTTTATGGAAGACTACGTCCGCACCCTCGACACCCCGTCGCTCGGCGGCTTCTACTACGTCGAAGACTCCCCCGAAACCTACGCCAAACTCGCCCCCGTTTTTCAGACGGCCTTTGAAAAATGGAAAAGCAGCCTGGTCATGTAAGGCCGTCTGAAAGAACCGATACCGATTATGCAGATTACGCAGAAAAGCAAAACCGACATCGCCATCAACTGTTTCCGTCGCGGCGGCGGCATGGAAAGCTATACCTTCGACCTTGTGCGCGGCCTGCGCGCGCGCGGCGCAGAGATTGCCGTTTACGCCGCCCAGACCGATCCCGCCGTTCCCGAATACAACCAAGTGGAAATACACCGCATCAACCAGCAGATTATCCCCAAAAAGCTGCGCCCCTACTTTTTCACCCGCCAGCTTGCACATGCGCGGCGCGGCCGAAATGTCCCGCTCATCGCCTGCAACCCCAGCGACCATGCCGACATATTCGTCTGCGGCGGTACACACCTAGGCTATCTGCACAACATGGGCGAACGGCCCGGCCTGCTCGACCGCCTCACCATCCGCCGCAACCGCAGCAACTACGTGACGGCCAAATCCATCATGGCACATTCGCACCTGATGCAGCGCGAACTGACCGGACTCTACGGCGTGCCGCCCGAAAAAATCCGCGTCATCCATCCGCCCGCCGACACCGCCCGCTTCTATCCCGCCCCCGATGAAACCGCCGCCGTCCGCGCGAAATACGGCTTTCGGGACGACGAAACCGTGTTCCTGTTCCCCTCGACCGGCCACAAGCGCAAAGGACTCGATTTGCTGGCGGACTTTTTCGAACACACCGACCTGCCCGTCAAACTCGCCGTCGCCGGTTCGCCGCTGCCGCGCCCCATGAAAAACGTCGTCGGGCTGGGTTTCTGCACAAACATGCCCGAACTCTACCGCGCCGCCGATTTCACCGTCATGGCGTCCCTGTACGAACCTTTCGGACTGGTCGGCGTCGAATCCGTCTTGTGCGGCACACGCGTCGTCCTCTCCGACAACATGGCCTGTACCGAAGTCATGAACGATGAAGCAGGCTTTTTCTTCTCGCGCAGCCGCCCCGAAACACTGGCCCAGGCCGTCGCCCAAGCGGCCGCACTCAAACAGCAGGGCCGCCACAAAATCACCGACCCGATGCAGGCTTTGACTTATAATCCGACCTTGGAGCACCACATCAACCAAACCGTCACCATGTTGGAGGCCGTCTGAAAAATACAGAACGCCCGAAAAATCCGTTTGCAGACGGCATCCGTACCCAAACAGGCACAAAGGCCGTCTGAAAACCACCATCAGGAACACCCATGAAACTCATCATCCTCGACCGCGACGGCGTCATCAACCAAGACCGCGACGACTTCGTCAAATCCGCCGACGAATGGATACCCATAGAAGGCAGCATGGACGCCATCGCCTTCCTCACCCAGGCAGGTTACACCGTCGCCGTCGCCACCAACCAATCCGGCATCGGCCGCAAATACTTCACCGTCCAAGACCTGACCGAAATGCACGCCAAAATGCACCGCCTCGCCGTACAGGCGGGCGGCGCCATCGACGGCATCTGGTTCTGCCCGCACACTGCCGCCGACAACTGCGACTGCCGCAAACCCAAGCCCGGCATGATTTGCGACATCCTCGAACGCTTCAAAGCCGACCCCGCCGAAACCTGGCTGGTCGGCGACAGCCTGCGCGACCTGCAAGCCGTCGACGCCGCCGGCGGCAAACCCGCACTGGTACTGACCGGCAAAGGCAAGAAAACCTTGTCCGAACACGAAAACGAGCTGCCCGAAAACACCCAAATCTTCGACAACCTGCTCGCCTTCTCACAGTACATCATGCACGAAGCCGCACAAGACCGTGCAGACGGGCAGGCAAACCCGTAACAGCCGTATTCAGCAATCGGCCCCTCTCCCGTCCGTCCGGCGGGAAAGGGTCGGGGAAAGGATGGCCCTACGGCCTTTATGCCGCGTATCCGCCCCCAGCCTAACCTCCCCCCCACTGGACGGAGGAAAGAACAAGATTGCCGTTGCAGTTTAGTTATAGAGACCGTCTGAAACCTTGTCCGCGGCCAAATTTTCAGACGGCCTTCGCAAAAAAGAAACCTAAACAGCCGTCATTCCTGCCCCCGCCTACGCGGGGGCAGGCTGCGGCGAAAATCCGGAGATTTGAGATTACAGTAACCTTTGCATATTTCTGAATACTGACAGTCTGGATTCCCGCCTGCGCGGGAATGACGAAATGAGTGTTCCTGATTTGAAGGTTACTATATATTTTGTCCCATCCCGTTTTCAGACGACCCATCCGACAGGTAGAAACATGCTCCTCATCCGTAACCTGACCTACTGGTTCATCCTCAGCACCAGCCTGATTTTACTTTTCCCCTTCATGCTCCTCGCCCTGCCCTTCCAAGGCGGCGCGCACAAAATGGCGCAAATTTGGGTACGCATCCTCAACTGGTCGCTCAAACACATCATCGGACTCAAATACCGCCTCATCGGTGCCGAAAACATCCCCGACCGCCCCTCCATCATCTGCGCCAAACACCAAAGCGGCTGGGAAACCCTCGCCCTGCAAGAAATCTTCCCGCCGCAGGTTTACGTCGCCAAACGCGAATTGTTCAAAATCCCCTTCTTCGGCTGGGGACTGAAACTCGTCAAAACCATAGGCATAGACCGCAGCAACAGCCGCGAAGCCAGCAAACAACTGATGGAACAAGGCATGGCGCGCAAAAACGAAGGCTACTGGATCACCATCTTCCCCGAAGGCACACGCCTGCCGCCCGGCGAAAAAGGCCGCTACAAACTCGGCGGCGCGCGCATGGCGAAAATGTTTGAAATGGACATCGTCCCCGTCTCCCTCAACAGCGGCGAATTTTGGCCGAAAAACGCCTTCCTCAAACACCCCGGCACCATCACCGTCGTCATCAACCCCGTTATCCCACACAACAGCGGTACGGAAGCCGAATTGATGGCAGAATGCGAGAAACGGATTGAAACGCAACAACCCCTTATCGAAGGAAAAGGACCGTTTGCCGTCGCAAAGGTCGTCTGAAAACGCAGATTCGCCCCGACACCAACCCAATCCATGTCCCGACACTACGCACACACCCTTTCAGACGGCCAGTCCATCCGAATCCGGCTCCAACGCAGCGCCAAGAAAAACCTCATCCTGCGCCCCGTATCCCGCGACACCGTCAGCATCAACGTTCCCCCGTTTGTCAGCCATCGCTTTCTCGCCCAATGGCTGACCGACAACGAACCGCTCTTGCGCCGCACCCTCGCCCAAGCCCCGACCGCCGCCGTATCCGCCGACACCCTTCCCGAATGGATTTGGTATCAAGGCGTTCAGACGACCCTGTCCGTCCACAGCGGCAGCCACATCCAAATCAGGCCGTCTGAAATCCTGCTGCCCGAAAAAGAACCCTCCGCCCAACTGACCCACCTGCGCCGCTTCCTGCACGAACGCGCCCGCGAATACCTGCTGCCGCGCCTCGAACACCACGCCCGCGCCACCGCCCTCATTCCCGCCGCGACCGCCCTCTCCAACGCCAAAACCTTCTGGGGCGTCTGCCGCCACACCACCGGCATCCGCCTCAACTGGCGGCTCATCGGCGCGCCCGATTATGTCGCAGACTACATCTGCATCCACGAACTCTGCCACCTGCCCCACCCCGACCACAGCCCGCAGTTTTGGGCAACCGTCAACCGCCTCACCCCGCATACCCAAGCCGCCAAAACATGGCTGAAAGCCCACGGCCGCGAATTGTTTTTCCTCGGCTGAACCTGAAACAGGCCGTCTGAAAACCCGAATCCCACCCGCCGCATATACCGCAACGCCGCCCTACCCCTTGCACCTGAAGCACGATTGTTTTAAAGTTAACGCCAGTTTTTAACCGGAAGAAAACCATGAAAATCACCGTCCTCGGCGCAGGCTCGTGGGGCACCGCCCTCGCCCTCCATTTCTCCCAACACGGCAACGAAGTCGCCCTGTGGTCGCGCAACACAGCATATATGAAAGAACTCCAGGCCGACCGCGAAAACAAAAAAGGGCTGCCCGGTTTCACTTTCCCCGACACACTGTACGTCCATACCGACTTAGGCGAAGCGTTGAAAGGTTCCGAGCTCGCCATCATCGCCACATCCGTAGCCGGCCTGCGCGACAGCGCCGCCCTGCTCAAACAACATGACGCCGCCCATCTGCCCGTACTGGCCGCCTGCAAAGGTTTCGAACAAGACACCGGCCTGCTGACCTTCCAGGTCGTCAAAGACGTATTGCCCGCCAACAAAAAAATCGGCGTACTCTCAGGCCCCAGCTTCGCACAAGAGCTGGCGCAACAACTTCCCTGTGCCGTCGTCCTCGCCTCCGAAAACAAAGAATGGATTGAAGAACTGATCCCGCAGCTCAACACCGGCGTGATGCGGCTGTACGGCAGCGACGACGCCGTCGGCGTAGCAGTCGGCGGCGCAGTGAAAAACATCATGGCCATCGCCACCGGCCTTTCAGACGGCCTCGAATACGGCCTCAACGCCCGCGCAGCCCTCGTTACCCGCGGCTTGGCAGAAATCACCCGCCTGGCCGTCGCCATGGGTGCCCAACCCAAAACCCTGATGGGGCTTGCAGGCATCGGCGACCTGATATTGACCTGCACTGGCGCACTCTCGCGCAACCGCCGCGTCGGCCTGGGTTTGGCCGAAGGCAAAGAACTGCACCAAGTATTAATGGAAATCGGCCACGTCTCCGAAGGTGTCAGCACCATCGAAGAAGTGTTCAACACCGCCGCCAAATACCAAATCGACATGCCCATCACCCAAACCCTGCTCCAACTCATCCGTAAAGAAATGACCCCGCAGCAAGTGGTCGAAAGACTGATGGAACGCAACGCGCGTTTCGAATAAAACAACACAAAAAACCCGCCCCAAACCGTCAGGCCGTCTGAAAACGCCGCACAGCAGCTTTCAGACGGCCTTTCATTGACAGCGGGTCAACATCTCACTATGCTTACAACCAACTCGAACCTTTCAGAATCATGAATCATGAATCACTCACTCGACAAACTGGAAATCAGCGTTTACCAGCTCGCCCAGAAGTTTGAAACACTGATAGGCGAAAACAGCCGCCTCAACGAAGAAATCACCCGCCTCAAACTCGAACAGGAAAAACAAAAAGCCGCCCACGAAAACGCCGTAGACGAACTGAGCGAGGCCTTATTGGTACAAGTCGGCAAACTGAAAGAAGACCTGCAAGGCAAAATCGACCGGCTCAACATCGAAAAAGACCAATACCGCAGCGCATTAGCCCAAAGCGCCGCACAAATCCGCCGTCTGCTGGCACGCCTGCCCAAAGAAGAACAACCGCAATAAGGACACAACATGAGCCTCGAACAAGTCAGCCTTGACATCATGAATGTCAACTTCAACATCAACACCCCGGCGGAAGAAAAAGACACCCTACTCCAAGCCGTTGATATGCTGAACAAAAAAATCGAAACCATCCGTCAGAACGGCCGCATCGTCGGTACCGACAAAATTGCCATTATGGCCGCACTCAACGTCGTCCACGACCTACTGAAAATGAGCATGAAAGACGGTTTGGCAATCGGCGAGTTTGAGCGTAAAATAACTGACATGACTAATGCTTGCGACAAAGCATTATCACGTCTCGGATAGAGCATTTCCCTTTTTCCCTGCGGTGTCCGCAAAGGCATACATTCCTTTGAACCAATAAGTTCGCTTAAGGTTGCCGGGAGTAGCAGTGGGCGCGAGCGTCTCTCTTGAGAAGCACCCGAAACTGCCCGAGGTAACCACCTTGTCAGCAAGGTTCAAGCGGATTCAGCCGAAACGGCATCTGCGGGGAATCCCATAACGGCAAAAAAGCGGCAGCAAAAATACGCTGCCGCTTCCGTTTTGCCGGTATCATCCGCTACTAATCCGCAAACACCTTTCCGGCTAAGGCCATACATAATTTTCAGACGGCCTCAACACGATTGACAAAACCCAATCCCACCTTTAGAATTCATAACTTTCTATATCTATCTGGATTTCCACTATGAAAACCTTTTCAGCGAAACCGCACGAGGTGAAGCGCGAATGGTTTGTAATCGATGCCGAAGACAAAGTCTTGGGCCGAGTTGCCGCCGAAGTCGCACACCGCCTGCGCGGCAAACACAAACCCGAATACACCCCGCACGTTGATACCGGTGATTACATTATCGTCATCAATGCCGACAAACTGCGCGTAACCGGTGCCAAATTCGAGGACAAAAAATACTACCGCCATTCCGGTTTCCCCGGCGGCATTTACGAGCGTACCTTCCGCGAAATGCAAGAACAATTCCCTGGCCGCGCACTGGAGCAAGCCGTTAAAGGCATGCTGCCGAAAGGCCCGCTGGGTTACGCCATGATTAAAAAACTGAAAGTGTACGCAGGCGCAGAACACGCGCATGCCGCACAACAGCCTAAAACTCTAGAATTGAAATAAGGACGAGACATGAACGGTAAATATTACTACGGCACAGGACGCCGCAAAAGTTCAGTAGCTCGCGTATTCCTGCAAAAAGGTAGCGGCCAGATTATCGTAAACGGCCGCCCCGTTGACGAATTTTTCTCACGCGAAACCAGTCGCATGGTTGTTCGCCAGCCTTTGGTTCTGACTGAAAATGCCGAATCCTTCGACATCAAAGTAAACGTAGTCGGTGGCGGCGAAACAGGTCAATCCGGTGCTATCCGCCACGGCATTACCCGCGCATTGATTGATTTTGATGCTGCTTTAAAACCGGCTCTGTCTCAAGCTGGTTTTGTTACCCGCGATGCCCGCGAAGTTGAACGTAAAAAACCAGGTCTGCGCAAAGCTCGCCGCGCAAAACAATTCTCAAAACGTTAATCCCGTTTCTATTTCAAAACCCTGCTTCTCGCAGGGTTTTTATTTTATCACGTCATACCGACACCGTTATTAAATTCACCAACAGAACCAAACATATGAAAAATCACGCAATAATAAAAGACGCACCAACCGAATCTCGGTATATTTCCTAATTGTATGGTAAACCGTAGGGAATGAATTGGTAACAATCGAATACGTACCAAATAATATTTAGATATCACTCAAATTAAATCCAATAGATGATATGAAAGGAAATTTATGGGCTGGCTGAGTACCATTTTAGTCGGATTTATCGTCGGGGTTTTAGCCAAATTTTTCCACCCCGGAAATGATAATTTAGGCTTTATTATGACTACCATCTTAGGCATCGCAGGTGCCACCCTAGCTGGGTTTATCGGTCAAAATGCCGGTTGGTATCAAGTTGGTGAAACAGCGGGATGGATTGCTTCTACAATATGCGCGGTCATTATCCTTGCTATTTATACTCATTTAATTAAAAAACGATAGTCGTTATTTTCTATCCTAGCAGGTTCGCGTATTGCGGAGCCTGCTTTTCTGCATTTTAAATAATTATTATGTATAAACAAACCCTTCAGTACCTAAAATCAATCGTTCAGGCACTTATTGTTTTTTGCCTCCTATCTACCTTAATGGATTGGTATCGCCAACCAGCCCAACCGCCTATATCCCCTTCTCAAACATTAATTACGCTATCCAACCAACCTGTTACCTTAAACAATTTTAGCCGAAACCGCATAAGCCTCCTCTATTTCTGGGGTAGTTGGTGCGGAATATGCAAATATACATCTCCCTCTGTCGAGGCATTACATCAAGACGGTATCCCTGTAATCAGCATCGCCCTAAAATCAGGCTCGGATCGAGAAATCACTACCTACATGCAAAACTACGGAATGCACTTTCAAACCGTAAACGATTCAGACGGCCTCATTGCGAACCAATGGCAAATATCTGCTACTCCCACCATCATATTCATCAAAGATGGACAAATGATATCCAGCACAACAGGCATTAGCAGTTATTGGGGCTTACGCGGCAAAATCTGGCTGAAAAATCTTTTAGGCTAACTCATCGGAGGAATACCGTTCGTTCTCCACTCCTTCAAGCATAACTAAATTACCTTATTCATACAAACTCCCTGAAATACCAGCTTTGTTTACCAAGCAAACAAGTGAATTTGTCTTTAAGACCATATGATTTCGTTGAGCTTTTCAAAAAAATAGACTAAGATTATTAAACAAGGCAATAGATTAATATTATTATTAAAATAAATTTGCCAGCATCCCTAAAAACGGTTGTCTTAAGCCAATCATTTCAATATAAACCTTGCCACAACGCTTCATCATCGTCTGATTTTTGGTAATCATGGAGACTAAAATAATGCCTACCCAATCCAAACACGCGTCCATAAACATCGGGCTTATTCAGGCACGAGAAGCTTTAATGACACAATTTCGCCCTATTTTGAATCAAGCCAATATTACAGATCAACAATGGCGAATTATCCGTTTATTGGCCGAAAATGGTACGCTTGATTTCCAAGACTTAGCCAATAAAGCCTGTATTCTACGTCCTAGCCTGACAGGTATTTTAACCCGTTTGGAAAAAGCCGGAATGGCCGTGCGCCTAAAACCGTCAAATGACCAGCGCCGTGTATTTCTAAAACTGACTCAAGAAGGTGAGAAACTTTACCAAAGTATTGGTGAAAAAGTTGACGAACGCTATGACGCGATTGAAAATGTATTTTCAAAAGAAAAATTGGAGAAACTAAAAGAACTACTAACCGAATTAGCAATGATCGAAAAATCACTGAAATAAAAACAAAACCATACCGAATGACACTCCCTACACACACCTTCAAGCAGTCTTTTCGAGATGCGATGGCATCTTGTGCCTCAGGCGTTCATGTCATCACCACAGATGGGGCTGCTGGACGCTACGGCATTACCATGACTGCCGTTACCTCAGTTACAGACGAACCGCCTACCATGATGCTGTGCATCAACCGAGAGGCAGGTATTATTCCTGTATTACTGGCAAACCGAGACTTATGCATAAACACACTATCTCACAAACAGCAAGATATCGCAGAACATTTTGCCGGAATGACCAACCTCTCCCCTGAAGAACGTTTCACATACCACATATGGAACCGAGGTCAGAATGGTCAATTAGAAGTAGAAGGGGCGCTAGCCCAGCTACACGGAAGTATTATTGCCCAGAAGGAAATGGGGACACACTTTGTCTTTTTCGCGCAAATCAACGAAATCAAAACATTAAACACCCGCTCTCCCGCTTTACTTTATTTCCGTAGATCGTTCAGATCATTAGATTAAAGTAGGTTATCCTGAAATTTTCAGACGACCTTTTTTTCAATAACGACAAACGTCTAAAAATGAAAGAGGCATTCCAATATCCATCCTCCAAGACAAACCTTTGCCAACTAAGCAACCTTTTTGTTGCCATTCAATAATTCCAAATTATGTTTATCGAATCAATAATCATTGATAATCTATTTGTATATCAAATAAGGTAAACTACTATTTATTGCGTTTGGATTAATTTCCTCCAATTGCTTGCCCCAACTGTAATATCAACTATACAATCCAATCCGTTTATCAAAATGAAACTGCATCATGAAAGCAATGATTTTAGCTGCCGGACGCGGGGAACGTATGCGCCCGCTTACCGATAATTGTCCTAAACCTTTATTACAAGTAGGGAAAGAACCATTAATCGGCTGGCATTTACGCCGTCTGAAACAAGCCGGAATCACAGAAATTGTGATTAACCATGCTTGGCTGGGAGAAAAAATTGAAGAAGCATTGGGAAACGGCTATCAATATGGAGTCAAGATTTCGTATTCTCCCGAACGAAACGGCGGCTTAGAAACAGCAGGTGGAATTGCTACCGCTCTGCCGTTACTAGGAAATGAACCGTTTTTAGTTGTGAACGGTGATATATTGACTGATATTGATTTTCAGACGGCCTTTCAAATTTCGGATACGTTAATACAGCAAAAAAAATCTGCCTACCTATGGCTAGTGCCGAATCCGCCACATAATCCTAATGGTGATTTCGTTTTGGATTCCGACGGCCGCATCTATCCGGACAACAAAGCCAGAGGAGAAACATTGACTTTCAGCGGCATGGGCATATATCAACCGACCTTATTTAAAAATACGCCCGCTCATCAAATTGCCAAACTGACTCCATTGCTGCGTATTGCAATGAATAATAATTCGGTAATAGGGGAAAAGCATAATGGGTTATGGTTGGATGTAGGAACAGTTGAACGGCTTGAAACTGCAAACAAGCTGGCCGAAAATTGGTAATAATAGATACCTATCCACCATCAACTCAAAAGTATTGAATAGCAGAAATGAGGCCGTCTGAACCATATTTTCAGACGGCCTTAAGCCTTATTACCAAAAGACCTGTTCATAAAGAACAGATCTTTTCACATTCACATTATTTATCAGATGCTGAATGCTGACGACGCAAAATGGCAGGGATTTCAAAATCATCCAATACTGATTGATTACCGAAATCAGCAGCAGTTAAATTCATGTTCCGTGCATTGCGACCTGAACGAACCAAACCGTCCATACCGGCTTGTTGATGATGTTGATGCGGCTGACTTGTTACATTATCTGCTCCGCCTACCAATTGCTGAGTACGCGCTGCGGCACGGAATTGGTTCGTATCATTACTTTCCTTCAAACCGGTTGCGATAATGGTAACTCGGATGGCATCTTCGCTCATACTGTCATCTTCAGCGGTACCATATTTGCACTCTGCCTCAGGATGCGCGTTTTCATTTACGACTTTCATAATTTCACGGTATTCCGACATTTTCAGGCAGTCAGGCGCAGTAGTGATGTTTACCAATACGCCGCGGGCACCGTCCAAAGTAACATTATCAAGCAGTGGGCTGGAAATAGCATGTTCGGTAGCTAAACGCGCACGGTCAATTCCTTGCGAATAACCTGATCCCATCATGGCAATGCCTTTAATGCCCATAACATTTTTCACGTCGGCGAAGTCCAAGTTGATAAATCCTGGACGGGTAACCACTTCGGAAATACCTGCAACTGCATCACGCAATACATTGTCTGCTGCACGGAACGCTTCACGCATAGTCACGTCTTCACCCAATGCAGTCATCAACTTGTCATTAGGGATGATAATCAAAGAATCAACTTGACTTTTTAACTGCTCTAAACCCACTTGGGCGATATGAACACGCTTGCCTTCATAACCAAACGGACGGGTCACAACCGCTACGGTTAGAATACCCATTTCCTTGGCAATTTCCGCTACGACTGGAGCCGCGCCTGTACCGGTACCGCCACCCATACCGGTAGTAATGAACAACATATTTGCACCGTGAATCGCATCTTCGATCGCTTCACGGTCTTCTTGCGCAGCGGCCCGACCAATTTCAGGATTCGCGCCCGCACCCAAACCACGGGTCAAGTTTGTACCTAATTGAATACGTTTTGCCGCATTGTTTTTACCCAGAGACTGGGCATCTGTATTTGCACTGATAAATTCCACACCTTGGATGGTGTTTTCAATCATATTGTTGATGGCATTACAACCACCACCACCCAAACCAATTACCTTGATAATTGCAGGGCTTGCAGCCGATTCGACTACATCGTAAACCAATTCCATTCAAATACTCCTCTGCGCCCTGCATTGAGGACGGCTCAAAAATAACTAATTTTTATATTATATAAGAAGTCTTAAGCTACTGGCAAAATTCTTCTCGTTTTTACCCTTATAGCATTTTTCAAATCTCATATTTTTAACAAAAAACATACAATTCTAACCACCTCGTCTATTCCACCCAAATTAACTGCATTATTTTCATTTCTAGTTATTCTGTTTTTTATTCGGATAGAATTAAAGCATCTCCAAATATCATTATTTATTCCATTCAGAGATGCTTCATTATGTTCAACCGAATTAATTTTAGAAATTATCTTTCAGCCATTTTTGGAATCTAGACCATAAGCTGACTTTAGGCCCTTGCTCACTAACGGCAACCGCTCCTGCCACAGCAGTACCATCTTCCTCACCTCTGGCTGCCTGCAACAAACCGATAGCAGTAGCATAACGAGGATTACGGATACGTTCGGACACTCCACCCATTTCCTGCGGCACTCCAATGCGGGCAGGCAGATTGAATACTTCTTCGGCCAATTCTACGATACCGGTCAGCATAGATGCACCGCCGGTCAAAACAATGCCTGAGGTCAGCACCTCTTCAGGAAATCCCGAACGACGTAACTCATTCAAGGTCAATTCTAAAATTTCTTCTACCCGCGGACCAATCACACTAGCCAGCACACGACGGGAAATTTGGCGGGGTTGTCGGTCGCCGACACTGGGGACTTCCACCATCTCATCCAATCCGTCCATTGTTGGCATAGCCACGCCGTAATGAATTTTGATATATTCAGCAGCACTGTGTGGCGTACGCAGAGCTTGTGCTAAATCTTTGGTAATCAAATCCCCTGCAACCGGTATGACAGCAGTATGTCGGATAGCTCCATTAGTATAGACAGCAATGTCAGTGGTACCACCGCCGATGTCAATCACACACACACCTAAATCTTTTTCATCTTCGGTTAAAACCGCCTGCCCGCTGGCCAAAGGCTGCAACATAATCTGATCCATTTGCAGGCCGCAACGATGGATACATTTTTGGATATTCTGCAATGCGGTAATTGCACCGGTGATAATATGGACGCGGGTATCCAAACGCACACCACTCATGCCGATGGGCTCTTTGACTCCAGGTTGGTTGTCAATAATATATTCTTGCACGACCGTATGTAGGATATTATGGTCAGGCGGGATATTGACTGCCTTAGCCGTTTCAATGGCGCGGTCTATATCCGCTTGGCTGACTTCTCCGTCTTTGATTTTAACTACACCTTGAGAATTCAGGCTTCGAATATGGTTGCCGGCGATGCCCGTAGTAACGTGGGAAATTTTGGTATCTGCCATCAATTCAGCTTCATTAACTGCCTGTCTGATGGCCTGTGCAGTCGCATCAATATTGGTCACCATGCCTGCTTTCAAGCCGCGCGAAGGCGCCTGCCCCAAACCGACGATGTGAATTTCGTTATCCTCTTGGACCTCTCCGATAAGTGCGATAACTTTTGACGTACCAATGTCCAGTGCACTGATATATTTACCTTGTTGTTCCATAAATTCCCATTCATTCAATTAGATGTTTGTTCCTGAACCTCTTTTTCAGAAGGTTCATCCAATGGTTTGCTGTAGCGCACGGCAAAGCCGTCTTTATAACGCATATCGACATAAGCCAAGCGGTTTTCGTGTTTTTTCAATAAACTCGGCCAAATTCCTGCAAACCGTTGCAGACGAAAGATTTCGTTTTCGCGCCCGAGGCGTATCGTAATCCCGTTGTCCAACTCAATCGACCACGCCGAACGCGGCGTATAAATCAATTTGCCTATTTTCAAACCTTGTGGTTCCAAAATATCAGTAAATTCACGATAACGCTGCACCATATCCTTACCGGTACCTTCTTGCCCCTCAAACACAGGCAGATTATCAGGAATTTTTGCAGGGAATACATTACCCTGCATATCTACCAGACCAATGTCGTACCATTTTGCCACTGGTTCGCGTTCTTTTAAAATGATTTCTACCGTATCCGGCAAACGGCGGCGGACAGCAGCAGACGAAATCCACGGCAACTGGCTGAAAGCCGTTTGCGCACCATTAACATCAGCGCGAAAGATATTGCCGCGCATATATTCGTGCGCAATGGCCTGCAACTGTTTGCCGTCGGTATGCAGCAGCTTACCTTGGATCGACACCTGTTTTACGGGAAAATACGGCGAGTTGTAAATCCAAGCCACACCAGCCCCCAGCAGCATCAGAACCATCAGCAGCAATAACCAACGAGTCAAGCGCCCTAGCGCACCGGCATCATCCCACATGAGCTGTTTTCAAAATTTCAATACACAAATCGGGAAAATCCATACCGATTTGCGCCGCAGATTTCGGTACCAGACTATGGCTGGTCATACCGGGCAGCGTATTAATTTCCAACAGATAGAGTTTGCCGTCCAAATCTTTTAAGAAGTCCACACGAACGCACCCTTCTGCACCAATCGCCTGAGCACCGCGCACTGCCAATTCGCGCATTAATTCTTCATCGACCGCGTTCAAATCGGACGGGCATCGGTATACCGTATCATCACGATTGTATTTCGCTTCATAATCGTAAAATTCGGTTGCGGGCACAATCAGAATCGAAGGCAAGCCGCAGCCTCCGAGTACGGGGCACGAATATTCACCGCCGCCGATAAAACGTTCGGCGATAATCTCGCCTTTCATATGCTTCAATTCCGCATACACGTCTTTCAGACGGCCTTTTTCTTTTACTTTGACCACCCCGACACTACTGCCTTCATTGGCAGGTTTGACGAACATTGGCAATCCCAACCGCTTTTCTACCGCCTCAAAATCGGTATCTTCACGCAATACCGCAAATTCGGGAACAGGCAGGCCCAAGGCCTGCCAAATCAACTTGCAACGGTATTTATCCATGCCGATTGCCGAGGCCGCCACGCCGCTGCCGGTATAAGGGATACCGAGCAACTCCAAGGTCCCTTGAACTGCTCCGTCTTCACCATAGGTACCGTGCAAGATGTTGAAGGCCGTCTGAAACCCTTGGGTTTTCAAATCGGCCAAAGGCGTCTCTTTCGGATCGAACGCATGTGCGTCCACTCCCCTGCCCTTCAATGCGGCGACAATCGCAGCACCGCTGTCCAACGAAACATTGCGTTCGCTGGAAAAACCGCCCATCAACACGGCAACTTTGCCAAAATTCTGCATTATTAAAATTCTTTCTTTATTTTTGATACAGGCCGTCTGAAAGATTTTCAGACGGCATCAATGCTTTAAATTATCTGTCTTACAGCGCACAAGGAAATTACCCGCTTCTGCCAAATCGAACATTGCTGACAAAGCCGACCAATCAACTTTCAAACCACCCGCACGCGACAGCTTTCAAGCTGACCATCACTCAGGTTTGCTGCGACAATTCGAGCAGTGCGGCAGGCACTCTGTTGATATTACCCGCCCCCATGTTCAATACAATGTCGCCATCTTGCAAAACGTTCAACAACATTGCGGGCAGTTCGCTGACATTTTCACAGTAAATCGGTTCCAATTTACCCAAAACGCGGATGGCACGAGCCAAGGCACGAGAATCGGCAGCGGCAATCGGTTCTTCCCCTGCGGCATAAACTTCGGTCAATACCAATAAGTCCACCGTATTCAGGATTTTAGTGAAATCTTCAAACAAATCGCGTGTACGGGTATAGCGATGCGGCTGAAACGCCAACACCAGACGTTTTTCAGGATAGGCTCCGCGTGCCGCCGCCAAAGTAGCAGCCATTTCGACCGGATGGTGGCCATAATCATCCACCACCAGTGCCGTCCCACCATTAGGCAGTTTGATGTCGCCGTATTTCTGGAAGCGGCGGCCGACGCCCTCAAAGCCGAGCAATCCTTGCTGAATGGCTTCAACGGGCGCACCGACTTCAAGTGCCACACCGATGGCAGCCAATGCGTTCAATACATTATGGCGGCCAGGCATATTTAAGACTACGCCGAAGGTTTTCCGCTCGTGTCCTTTCATGTTGACGTGAACGGTGAATTTCATCTGCGCGCCGATATTTTCAATATCGGTAGCGTAAATATCGGCGGTATCGTCCAATCCGTAAGTGGCGTAGGGTTTGCTTACTTTGGGCAGAATAGCGCGGACGTGTGCGCTGTCGACGCATAAAAACGCTTTGCCGTAGAACGGCATACGGTGGATAAAATCTACAAAAGCCTGATGCAGTTTTTCAACGCTGTGCCCGTAGGTATCCATGTGGTCTTCGTCGATATTGGTTACGACGGACATAATCGGGGTCAGATGCAGGAATGAGGCGTCTGACTCATCGGCCTCGGCAACGATGTATTCACCTTTGCCCAAACGTGCGTTGGTTCCCGCGGCATTCAGTTTGCCGCCGATAACAAAAGTCGGGTCTAACCCCGCCGCACCGAGAATGGATGCCGTCAGACTGGTGGTGGTGGTTTTGCCGTGCGTGCCGGCGATGGCGATGCCGTCGCGGAAACGCATCAATTCAGCCAGCATCAGCGCGCGCGGAATTACCGGAATCTGCTGTTCATTGGCAGCCACCACTTCCGGATTGTCTTTTTTCACCGCAGTAGAAGTAACCACCACATCGGCACCATTAACGTGTTCGGCGGTATGGCCGGGATAAACCTGTATCCCCAAACTGCTCAGATGTTCGGTAGCGGCGTTTTTCGCCTGATCGGAACCGGAGATTTTAAAACCCAAATTGTGTAAAACTTCGGCAATGCCGCTCATACCCGAACCGCCGATACCGACAAAATGGATATTGGTTACTCTGTTTTTCATCATAATTTCGTGTTCCGATGGGCGTAATTACGCGTAAAGTCGTTATTTTAAAGGGCTGCGGCGTTCTACGCTATGGTTTTAGCGTAAAGAATAATTAACATTGCTTATTATTTCAGCACCTTTCCCATCCCACTGTTTCAGACGGCCTTACGATATTGTTTCTATTGCGATTTCAGCCACATCGTCCGCGCTGTGCGGCAAAGCCAGCGTGCGGGCGTTTTCCGCCCATTTGAGGCATTTTTCACGGTTTAAGCCGCCGAGGATTTCAGCGAGCTTTTCCGCTGTCAACTGGGCTTGCGGCAACAGCAGCCCTGCCTCCGCCTGCACCATAAAACGCGCGTTGGCGGTTTGGTGGTCATCGACGGCGTAAGGATACGGTACCAGCAACGCACCCAGACCCGCCGCCGTCAACTCGGCAATCGTCAGCGCGCCGGCACGGCAAATCACCAAATCGGCATCGCGGTAGGCGGACACCATGTCGGTAATAAATTCCACACACTCGGCTTCCACGCCCAGCGCGTCGTAATCCGCCTGCAAGCTGCCCAGTTTGCCTCGACCCGATTGGTGATACATCTGCGGGCGCGCATCTTCGGGCAGCAAAACCAATGCCTGCGGTACGGTTTTGTTCAATACGTCTGCGCCCAAACTGCCGCCGACCACCAGGATTTTCAGACGGCCTTCGCGCTCTGCAAAACGTTCGGCAGGCGCGGGCAGGTTGGCAATATCGGCGCGGACGGGGTTGCCGACCAAGCCGCCTTCGTGACTGAACGCTTTCGGAAAAGCGTACAACACCCGCTTCGCCCAGCGCGACAGTTGGCGGTTGGACAAACCAGCCACGGCGTTTTGTTCGTGAATCACAATCGGCACGCCCAAGAGCTTCGCCGCCAAGCCGCCGGGGAAGGTAACGAAGCCGCCGAAACCGATGACGCACTCGACGCGGTGTTTCCGGATAATCCGCTGCGCTTCGCGGACGGTTTTATACAAAGTAAACGGCAGCATCAGCTTGCGTTTGATGCCGTTGCCGCGCACGCCTTTAATCGCCAGCGTTTCGAGCAGGATGTCGTATTGCGGCACGATGCGTTCTTCCATCGAGCCTTCGCTGCCCAGCCAAATCACATGATGGCCGCGCGCGCGCAATGAGTCCGCCACCGCCAGCGCAGGGAAAATATGGCCGCCGGTACCGCCCGCCATCAGCATGAAAGTTTTACCGCCCATAATTTACTCCACTTGGTAACCGCGCATTTTCTGGCGGTTTTCATAATCGATACGCAACAGCAGGGTCATGCACAACAGCATCACGACCACCGACGAACCGCCGTAAGACATCAACGGCAGCGGCAGTCCTTTGGTCGGCAGAATACCGATATTGACGCCGATATTGAAAAAGCTCTGTATACCCAGCCAGATGCCGATGCCTTTGGCCACATACGCGCTGAAAAACAACTCCAAATCCCGCGCCTGCTTGCCGATGGAAAACGCACGGAACACCAGCCAGCCGTAGCAGAATACCAGCAGGCACATTCCCATAAAGCCGAACTCTTCGCCGATAACGGCGAAAATAAAATCAGTATGCGCCTCCGGCAGATAAAATCGTTTTTCCAAACTGGCACCCAGCCCCACGCCGAACCATTCGCCGCGCGCAATCGCCATCAGCGAATGGGTGAGCTGATAGCCTTTGCCCAACGGATCCTCCCACGGGTTGAGAAACGCCGACACGCGCGCCATCCGGTACGGTGCAACGGCAATCAGGCTGACCATACCCGTCATCGCTGCGGCCAGCATCATCACAAAATACTTCCACGGGAACCCCGCCAGAAACAGCATTCCCATCGCCACCACCGTAACCACCACGAACGAACCGAAGTCCGGCTGCAACATCATCAGTGCCAACCCGATACCCACCACCGCTCCGGGAAACAGGATTTTCTTCGCCTGTTTCAGAACTTCCACCCGACGGGTAAAGAAGCTGGACAGATAAAGCACCACCGCCAGCTTGAACATCTCCGTCGGTTGTAGGTTGACCGGCCCCAAGTGTATCCAGCGGCGCGCACCGTTGATTTCGCGCCCGAGCACCAGCACCGCGCACAACAGCACGAAACAGCCTATCAGGTACCACGGTGTAAATTTCTTCCAGCGGTACATCGGCATAAACAGCGCCGCGCCGCCGCAAACCGCCACGCTTCCCGCCACAAACGCAGCTTGCTTGAGGACAAACGACCATTTGGTTCCCTCTTCGCCTGCCGCATAGGCAATCGACGCAGAATAAATCATCACCAGGCTGAAGGCGGTCATCAAAACGACCATCCACAACAGTGACACATCGAATTTCCGACCGTCCAAAGAAATCGGGCGGTCGAGAAGTTTGGAAAGACTAATCATGAAAAACATCCGTATGGGGGCAGACGGAAAAATCCGCCCCGGAACAACCAGAACAAAGCGTTTCAGACGACCCTCCGCCTAATCGGGACATCGAAGGTCGTCTGAAAAAATAGCGTGAATCAGAAAAACGTCATTCTAAAGGTTTCTTGGCAAAGCAACAATTCAGATTCTTTAAAGACAGTCGGATTCCGACGTTCTTTGCGCCCTACCCTACCCATCACACACGCAAAAAAGGTCGTCTGAAAACGTTTTGATGTTTTCAGACGACCTTATGGGCTGCCTTTAAAACGGCAGCAATTTGGGCAATACGGTTTGCAGATAGTCTTGGAATTCGGGCGCATCCACTTCGCTGCCAAAGCCGCCGTTGGCGAAAATGTGGCGCAGATACGCGATAAATTGTGTATTTTGCGGGGCGTACAGCACTTTACCATCCACACTTGGCTTGGTGCTTAATGCGATTTCATAAGCATTGCCGCCGCTTACATTGTCTTTGTGGTAATCATCGGGCGAAAATGTCAAACCAATCGGGCATTTTGGGTTTTCCGCAAGCAATTCTCGGGTACATTCCAGCCACTCGTTGTCTTCGTTTTCCACTTCTTCCAAAACAAAATCTATGCCGTACACACACAAAGGGTCGGCATATTCCCACAAAATTTCAGGATATCCGTCATAGTCCCAGATAAAGTTGATTTCGCCGACAATCCGGTAGAAGTATTGCAGCGAAAGGGGAATGAAACCGACAGGCTGCACAGCTTGGACAAGGCGGCGGATATGTTCGTCCGCATCGGGCAGGGGCGGCGTAATCACGTTATCGCGCCATCGGTTGAACCGATAGCCGAACTGCGGCAGGGTCTCTGCAACGATATTCGCGTTGTGCAGCACACGCCGAAAGGTTTCGGTAAGCAAGCGGTCGATTTCCGCTGCTGCTTCGGGTTGAAAGGCTTTTTGCCGCAGTCGGGCGATGTCGGCATAAACTTGGCTGTATTCGCCGTTCAGATAACGTTGGTAGAAAGACAAGGCAAAATTCCTTCAGTTTGTGATAGAGGATGCAATCCGTTTTGTCAGCGCAGACCGCTTCTTATCCAATGCAAAACCTACGCCAACTGCGGTATTTCCGCCCATGGCTGTATCTGTTCCAACTGCGCGGCGAGGCGGAGCAGCGTGTCTTCGCGCCCGTGTGCGGCGGCGAACTGGGTGCCGACGGGCAGCCCGTGATGCCGGTAAAGCGGCACACTCATGGCGGGGTTGCCGCTCATGTTCAGCGGCGACGTATAGCCGACGTATTGCAGCGCGGCGGCGGCTTCCTTTTCCAAAAACGGGTTGTTTTTCAACAGGAAACCCAAGCGCAGCGTGCCGAACAGCAGGCGCATGGCTTTTTGCGCGGCGGGCGGCGGCATCATCTCGCCGATTTTCGGCGTGGTGCGCGGGCAGACGGGCGTCATCAACACGTCGTAGCGCGTGAAAAATGCTTTGGCGGCGCGTTCCTGCGCCAGCATCACATCGCGCGCCCAAGCCATTTCGCCCGCGCTGATTTGCCGCCCCTGCACAATCATTGCCCACGTTGTCGGCTCAAGCAGGTGGTGCGGCAGTTTTTGTCCGGTTTCGTATTGATATTGGTAGAACAGTTTTGCCGTTTCACCCATGACGATGACGCGGGCGGCGCGGTTGAGCTGTTCGGGCGGTGCGAAATCGGGCGTGGCTTCTTCTAATTCGTGTCCCGCATCTTGCATCAGTTTCAAACTATGGGCGAACGCGGCTTCCGTGCCTTCGTCGTTGCCGCCGCCAAACCATGTCTGCTTCCAAAAAGCGATTTTCAGACGACCTGTTTCTTGTTTCAGGCTGTCTGCAAAACCGTTTTCGGGCGGCGGCGGGCAAGCATACAGGGCGCGCTCTTGGGTTCGAGCGGCGATGTCCAGCAAAACCGCGCTGTCGCGCACGCTGCGGGTCAAGACATGGTCGCATACCAAACCTTGCCATGCCTCCGATGCGTTTGGCGCATAACTGCTGCGGCCGCGCGTGGGTTTCAGCCCGAACACGCCGCAGTTGTGCGCGGGTAAGCGGATGGAACCGCCGCCGTCGCTGCCGTGCGCTGCGGGTACGACGCCCGAAGCCACTGCCGCCGCCGCACCGCCGCTGCTGCCGCCCGCGGTGTAATCCAAATGCCACGGATTGCGCGTGATGCCGTAAATTTCGGTTTCGGTAACGGGATACGCGCCCCATTCGGGCGTGGTGGTTTTGCCGAACACGCGCAGCCCCGCATCGAGATAGGCTTGGGTCAAATCGCTGTTTTGCTTGGCAATGTAATGCTGCATCATGCGCGAACCCGACCATGTCGGCGCGCCTTCCCAATCCGCCAACAGGTCTTTGAGCAAAAACGGCACGCCCGCCAGTGGCGTATCGGCATTTTCAGACGACCCCTGCCACGCCGCCGCGCGTTCGCGCAAATCGTGCGCCAACAGATTGAGCTTGGGATTGACTTCGTCCAAGCGGTTTAAAGCAGCCTGCAATACTTCATCGGCACACACTTCTTTTTTGCGGATCAGCTCTGCCAAACCGACGGCATCGTAACGGATGTAGTCTTGAAAATTCATGGGTTTTCCTTTCGGATTGATGAACACACGTTTTGTCGGTCTGGCATGACTGCCCGCCGCCTCGCCGTTTGCCCGCATAGGCAAATTTTAAGAAACAGTCACACCGGATAAAGGCAAGGAACAAGTTTGCCGTTGCTGCAAAAAGGTCGTCTGAAACCGCCTTGACGTTTTCAGACGACCTTTGAGGCAATGGCGCACAAGGCTTACGGCAAAATCTCAATTTCCGCGTTGTGTTTCACGCTGCGGTAGAGTTCGTCGATTTCCTCGTCCGTTACCGCGATGCAGCCGTCGGTCCAGTCTCTTTGCAGATGCCTTTTGCCGATGGAACCCCAGCCGTTTTTGATGCCGTGGATTTTAATCAGCCCGCCCGGACTTTTACCTTGTGCCGCCGCATAGGCTTTGTCGGCCTCGTTGGGATAGGAAACGCCGAGTTTTTTGTGGTATGCGCTGTTGGGATTGCGATCGTTGATGCGGTATTTCCCTTCGGGCGTTTTGCCGTCGCCTTCAAAGTGTTTATGCCCGACGGGCTGCTTGCCCAGCGCAATGGGATAGGTTTTCAGCAACCTGCCTTTCGAGTACGCCGACATGGTGCGCTTGCTTTTATGTACGACCAATCTGTCGATAACGGCATTTGCGGGAAGCGGCGTTTCGCTTGGCGCAGCAACGGCGGGTTTACCTGATGTCGCAACGGTCTGCTCGGAACGGATGGGCATGGAATACCAAACCACTCCGGCAGCGACTGCCAAAAGCAAAACCGCCGCCAAACTGATTTTCAACCCTCTTTTCATGTTTCAGACGGCCTCACAAAGCCTTAAACGCCTCGATAAACACTTCCGAACGGTGCGCATAGCCTTTGAACATATCGAAGCTCGCGCAGGCGGGGCTGAGCAGCACGATATCGCCCGCTTCGGCTTGGGCATATGCCGTCTGAACCGCTTCTTCCAAAGTGGCGCAGTCGGTCATATTCAGATCGCAGCCGTCCAAATCGCGGCGGATTTGCGGCGCATCGACACCGATCAGGAACACGCCTTTTGCCTTGCCGGCAAGCGCGTCGCGCAGGGGCGTGAAGTCCTGCCCTTTGCCCATACCGCCCAAAATCACGAAGAGCGGATTTTGCAAACCGGCAATCGCGGCGGCAGTCGCTCCGACGTTCGTGCCTTTGCTGTCGTCGATGAACACCACGCCGTTTTTCTCGCCGATTTTTTCCACGCGGTGCGGTAGGCCTTGGAAGGCTTTGACGTGTTCGAGCAATGCTTCGCGCGGCAAACCGACGGCTTCGCACAAGGCAACGGCAGCCATGACGTTGGCGGCGTTGTGCAGGCCTTGCAGCGGGATGTCTTGCGTGGCAATCAAATCTTCATTGCCTTGTTTCAGACGGCCTGTCTCGCGCTCCAACCAAAAATCGGCTTCGTGTTCCAACGAAAACCATTTCACCTCGCGCCCGGCGCGTTTCATGGCGCGGCAGAACACGTCGTCTGAATTTAAAACCTGCACGCCATCGCCACGGAAAATCTTGGCTTTGGTATGCGCATAGTCGAGCAAATCGTCGTAGCGGTCGAGATGGTCTTCGGAGATGTTCAGCACCGTCGCCGCGGTCGGGCGCAGGCTTTCGGTGTTTTCCAGTTGAAAGCTGGAAAGCTCCAACACCCACACATCTGCCTTTTTGCCTTCGCGCTGCAATTCCGCCTCCAAAACCGGCGTGCCGATATTGCCCGCGATAACGGTATCCAGCCCGCACTTGATGCAGAGATAGCCGACCAGGCTCGTTACCGTGGTTTTGCCGTTGCTGCCGGTAATCGCAATCACCTTGTCGCCGCGGCGGTTCACAATATCCGCCAGCAATTCGATGTCGCCCAACACGCGCCCGCCGTTTTGCTTGAACGCCTCAATATCAGGCTGCCGCTCGCTGATACCGGGGCTGAGCGCCAGAATATCGAAACCGTTGTCCAGCGCATCTTTCAGACGACCCGTGTAAAACACCAGCCCGTCAAACATCTTACCGATTTGCGACACGCGCTCCGGTTTCAACTCCGCATCATAAGCGGCAACCTCCGCGCCGTTTTTGCGCAGGTAGGCAATCATGGAAATACCCGTGCCGCCGAGTCCGGCGACGAGGATTTTTTTGTTTTGGAAAGTCATTTTCTTTGCCTCGGTTTTCAGACGGCCTTCAGGCCGTCTGAAAAACAGTTTGTAATTTTAGCGGATTTTCAGCGTACTCAATCCGACCAGTACCAACACGATGGTAATAATCCAGAAGCGGACGACGACTTGGGTTTCTTTCCAACCCTTTTGTTCATAATGGTGGTGGATGGGCGCCATCAGGAAGATGCGTTTTTTGGTGCGTTTGTACCAGCCGACCTGCAACATCACCGATACGGCTTCGACGACGAACAAACCGCCCATGATGAATAAAACGATTTCCTGCCGCACAATGACCGCCACCGTACCGAGTGCGGCACCGAGTGCCAAGGCGCCGACGTCGCCCATAAAGACTTGGGCGGGATAGGCGTTGAACCATAAGAAGCCGAGGCAGGCGCCGCACATGGCGGCGCAGAAGACGACGACTTCGTTGGCGCCGGCCACATAGGGCAGTTGCAGGTATTGGGCAAACTGGGCATGGCCGCTGGCATAGGCGAAAATCGCCAAACCGCCCGCCACCAAAACAACGGGGAATGCGGCCAAACCGTCCAAGCCGTCGGTCAGGTTGACGGCGTTGGATGTGCCGACAATCACGAAATAGGTCAGCACGACAAAACCGACGCCGCCGAGCGGATAGGCAATTTGTTTGAGAAACGGCACGATAAAGGCCGTACTGGACGGCAGTTCGGCGGCGTAAAACAGAAACACGCCCGCCAAGATGGCAACGCTCGACTGCCACACCATTTTGAATTTGGCGGAAACGCCGTTGGGGTCTTTATAGACGACTTTGCGCCAGTCGTCGTAAAAACCGAGTGCACCGGTGGCGAGCAATACCGCCAGCAGAATCCAGATATACGGGTTGGCCCAGTTGCCCCACAACAGCGTGGATACGGCGATGGCGGTCAGAATCAGCGAGCCGCCCATCGTCGGCGTGCCGTTTTTGATGAGGTGGGTTTGCGGCCCGTCGGTACGCACTGCCTGCCCGACTTTCAACTGAGTCAGTTTGCGGATGGTCCACGGACCGAGCAGCAGCGAAAACACCAGCGCGGTCAGCGCGGCCATTACGGCACGGAAGGTGGTATATTGAAAAACATTCAGCGCCGACAACCAGTCGCTGAGATGTGAGAGCCATACAAACATGGGGCTTCCTTCTTTTATTTTTGTTGTTGCACAGGCCGTCTGAAAAATCTTCAGACGGCATCGGGTTTCTATTTGACGAGTCGGCGCTATCTTCAAACATCCAGCCTTCCAAACCGTCAGTACGGCGGATGGCTGTGAACCTGTCCGCTTTGCCGTACGCCTTCCTGCCTAAATAGCAGATACTGTTTTTCGGAACGATAAAATCCGCACGCGAATATGCGGCATTGCTGTCGCGGCAGACAGGGACATCTCGAACTGCCTGTACTTTGATTTCCCACCGATAACAAGCACCCGGCAGCAAAACGCTCAACAGACAAAAAAGCTTATTCATTTTCAGGCCGTCTGAAAAATACACATTTATTTCAGACGTTCGTCCGCGACATTCTTGTCCAGCACGCAAATCGGATAACTCCCCGGATTCTTGCCGCCGCCCAAATCCAGACAGAGGTCTTCATAAAGATACGCCTGCGTCCGCATTCCGGCATAAAACGCGCCAATCAGAGCGGCAATCAGCAATAAGGCTTTCACAAAGCTGCGGCTTTTCATTTTCAGACGGCCTCTTTATCCGTCAATGCCTCGACCACTTCTTCCATCTTCATAAAGCGCGAACCTTTCACCAACACGGTGGCGCGTTCGGGCAAATCGTGGCTCAACACTTGAATCAACGGGTCTTTGGCGGCAAACCACAAACCGTCCGCGCCAAATGTTTCCGCCGCTTCGACGCTGTTGTCGCCGACAAAATAAGCCGCTTCGATGCCTTGGTCGCGGGCGTACGCGCCGACTTCGGCGTGCATGGCGGCGGCTTCGTCCTCGCCCAATTCGCCCATATCGCCCATCACGAAAATACGCGGCGCAGGCATACGCGCCAACACGTCAATCGCGGCTTTCATGCTGTCGGGGTTAGCGTTGTAAGTATCGTCAATCAGGGTCGCACCTTTGATGCCCAACTTGACGTTCAGACGGCCTTTGATATTGCTAAAGCCTTGCAAACCTTCCGCCACATCGTTCAAACTCAAACCTGCCGCCAAAGCCAGCGCGGCGGCAGCGGCGGCGTTATGGACATTGTGGCGGCCGGGAACGGGCAGCACCACGGCTGTGCGCTCGTTGCCGCACACCAAATCAAATTCGCACGACAAAGGTTTCAGCACGATATTTTCCGCGTGGACATCGCCGCTATCGACACCGAAAGTCCGCTGCTGATGACTTTGGGAGGCCGTCTGAAACACGGCGGCATGTTCGTCTTCGCACGGAATCAAAGCCAATCCGTCTTCGCCCAAGCCTTGATAAATCTCGCTTTTCGCCTTGGCAATATCGAGCGTACCGTCAAAACCGCAGCCGACATGGGCGCGCAGGGCGTTGTTGACCAAAGCGGCATCGGGTTTGGCTATTTGCGTCAAAACCGCCAGCTCGCCGAAATGGTTCATGCCCATTTCAATCACGGCATAGCGGTGTTTTTCGTTTAATTTCAACAAAGTCAGCGGAAGGCCGATATGGTTGTTGAAGTTGCCCGCCGTCGCCAACACTGCATCATCGCCGAAACGGCGGCGCAATACCGCAGCTAGCATTTCCTTCACCGTCGTCTTGCCGCCCGAGCCGGTAATGCCGAACACAAACGGGTTCACATTATCGCGCCACGCCTTCGCCAACGTTTGCAACGCGGCAAGCGTGTCATCGACTTTCAACGCACCGTCCATTACAGCACAATCTTCGCGCGAAACCACAACCGCCGCCGCACCCTCAGCCAATACGTCTTCAACAAAATCATGCGCGTCAAACCGCTCGCCCGCCAATGCGAAAAACACATCGCCCGCGCGGATGTCGCGGCTGTCGGTTACGACACGCGAAACGGGTTTGTTTTCAGACGACGTCGGAAGATTGAGGGTTTGGCAGATAAAGTTTAGGTCTAGTGGTTTCATGGTCTCTTTCGTTTGTTTTTTTATTTTCAAACAGGCGTTTTGTTGCAAAGGCATTTTACACTTTGGCAGAAGGCAGCAACTCTTCGACGAGCACCTTTAAAGCACGCCTTCCTTCTCGATTTCTGGTACTGGGATGAGGTGCTCGGTAACATATTATTTCCTTATCACCTTCAAAAGAAAATTTTTCCAGTTTTCCCTTATTCAAGCCGTTTACGCCTTGACCCGAGCCGGACAAATCAGGAAAGCACTCCCTCTGCGCCGCTACACCGCCGTCTCCGCTTACGAAAAGAATAATCTGTGGCTTTAAAATTTCAATTTGGGCACGCAGTAATTTACAGGAAAGTGTTTTTATATCTTCGAACCAATCCGAATACTTGGGATGTTTAGTTTTATAGTCCACCGCAAAAATATTAGCCCACAAGATGCCTTCGTTCCCACTTCGCTTGGCAACCTTGCGGACGAAATTGAAAAAGGTTGCTCCTTTTGTGTTTCTTTTTAAATCTCCAGTCAAATTCCGCCAAATAAAATCTTTGCTTAACGACATCAGTTGCCTTACATTTTCGGCATGATATTCATCAAATTTCTTGCTATCGTACCAACTGCGTGTTTCTCTGCCGACAATCAGAATTTTGTGTTCTGCGCTTTCATAATGCTCAGGAACAAAACCCAAATGGATATTGGATAATTTATTGTCCTTATTGTTAATTGCATGCAACAAGTTCTGATGTTCCGGTTTGTTTAAAATCTCTACATATTTACTCAGCAATACTTCTTGTAAATCATTCACTTGACGTATTTCTGTAATATTGAAACCGATTTTCCCATACTCAACTGCCGATTTTCCCATACCTCTGGTAATCGGAAAAACACAATACGGCGGTTTTGCCATTTTGACGGTAGGGGCGACAAAGGCTGTAATTGCCGTCATGCGCTTCATAACGTATTTCATCGGTTTGTCCGGCAAATACTTTTTGCAGGTATTCGCGCTCATTTAAGTCTGGGGCGTAAAGATACTCTGTTTTTCTGACTACTTTTTTCTCACCGTTTCTGACAACCACGAAACCGCCGTCGTCGGTTTGCTCCTGACTGCCTTCTGGCACAGGTTCACCAACGGTCTCATCAAAGCGGGAATGGGCGGAAAACAGCAGGTAAACCGGCTTGCCGCCGACCGTATCCGGCACAATCAGCGAAGCGGATTCGAAAGCCGAATCTTCTTTCGCCATCACTTTTAGGATTTCCGCCGATTTGTTGATATACGCCGAATCGAAACGGTAATCCGCCAGCGCGCTCATTTGGGCGGGACTGTCTTTAACGATACGTTCTGCCGATTTAATCAGGATTTCACGCTTTTTCTGCACAGTCAGATAGTTGCCTCCGAACAATAATGCCGCTAAAACGGGGAAGACTGCAAACAGCAGATATAGGATTTTTCTGCCGTTTTTCACATCAGCCTCTTGACCGCGCTCAGCTATGCGAGTCAGGTTCAACATAATATTCAGCATCAGCGCACCCGCCATCACGGCAAGAATGCCCAAAATGCTCATCGCAAAGATTTCTGTAATATGTTCGCGAAATATCCGAAGACCGAAAACGCTGGTCAAAATCAGGACAAACACCCAATACACCAGCAGCACGACTGCCGTCATGCCGATAATGTTTGTGGCTTTGACCAATTTTTTTGCGTTCATTGCTTCACCCTTTTTTCAGACGACCTATTTGTCCTGATTAATCAACAGATACGGATTAATCGCACCGCTTGGCAGATACACGCCGTAATGCAAATGGGCAGGCGTGGTTTTGGCGTTGCCGGTTTTGCCGACATAGCCGATGACCTGTCCTTCTTTCACACGTTCATACAGGCGGACGCTGGCGAATTTGTTGAGGTGGGCATAGTAGTGCCATGCGCCCGGCCCTTGGATGCCGATGACTTTGCCACCCAATCGGTTGCGCCCGATTTTGGTTACGATACCGGGCGTCGTACTGCGTATCGGCGTGTTTTTCTTAGCGAAAATATCCACGCCTTCATGTCTGCGCCCCTGGCTGCGCGCCGCGCCCCAAGTGTCGTCAAAACGCTTGCCTTTAACAGGATTGGGCAAACTTTGCGCCGCCGGCGGCTCTTTCGCCCTCAGCTCGGCAATTTCAGCGTTCGGGCGCGGCAGTTGTTTGGTGGTACAGCCCGCAAATAAAATCATGGCTGCACTGATTAAAAGGGTTTTTGTCGGCATTTTCAGCATCAAATCGGTCTCCTTGTTTTTTCAGACGGCCTCTTGAAACGATAATCAGAGGCCGTCTGAAACAACTGCGATAGGTTTAATAGCTGACGTGCCGTAATGCGTGTGTCTGTTGTTTTTATCGTGGGTATAAACGCTTTCAGACGACCTTGATGGTCTTCAGGCCGTCTGAAAACTTTGGTACCCGTTGTTATATCCGCTCTGCCAACGCTTTCTCTGCAACTTCAAAATCAGAAAAATGATGCTTCACTCCCTGCATATCCTGATAATTTTCGTGTCCTTTTCCGGCAATCAGGATAATGTCGTTTGCGGCGGCACGTTCGACTACATAACGGATAGCTGCGGCGCGGTCGGCTTCGACGCATTCGGGCGCGGGCACGGCAGGCAGGATGTCGTTGATGATGTCTTGCGGATTTTCCAAACGCGGGTTGTCGCTGGTTACGACGACTTTATCTGCGCCCTGCACGGCTGCTACGCCCATCAGCGGGCGTTTGCCTCGGTCACGGTTGCCGCCGCAGCCGAATACGCACCACAAAGCCGCGCCCTGCGGTTTGATTTCCTGCAAAGTAGCGAGTGCTTTTTCCAATGCATCGGGCGTGTGGGCGTAATCGACGACGACCAAAGGCTTGCCGCTGTTCATGATGCAGTCCATGCGACCTGAGGCAGGACGGATTTTTGCCAGCACATCCAATACTTTATCAAGCGGATAGCCGTTGGCACAAAGCAAGGCGATGCAGGCGGCGAGGTTTTGCGCGTTGAACCGTCCGAGCAGGCGCGTGCGGCAGCGGCCTTCGCCCCACGGCGTTTGGAATACGGCTTCCATGCCGTCTGAAGAGGCGGTGAAATGAACAATGCAGATGTCGGCGTGTTCGCTGAAGCCGTAGCTGTAAACAGCCAAATCAGGGCAGTCTTTTTTCAGACGACCTACGAGTTCTGCGCCATATTCGTCATCTACGTTGATGACGGCGTGTTTCAAGCTGTGCCAGTAAAACAGGCGCGACTTGATGGCACCGTAGGCTTCCATCGTGCCGTGATAGTCGAGATGGTCTCGGGTGAGGTTGGTGAAAATTGCGCTGCGGAATGGCACGCCGTTGACGCGCGACTGATCAAGGCCGTGGCTGGAGACTTCCATCGCGGCGGCTGTTGCGCCCTGTTGACGGAAGCGGTAGAGCAGGGTTTGGACATCGACGGGGGCGGGGGTGGTGTGCGTGGTTTCTTCCAATGCGCCCCAAAAGCCATTGCCGACCGTGCCGATGATGGCAGTTTTTTCGCCCAACAAATCGGCGGCTTGCGCCAGCCATTGTGTGATGGAGGTTTTGCCGTTGGTGCCGGTTACGCCCCAGACTTTGAGGTCGTCTGAAACGTTGCCGTAAACTTGCGCCGCCAACATGCCGGCACGGTGTTTCAAATCTTTGATGCCTTGATTGGGGACTTTCCATTCGGGATTCCACGCAAATTTGCCGTCGTCGTCCCAAAAAACAAAAGCCGCGCCGTTGGCAATGGCAGCGGGGATATAACTGCGGCCGTCGGTATATTCGCCCTGACAGGCAACGAAAATATCACCTTGTTTGATTTGACGGCTGTCTGAATGCAACAAACGCCCTGCTGCGTTTGCACACAGCAGAGGCGGAAAGTTGGTTTCAGCTAAAGGGGTTAACTTGCTGAACATATACAGTTTCTTTTTTAATGGCTTATTATGACGATACTTTAACGGTTGCCGCTTCTTTCAGTGGTTTGGTTGGAGACACGCCCAGAATATTCAGACTGCCGCTCATAACCTGTTTGAACACAGGTCCCGCGACCGTACCGCCGTAGTAGCCGTTGGCAGTCGGTTCATCCACGGTTACCGCCACAATAACGCGCGGATTCTGCGCAGGTGCAAAGCCGACGAAAGTTGCAACGTGCTTGTTATCCACATAGCGGCCGTTAATTAATTTACGCGCAGTACCCGTTTTGGCACCGACATCAAAACCGTCCACCGCACCGGCAGTACCCGTACCGCCCGGCTCAGTTACCGCAACCATCATTTCACGAATCTGTCTTGCGGTTTCAGCCTTAATAACTCGTTTGCCTTCGGGGGCAACAGCCTGTTTTTCAAAGCTGACCGGCAAAAGCTCGCCGTCATGGGTCAGCATAGTATAAGCACGCGCCAATTGCAGCAGGCTCAGTTGCAGACCGTAACCAAACGACATGGTTGCTTGTTCGATAGGGCGCCATCTTTTCCAGTTGCGCAGCAACCCTGCACTTTCGCCCGGGAAACCGGAGTGCATACGCACACCTACGCCCAAGTCGTGATAGAAGTCATACATTTCTTTCGGCTTGAACATAGCCGATAATTTGCTTGTTCCGACATTGGAAGATTTTTGCATAATGCCGCGCAAATCCAAAGAAGGATAAACATGGGTATCACGCACGGTAGCCGGTCCGATTTTATACGGATTGGTGTTAAATCTTTGGCTGGTGTTGACCTTACCGGAGTCCAACGCTTTGGCGATAGTAAAAGGCTTCATGGCCGAACCTGGTTCAATCATATCGGTAACGGCGCGGTTTCGGCGTTGTTCGCTGCCTGCGCTACCGGGCTGGTTGGGGTCGTAGGCGGGGCTGTTGACCAAGGCAAGGATTTCGCCTGTCTGCGCATCCAATACGACGACCGTACCGGCTTTGGCCTGATGGTAGTCGACGGCTTTGTTTAATTCCTCGTAAGCCAATGTTTGGATACGTTGGTCAAGCGACAGAACCATATCGCGTCCGTTTTTCGGCGCATTGTTGCGCGGAGAATCGAGGCTGTCTACGATATTGCCTTTATTGTCGCGCAACACAACTTTAGCGCCGTCCGAACCACGCAAAATATCTTCGCGGGAAAGTTCCAAACCTTCCTGGCCTTTACCGTCGATATTGGTAAAACCGATAACATGTGCAAACAGGTTGCCCATCGGATAATGGCGTTTCAGCTCTTTTTGGAAGCCAAAGCCCTTGATGCCCAACGCAGCAATCTCATCGGCTTTTTCCTTGCTCAATTGGCGCTTCAGATAGATAAAGTCTTTTTTCTTCCCTAACTTTTCCTTAATGGACGCAACCGGCACCTCAATAATAGACGATAGTTTTTCCAACTGCGCCTCAGTCGGCATTTCATCCATTTCAGACGGCATGGCAAACAGGGATTCCGTTGGAGCGCTCAAAGCAAGCGTCGCACCGTTGCGGTCGGTAATCATGCCGCGCGAAGCCGGCAGGGTCAGCGTACGAACAAAGCGTTGGTCACCTTGATTTTTAAGAAATTCATGTTGCGAAGTCTGCAAATACACACCTCGCCCCAATAATCCTGCAAACCCGACAGCCAGCGCCCCTAAAACCACAAGAATACGCCCATTGCTGGAAATGGGTTTCTTGGCCTTAGGTGCTTTCGGCAGCATCTGCGGCTTAAATTCGTTTCTAATCAACATACTAAACTTCTCTTATTACTTGACGGCATCGACCTTTTATCCGAACTGGGCTTTCCCGAACCAATCTTCGGAGTAAAGCTTTAATTGTTATTTTGATAAAGACTCTGCCTGTGTTTTCATTATTTTCCGTGTTCAACCATTACAGTATTGTGTGCACTCGGCGGTTGTAACCGTTGCTTTTCAGCTGCCACTTTAATCAGTTTGTGATTGGACAATTTAGCCTGTCCGAGCTTCAACCTCGCATAATCCTGTTCGAGCTTGATTTCTTGTTTCTGAGCCTTGTCCAACACCATATAATTGCGCCGCGCCTGATCCTGTACGGTTACTACCGCAAAACCGGATGCCGATGCGGCAACCAATAAAATCACGTTCAATTTATTCATTTCAGACGGCCTTTCCTTCGGCGTTAAAACTACCGGCCGTACGCTCGGCTACACGCAGCACCGCAGAACGCGACCTCGGATTGGCCAAAATTTCCGCATCGCTGGGTCTGACTGCCTTCCCTACCGGCCTCAACGGCGGCTGTGGCAAATCCGCTTCTTTTACTGCTGCCCAACGTGGCAATGGCGCATGTTGCGATTGTTTTTTGATGAACTGTTTTACAATACGGTCTTCCAAAGAATGGAACGCGATGACCGCCAACCGCCCACCCTCTTTCAGACGGCCTGTTGCTTGAGGCAATACAACTTCTATTTCTTCGAGCTCGCGGTTAATAAAGATGCGAACTGCTTGAAAGGTGCGCGTTGCCGGGTCTTGTCCGCGCTCGCGAGTACGGACGTTTTGAGCCACGAGCTGCGCCAGCTTGCGGGTTGTATCGATAGGACTTTCTTCCCGTTGCGCAACAATGGCGCGCGCAATCTGGCGACTAAACCGCTCTTCACCATAATTCTTGATTACCTCGTTTAAATCTTGTTCGGATGCTGTGGCAATCCATTCTGCTGCCGACATCCCGCGGGTCGGATCCATCCGCATGTCCAGAGGCGCATCGAAACGGAAGCTGAAGCCGCGACCACCCTCGTCAATTTGCGGGGATGAAACACCTAAATCGAATAATGCTCCATCCACTTTCCCGATCCCCAGCTCATCCAATGCCGTCTGAAAAACGGAAAATCCGTCATGCACCACGCTAACCCGCATATCATATGCCGCCAGCTTGCGTGCCGCAACTATTGCCTGTGGGTCTTTGTCGAAAACAATCAAACGGCCTTCTTCGCCCAAACGGGACAAAATCAGGCGGGAGTGCCCTCCCCTGCCGAACGTACCGTCAACATACACACCGTCCGGCCGGATATTCAGCGCATCCACCGCCTCGTTCAGCAATACGGTAATATGTTTGTATTCCCCAGCCTCGCTCACAACTGCAAATCCGTCTGACTCAACTGGTAATCCAGCTCTTCAGGATTAATATCCAAAGCCTGGTTCATCTCAGCTTCCCAATGCTCCCGACCCCACAACTCCAACCGGTTGGCGCGGCCGGCAAGCGTTACCTCTTTTTCAAAATCCACGCGTTTGCGCAAATTGGCCGACAACAAAATACGGCCGGCACTGTCCCACTCCAGCAATTCGGCATTGTGCAGCAATAAGTTCTGGTAACGCTGCAACACAGGATTTCCGTTTACTTTCAAAGCCAAAAGCTGCTGGGATACTTTCTCCCATTCGCTTTCGGGATACATCAGCAAACGCTGGCGCGAATCCAGCGTAACCACGACGGCGGGGGTATAGCGGCGCAGCAAAATATCGCGGAACTTAGCCGGAATGGCCAACCGCCCTTTGCTGTCTATACTCAACTCATGAACACCGCCAAACACTTTAAACCTATCCTGTCGTCGTAGAGAAAAATTTTGGGCAATTGGTACACTTTCCCCCACATCGCCCCACTAGCCCACACTATAAGAAATTTTGCCGACACGGTCAAATCGCAAACACTCTGAAAATGCTTATTTTCGGTTCAAAAAATACTTTTAAATACAGACAGATACCCAAACAACCACATTACCCGAACGGTCTTTTTCCAATCAAAATGGATGATAAAACACAATATCTTGTATCGTTTGTGTAAATTTACTACTACATATAGCACATAATATCGGTTTCCCGACCACAAAACAGGTACGTTATAATACATGCGCAAATTCTAAATTTTTACATTATCTAACAGTCATGAAACTCCAAATTCCGGTCCCTTCTCCTGCCGCACAACACTCCTGCCGGCAACTGTGCCGCCTGATAAGCGACGAAATCTCAGACAAAGGCAACTGGATTCCTTTCTCCCGTTTCATGGAACTCGCCCTCTATGCTCCCGACTTCGGTTACTACACCGGAGGAAGCCATAAAATCGGTGCGGGCGGAGATTTCATTACCGCCCCTGCACTGTCGCCCCTGTTCGGAAAAACCTTGTTTGCGCAACTCTCCGTCCTCTTGCCGCAAACCGCAGGCAACATATACGAATTCGGTGCCGGAACGGGGGATTTGGCCGTGAGCCTGCTGCAAAACTTTTCAGACGGCCTCAGGCATTATTACATCGTCGAACTCTCTCCCGAGCTGGCCGAACGCCAGCGTGCCATGATTTCAAACAGTCTTCCTCCCAAAACCGCACGAAAAATCATCCATCTCGACACGCTTCCCGACGAATTTGACGGCATCGTCATCGGCAACGAGGTGCTGGACGCTATGCCGGTGGAACTTGTCCGGAAAGAAGGCGGCAACTTTCAACAAATCGGCGTCAGTATAAAAAACGGGGAATTTGTCCAAGTTCCCCAAACACTTGCCACCCCTACCCTGCTTCGCTCTGCCGAAAACTATTTTCCCGACGCCGAACCGTACACCAGCGAGCTTCATCCCGCGCAACATGCCTTTGTGCACACCGTTGCCTCGAAACTCCGCCAAGGCGGCATGATATTCATCGATTACGGCTTTGATGCCGCCCAGTATTACCACCCGCAGCGCCATATGGGGACGCTCATCGGCCATTACCGGCACCACACCGTTCACGACCCTTTTTTTCTGCCCGGCCTAACCGACCTGACGGCCCATGTCAACTTCACCGATATTGCACAAGCGGCCACCGATGCCGGTTTGGATTTAATCGGCTACACCACCCAAGCCAATTTTCTTCTGAATCTGGGCATCACCGATCTTTTGGCACAAACGGGCCATCCTGATACCGCAGCCTATCTGACCGCCGCAGCGGCAGTACAGCAACTGGTTAACCCGCATGAAATGGGCGAGCTTTTCAAAGTTATCGCGTTCGGAAAAAACATAGATACAAACTGGCAGGGTTTCGCTTTCGGCGACATATGCCACATGCTTTGAATCAGGCCGTCTGAAAACTGCCACTACAATCTTTCAGACGGCCCGCACTAATAACCTAACCGACCGATGCACAAATCTATTTTTTATCCTTTAAAATCAAAATAGAAAACGAAACACAAATAAATGCGCTTGCCAAAAACGCAGAAAAACCTATAATAGCGGTTTCACGAAACGGCGAATTAGCTCAGTCGGTTAGAGCAGAGGAATCATAATCCTTGTGTCCGGGGTTCGAGTCCCTGATTCGCCACCATTCGGGGGTATAGCTCAGTTGGTAGAGCGCTTGCATGGCATGCAAGAGGTCAGCGGTTCGATCCCGCTTACCTCCACCAGAATAAGGAAAGGAACCGATTATTATCGGTTCCTTATTTTATTTGCATCTGCTGATGCTCCATCAGACGCCCGTTCATCACCCATCGGCTTCCGCCCGCCGCATTTCCTTTTTTCCTTTTCCGTCCGCACATGCCGTTCAGACGGCCTGCCATACCTTCGCCAATGCGGCAAGGCAATCGGGTAAGGCTCGGAAGGGAACGCTGCCGTGGTTGTCGTTCGGATAGTTCTCAAACACGGTTTCCACGCCTTTACCGCGCAATCTGACGGCGAAATCTTCTGCCTGCGTAACCATGTTGCGTTCGCGCTGGTGTCGCGTGCCGTTGCAGGCAGGTTGTTCCAAACCGCCTACGCGTATCTCGGCATAACACTCCTGCGGAATTTCAGACGGCATGAAATCAAGAAGGCGGCGGTTATGCCACCACATTGAAGGGCTGATGAGAAAATAGCGGCGGAAACGTTTGGTTGAGACGAGCAGGCTGTACGCACCGAACAGCGCGCCGAAAGAATGGCCGAACAAGGCCTGCTCGGCCGTATTAATCGGGAACCTGTCCGCCAGCAGCGGCATAAGTTCGCCGTCGACAAATGCGCCGAAGCGGTCGGCCTGCCCATACCGGCGGCAGTCGGCTTCGGTTGCGCCGGCGGGCAGCGGCGGGGTGTAATCCAGTGCGCGCCGTTGCAAATCGCGGATGGCGCCGTTGGGATAGCCGATACCGACTAAGAGGCACGGGGCGTTGCTGCGGGTCATCGGATTGACCAGCAACGATTGCGCCATGCTGAGTGCCGCCGGAAAAAACGCGTCGCCGTCAAGTATATAGAGGACCGGACAGCCTTGCGGCGGCGGTGTACCGATACAGGCCGTCTGAATGCGGTAGCTGCGGCCGGTATGTTGCGAATGGATTTGCGTTTCCTGCGCTTGCAGCAGGCGGGCATCCTGCCATTTGGGAATACGGGAGGTCATGATGTTTCCGGTTTCAGACGGCCTATTCAAGGTATGTGGTTGGGTTGGAATGAATCTGGTGCCTCGCTGCTTTTTTATTTTCATCCGTTCTCTTTTAGATTCGGCAGGGGTTCAGCACACCGCCCCGATGTTTGCTTGTTAGAAATGAAAAAACCAAACCGGCTGACGTTTCCCGCCGGCTTGGATAAATTTCCCGTAATGTGTTTGTTTTGTCGGGTTGGCAGGCCGTCTGAAAACGCCGCAGCGTTTTTTCAGACGGCCTTTTTTACCGTTTAGAAATCATACCGCACGTTCGCCATCAGGCTGCGTTCCGCACCGGGAATGTTGAAGGTGTTGGCGGAGCCTACGCGGGTGTAGTAGTGGCGGTTGAAAATGTTGTCGGCGTTGACTTGCAGTTTCAGCTTGGGCGTAAACTGGTAAGCCGCCATCGCGTCGAAGGTGGCGTATCCGCCCGCGCGCAACCCTGCCGACGAGGTAATGTGGCTCATCGCGTTCACGCCGCCGCCGAGGGTCAGTTTGGGCGTAACTTGGTAAGTCGTCCACAGGTTCGCGCTGTGTTTGGGCATCAGCAGGAAGATGCCATCGTCGCGATTGGTGGAGGCGGCTTTGATTTGGCTGTGCAGATAGCTGTAGCCTGCGTGAACCTGCCATTTCGGTGTAATCGCGCCGCTGATTTCGGTTTCGACGCCTTCCATCACACGTTTGCCCAGCGCGGCGTAGTGGGTGCTGTCGCCGACGATGCTGGCGGCGGCATTTTTGTCCTTCATACGGTAGAACGATACGCGGGTATTCAGGCGTTCGTTCATGTAGCTGCCTTTGTAACCCGCTTCAAACTGATTGCCCTGCCGCGCTTTCAGTAGCTTGCCGTCGGTGCCGAGGCTGGTTTGCGGCGTGTAGAGCTGGGAGAAGCTGGCGTAGAGGCTGTTGGCATCGTTCAAATCGTATACTGCGCCTGCGTAGCCGGTGAATTTGGTTTTATCGGCTTTGTTCAACGCCGTATCGTCGCCGGCCTCGATTTTGTAGTGGCCGACACGGCCGCCGGCAATCAGCGACAGGCCGTCGACGGGACGGAATACGGTTTTGCCGTAGAGGCCGAATTCGTCGAGGTTTTCTTTGGAAACGGAATAATTATACCCGCGGGTACCGGCACGCGCCTGTTGCAGCAGGTTCACATAAGGTACGGAACGGAAATCCCCCAAAGCGACGCCGCGGGCAAGCGCCGATCGGCCTTGTTCGGTCGTGCTCTTAAAGTGGTTGTAGTCGGCACCGACCACAAATTCGTTGGCGGTATTGCCCAGGCGGAACGGCTGGCTGTAGCTGGCGTCAAACGCAAAGGCTTTCTGCCGGATGTCGGTACCGAGGCCGGTTACCGTCGCACTGCCGTTTTCCGCCCGTTTGCTGCCTGCAAAAGTGTAGTTGGAATCGGCATCGCGGTCGGAATAGCGCACGCCGACTTTGCCGTAGCCGCCGTTGCCGAAGTAATGTTTCAAATCGGCGAACACGTCGTGGCTGTTCATTTTAAATTTGTTCCAATCCGCGCCGACAAAGGTGTGTTCGGGCAGCTTCATCAGCGAGCCGTCATGGTTGACCGGCAGACCGTTATACGGCGCGAGGTGGCGTTGCTGGTAAAGATAGCCCGCGCCCAAAGTCGTGTCGGGGTTGATGTCCCAATCCGCCGCTGCGTAGAAGGTTTCGTGGTGGTTGTTTTTCTCCGCCGGACGTGGAGACGCGCCGACGGTCTGCGCCATCACGCGGCCGCGCACGCTGCCGTCGGCGTTCAGACGGCCTGAAACGTCGGCCTCGGCTTTATATTGTTTGTGCGTACCGAACCCTGCCGCCGCATGGCCTTGGAACTCTTTGGTCGGGCGTTTGCGCACCAAATTCACAATGCCGCCCATCTCGCCGCTGCTGTCGAATAAGCCGCTCGGCCCGCGCATCACTTCGACGCGGTCGAAGGCGAACAGGTTGGGCAGCGTGCCGTTAATACTCTGCATCTGCGCAGGCAGGCCGTCGATGTTGTATTCGCTGTATTCGTAGCCGCGCGCATAAACCGACGAGCGGCCGTCGTCATTGCTCAACACGCGCAGGCCCGGCGTTTTGCGCGCCAACTGGTCAAACGTATCGACGTTGCGGTCTTTTACCTGCTGGTTGGTGATGATGCTGACGGATTGCGGAATTTCGCGCAAAGACGCGGGGATTTTTGTGCCGACGGTGGCGGCAAACGAGCTGTAATCGCCGTTTTTCTCGGTGGCAATCGCATTATACGAACGCTGCCCCTGAACATGCACGGCTTCCAGATTAACCTGATCGGCGGCGGAAACGGCCGAAGAAAACGCCGCCAAAACGGCAACGGCGGTCAAATTATGGCGGAACATCAATCATCCTCCTTATATGGAAATAGGAATGATTGCATTTTATATTTTCTACGGTCGTTCATGTAAACGGATATCATCGTTTTTCCGACAATCTTTTTTGAAAATGCGACAAACTGTTTTTGTGCTTTAAAAATAAAACGTTTGGGGATTTTTTATTGTTTTCAGACGGCCTCGCGGGGTGTTTTGTTGTGTTTCCGGCCTGCCGCATAAACAGGGGCGCGCAATGTATCGGAAAGTTGTTATTTGAACAAACAAGATAATCTTATTGGATCATTTGCTTTAATTAATAATTATTATATTTATGAAACGGTTTGTCCGTTTGAAGGATAAATGTTATCGTTGGGCCGGCAATCTCTATTGAAAACACGACAATGAGCACTCTGCACATCAACAGCCGCCATTTCATGCGCCTCGTCCAGCAAGGCGACAGTAACGACTATCTGAGCGGGCATTACCATTTCGACACGCTGCACAGCGGCATCAGCCTGCACGGAGGGCGCGCCACGGCGGAACAGGACCTGCATTGCAGCCGCCTGACCGATGCGTACGTCAACTTCGTCATCCTGCTGGAAGGCAGGCTGGATTTCGGTATCAACCGCGAGCGCTACTGCATCCGGGCCGACGGCGGCAAAGTAATTCTGGTGGCGGCAGGCGAAGAAATTTTGTTCAGCCGCTATCTCCACCGCGGCGAAACCACCGTCAAAATCGCGTTAAAAGGCATCGAACACTGGCTTTCCCAGCCGCAATACCGCCACCTGCTGTCCCACGTCTACCGCGAACCGGTCAGAAGCTGGCCTTTGGACGACGGATTGGCCGTACTGGTCGGGCGCTGCCTGCAACGTCCGGACGGCAGCATCGCCGATGCTTTGCAGCAGGAAGCCGACGCGCTGCAACTTCTGGCCGGACTGTGGCGCGATTTTCTGGCACGCCATCCCGTTCAGACGGCCTGCGAGGTTTCCGTGCCGTCTGAAAGTTTCGTCCACAGCCTCAATCATGCGTTTGACAACGGCGCGCACCAAGTCGCCGAGCTGGCCGCCGCGCTGCATATCAGCGAACGCACCCTGCAACGCCGCCTGCGCGAATCTTTCGGCATCACCGCCAGCGACTGGCTGCGCCACAAGCATATGCAATACGCGCTTTACGCGCTGACGACCGGGCAGGAAAGCATCAGCGAAACCGCCTACCGCTGCGGCTACCGCCATACGTCCAGCTTTACGCAGGCGTTCAAGCAGTATTTCGACTGCACGCCGGCGGAAATGCAGCGGCGCGGCAGGGAATAAAATCAAGAGGCCGTCTGAAACTTTGTTTTCAGACGGCCTCTTGATTTCCAACCGGCTACCAGTTCACCCTGACCGATTTACTGCCGAGCAGCGCCTCCAGTTCGCCGAACAAATCCGCGCTCGGCGTCACCATCCATTTCGGCGGCACTTGAAACCTGCCCGACGCTTTGTCGTTGCTGTACGACAGTTGCAGCGGGATGTGCGACGTGTCGGGCAGGCGGTGGGCGGTGAGGATGGTGGCGAGGCGTTCGATGTCGTGGCCGGGGGCGAGAGCGAGGCTGAGGCTGCGGGCATAACGTTCGCGCGCCATTTGCAGGGTCATGACTTGGTTTGCCATGATGCGCAGTCCGTCGCCGCCGCCGTAGTCGTCGCGGCTGACTTTGGATTCGATAATCAGTACTTGGTCGGATTTGAGGTAGTCGGCGCAGTTTTCCAGCGTCTGGCCGCTGACCATGATTTCAATCTGCCCGCTCAAATCTTCGAGGCTGACGAAGGCGATTTTGCCGCGTTTGCCCATCATGGTGCGCACGGCGGTAACGAATCCGGCGAGGCGCACGCTGTCTTGCGGTTTCAGACGGCCTAATTTGGTCGGGGCGATTTGGCGGACTTCTTGGGCATACGGGCCGAAGGGGTGGCCGGACAGGTAAAAGCCGATGACGGTTTTTTCTTCGGCGAGTTTTTCCGATTCGCTCCACATGGGCGCGTCGATGAGCTGCACCGGTTCGATGGCGTCTTCCATCATGTCAAACAGCCCGCCCTGATTGGCGTTGGCGGCTTTTTGGTCGGCGTTGTTCATGGCGAGGTCGATGTTTGCCAAGAGCATGGCGCGGTTGGGTTCGATGCTGTCGAACGCGCCGCCGCGTATCAGGGCTTCGAGGGTGCGGCGGTTCATGTGTTCTTTGCCGACGCGCTCGCAGAAGTCCAACAGGCCGGTAAATTTGCCGCCGCTTTGCCGCGCGGCGATGATGGATTCGACGGCGGCTTCGCCCGTGCCTTTAATCGCGCCGAGTGCGTAGCGGATTTTCATGTTCGGATACGGCGTGAAGCGGTAGTCGGATTCGTTGATGTCGGGCGGCAGGAACTCGATGCCGTTGGCGCGGCAGTCGTCGTAGAAATGTTTGAGCTGGTCGGTGTTGTCCAATTCAGACGACATGGTCGCCGCCATAAATTCGGCGGGGTAATGGGCTTTGAGCCATGCGGTCTGGTAGGAAATCAGGGCGTAGGCGGCGGCGTGGGATTTGTTGAAACCGTAGCCGGCGAATTTTTCCATGTAGTTGAAGATTTCGTCGGATTTTTCGCGCGAAATGCCTTGTTTTGCCGCGCCTTCGGCGAAGATTTCGCGGTGTTTCACCATTTCTTCGGGCTTTTTCTTACCCATGGCGCGGCGCAGCAGGTCCGCGCCGCCGAGCGAATAGCCGCCGATAATCTGCGCCGCCTGCATCACTTGTTCCTGATACACCATAATCCCGTAGGTCGGCGCGAGGATGCCTTCCAGCAGAGGGTGGATGTATTGAAATTCCTGACCCTTCATACGCGCGACGAAGTCGGGGATGTTGTCCATCGGGCCGGGGCGGTAGAGCGATACGAAGGCGATGAGTTCTTCAAACTTGGTGGTGTGCGCCGTTTTCAGCATTTTTTTCATGCCGGTCGACTCGAACTGGAATACGGCGGTGGTGTTCGCATCGCGGAAGATTTTGTAGGCGGCCTGGTCGTCAAGCGGGATTTTGCCGACATCGACAATATCGCCGGTGGTGTTTTTGATGTTGTTCTGCGCCATTTCGATAATGGTCAGATTGCGCAGACCCAAAAAATCGAACTTCACCAAACCCACGTCTTCCACGTCGCCCTTGTCGTACATGGATACGGGCGAGGCGGATTCGTCCGCCTGATACACGGGGCTGTAATCGGAAATCTTGCCTGGCGCAATCAACACGCCGCCCGCGTGCATACCCAGACCGCGCGTCAGGTCTTCCAGCTTTTTCGCCAGCGTAATCAGTTCGTCCGCTTCTTCCGCCTCAATCAATTCCTGAATCTGCGGCTCCGCCTTCATCGCATCGTCCAACCCCAGAGGCTTGTTGGCTTCCAGCGGAATCAGCTTCGACAGTTTGTCGCACAGGGTAAACGGCAGCTCCAGCACGCGCCCTACGTCGCGGATCACCGCTTTGGACGACATTGTGCCGAAGGTCACAATCTGGCTCACCGCCTGCGCGCCGTATTTATCGCGCACATACTCAATCACGCGGCCGCGGTTGCTTTGACAAAAGTCCACGTCGAAGTCGGGCATGGAAACGCGTTCGGGGTTTAAGAAACGTTCGAACAGCAGCGCGTATTTCAGCGGATCAAGGTCGGTAATTTTCAGCGAATACGCCACCAGCGAACCCGCGCCCGAACCGCGTCCCGGCCCGACCGGACAGCCGTGCGTTTTCGCCCAGTTGATAAAGTCTTGTACGATAAGGAAATAGCCGGGGAATTTCATCTGGATGATGATGTTCAACTCAAAATCCAGCCGCTCCTGATATTCCGGCATTTTCGCCGCCCGCTCCGCCTCGTCGGGATAAAGCTGAACCATGCGTTCCTGCAAGCCCTCGTTGGACAGTTTCACCAGATAATCGTCGAGCGACAGGCCGTCGGGCGTCGGGAACAGGGGCAAGAAGTTTTTGCCCAGCGTGATATGGATATTGCAGCGTTTGGCAATTTCCACCGTGTTTTCCAAGGCTTCGGGCAAGTCGGCGAAACGCTCCAGCATCGTTTCCGGCGGAATGAAAAACTGGCTCGGCGTGAAATCACGCGGACGTTTCTTGTCCGTCAGCACCCAGCCGCCCGCTATGCACACCCGCGCCTCGTGCGCGTTGAAATCGTCGCGGCTCATAAACTGCGTCGGATGTGTCGCCACCACCGGCAAACCCAATTCCTCCGCCAGCTTCACGCTACCCGAAACGCAAGCCTCCCATTCGGGACGCTCGGGCAGGCGTTGCAGCTCCAGATAAAACGCATCGGGGAACCACGCCGCATACTTCAACGCCGCCGCACGCGCCGCGTCTTCATTGCCGTTCAACAGATTCACGCCCACTTCGCCGTAATGCGCGCCGCTCAAACAAATCAAGCCGCTGTTGTCGCCGTTTTCCAACCATTCGGGATTGAGTTCCGCATGATGGACATTGCGGTCTTTGCCGACATAAGCCGCCGTCAGAAGCTCGCTCAAGCGCAGATAGCCCACATCGTTGCGGATAATCAGCATGGCGCGGAACGGCTTGTCGGGCGCATTCGGATTGCCTATCCACACATCCGCCGCCCCGACGGGCTTAATCCCCGCGCTGCGGCAGGCTTTATAGAATTTCACCAAACCGAATTCGTTCATCAAATCGCTGATGCCCAAAGCAGGCAAACCGTATTCCTGCGCTTTGGCAATCAGTTTTTTAATCCGCACCATACCGTCGGTAATTGAGAACTCGGTATGCAGGCGCAGCGGGATGTAGGTCGGCTCGGTCATGGCAAAATCGGCGTGAACAATAAAAGGCGTATTGTAGCAGGGTTGGAAAAAGGTCGTCTGAAAACGAGTGAAGCGGGTTTCGCTAAAACGGACAAAGTGAGTTTCGCCAAAAGAGGACGAGGCTTTTCAGACGGCCTGAAACCTTCGCGTGCTAAAATGTTCCAATCTTTTTTAAACAGGATACCGACATGGAAGCCACCGTCTATCTCGAAGACAACGAATACATCGCCCTGTGCGACCTCTTGAAACTCGCCGGACTTGCCGAAAGCGGCGGGCAGGCGAAGGCGTTTATCGCCGAAGGGCTGGTGTTGCGCAACGGCGAAACCGAAACCCGCAAAACCGCCAAAATACGCGGCGGCGAAGTCATCGAGTTTGACGGCGCGCGCTTGGAAATCACCGATGGATACGACCCTGAAGAATAAAGCCGAAGCCCTCTTGGGCGAGCCGCTTCTAGACGAACCCGTCCGCCCCGAATCGTGGGAATGCTGCGGCAGCGACTGCGGCGATGTCTGCATCCAGACGGTTTATTGGACGGAAAAAGCCCGCTACGACGCGCAACGGCGGAAATTGAAAGAAGCGGGTTGGCCGAACGACGAAGACAACGGAAAGGCCGTCTGAAAACGGTTCGGCTTGATAAAACCACGTTTTCAGATGGCCTTTTATAGTAGATTAAAATTGAAAACGTTCATATCGTCATTCCCGCGCAGGCGGGAATCTAGAAGTTTGAAATAGCGGTTAACCTTAAACATTTCTGACAAATCAAAGTCTGGATTCCCGCCTGCGCGGGAATGACGGCATAGCGACTTTTCCTTTGAATTTGCCATACACCCGTTTTTAAAATTACCGTCGTCGCCACACTGCCTGACAATATTGACACCCTACCCACCGTTCACCACTCACATAACGCCCCATGATAGACCTGCACTGCCATTCCACCGTTTCTGACGGTATGCTCTCCCCCGCTGAAGTCGTGCGCCTCGCGCATCAAAACGGCTGCACGCTGCTGGCGTTGACCGACCACGACCACACCGGCGGCATTGCTGAAGCGCGTGCCGAAGCGGACAAGCTCGGGCTGCGTTTCGTCAACGGCGTGGAAATCTCCGTAACTTGGCGCGGGCGCACCATACACGTTGTCGGTTTGGATTTCGACGAGCAGGACGAAAACCTGCAAAACCTGTTGGCACAAGTACGGCAAGGCCGTCTGAAACGCCTCGAAGCCATCGCAGCCAAGCTCGAAAAGAAAAGCATCGGCGGCGCATACGACGGCGCGCTCGCGCTGGCGGCAAACAAAGAAATGGTCAGCCGCACCCACATCGCCGAGTTCCTCATCCGAGCGGGACACGTCAAAAACAAGCAGCAGGCTTTCACCAAATACTTGGGCGACGGCAAACCCTGCGCCGTCCGCCACGAATGGGCGACGCTGGCAGACTGCGTCTCCGCCGTCAACGGTGCGGGCGGCGTGGCAGTCATCGCCCACCCCATGCGCTACGACTTGTCCGCCACCGCCAAGCGCAATCTGTTTGAAGAATTTAAAAACCTCGGCGGCGTGGGCATCGAAGTCCACAGCGGCAACTGCTGCAAAAACGACCGCCTCAACTACGCGCTTTTGGCAGAACGCTTCGGTATGCTCGCCAGCGCGGGCAGCGACTTCCACCGCTTAAACGACTTCAGTGGCGGTATCCTCGGCGCATGTCCCGAACTGCCGGAAAACTGCAAACCGGTTTGGGAACATTTCAAACCGGTATAAACCTAAACCGAATATAAAGGCCGTCTGAAATCCAGTGTTCAGACGGCCTTATCTCATCTTCGTCAAAGAATGGAAACTACCCTTTCAAAAAATCGTCATCCAGCGTCAAATCCTCGTTTTTGTTCACCGCTACTTTGCGCGCCAACACGTTTTGCGCGATTTCCTGCGCTTCGGCAAGCGAGTGCATCAGATAGGTGCCGCATTGGTATTCGTTCAATTCAGGGATTTTTCTTTGGTCTTTGACATTGACCACATCCTGCATCGAAGCGAGCCATGCATCGGCGACCTGCTGCTCGTCGGGCGTGCCGATAAGGCTCATGTAGAAACCGGTGCGGCAGCCCATCGGGGAAATGTCGATGATTTCGACGCCGTTGCCGTTCAAGTGGTCGCGCATAAAGCCTGCGAACAAATGCTCCAGCGTGTGGATGCCTTTTTCGGACAGGATTTCTTTGTTGGGAACGCAAAAGCGCAGGTCGAATACGGTAATGGTGTCGCCTTTGGGCGTGGTCATGGTTTTCGCCACACGCACGGCGGGGGCGTGCATACGGGTGTGGTCGACTTTGAAACTGTCTAACAGGGGCATTTGGTTATCCTTTTGAATGAATGGTTTTGGGGTAGGATGGGCTTCTGAGTCCAATTACAATTCGGCAATCTCCACCGCTTCGCCCGAAGCCGCGCTCAGGGCTTCGTTTAAAACGTCGTAGAAATCCCGTCCGTCGCGCGTTGCCAGCCATTTGCCGTTTTGCTCGGCGAAATGGTAGCCGCCGCTTTTGGCGGCAATCCACAATTCCTGATTGGGCGTGTGGCGGTTGACAATGATTTGCGTGCCGTCCGCCGCTTCGATGGTCAGGACGTTTCCGGCAAACTGGCAGTCGAAATCCCAGCCGTTTTCGTCGATTTGGTCTTCGATGTGTTCGAACAATTCTTCGCTCATGCGGATGAATTCGCTTTCGGTCATCATGGCTTTTTGCGTGTTTTTTGTTTAAGATACCGAATCTTGCCACATTCGCGCTTGCGAAGAAAGTTTACCGATGAAATACGGCGTATTTTTTGCTGCGGCAACCGCCCTCCTGCTCTCGGCCTGCGGTTATAAAGGCGACCTCTATCTGCCCAAGGAAGGCGACAAGGCGCGTTTCGGCGTGATCCAAACCGGCTTGCCGATTCACACCCCCGCCAGCCAACCGGAACAAGACAAAGCCAAAGCACAACCATGACCCTGCATTGCGAACAAGTCCCTTACTCCCGCCTTGCCGAAGAATTCGGCACGCCGCTTTATGTGTACAGCCAATCCGCGCTGACCGAAGCGTTTGAAAACTACCAAACCGCGTTTGCCGCGCTCTCCCCGCTCGTCTGCTACGCCGTCAAGGCCAACGGCAATCTGAGCATCATCAAACACTTCGCCTCGCTGGGGAGCGGTTTCGACATCGTTTCCGGCGGCGAATTGGCGCGCGTTTTGGCGGCGGGCGGCGACGCGGCGAAAACCATATTTTCAGGCGTGGGCAAAAGCGAGGCGGAAATCGAATTCGCGCTTCATGCAGGCGTGAAATGCTTCAATATGGAAAGCATCCCCGAAATCGACCGCATTCAAAAGGTTGCCGAACGCTTGGGCAAAACCGCATCCGTCTCCCTGCGCGTCAACCCCGATGTTGATGCCAAAACCCATCCCTATATCTCCACAGGCCTGAAAGCCAACAAATTCGGCATCGCCTACGCCGACGCGCTCGAAGCCTACCGCCATGCAGCCCGCCAAAGCCACCTCAAAATCATCGGCATCGACTGCCACATCGGTTCGCAACTGACCGACCTCAGCCCGCTGGTCGAAGCCTGCGAGCGCATTTTGATTTTGGTTGACCGATTGGCCGACGAAGGCATCGTTTTGGAACATTTAGACTTAGGCGGCGGCGTCGGCATCGTTTATCAAGACGAAACCGTCCCCGATTTAGGCGCGTATGCCCAAGCGGTTCAAAAACTGATCGGCACACGTCGTCTGAAACTGATCCTCGAACCCGGCCGCAGCTTGGTCGGCAACGCAGGCTCGCTGCTGGCGCGCGTCGAGTTCATCAAACACGGCGAAGAGAAAAACTTCGTCATGGTCGATGCCGCCATGAACGACCTCATGCGCCCCGCCCTGTATGACGCCTATCACCATATCGAAGCGGTAGACCCAAAAAACATCCCGCCGCTGACCGCCGACATCGTCGGCCCGATTTGCGAAACCGGCGACTTCCTCGGCAAAGACCGTACCCTTGCCTGCGAAGAAGGCGATTTGCTGGTCATCCGCAGCGCAGGGGCATACGGTGCCAGCATGGCAAGCAATTACAACGCGCGCAACCGGGCGGCGGAAGTGCTGGTAAACGGCAACGAAAGCAAACTCATCCGCCGGCGCGAAACATGGGAGCAACAAATGGCAAACGAACTGGATTGCCTGTAAACACCGGACAAAATAGAACAAAATACACAAGAGGCCGTCTGAAACCCAGTTTTCAGACGGCCTTTTCCATCAAAACCCATCAATAATGCGGCGGCACCTCGTCGCACAGACTATACGGTTCGCGCTCGCCGTTCGCACCTTTGTCCTGCATCCGCTGGTAAAGCAGCCTCAACTGCGCCTGCTGCAAGTCCAACGTCTGCTGCATTTTGGCGACGGTATCGTTCAGGCTGCTGATCAAATCTTCCTGCAAGGCCGTCTGAATTTCCAGTTCGGTAATGCGGTGTTCCAAATCGCCGGCCGCACTCATTTACAGCACCATCGCGGCAATCCATCCGGCCACCATCAGCGGGATGTTGTAGTGGATAAAAGTAGGCACGACGGAATCGCGGATGTGGTCGTGCTGGCCGTCGGCATTCAGCCCCATGGTCGGGCCGAGGGTCGAATCGGAAGCGGGCGAACCGGCGTCGCCCAGCGCGCCGGCCGTGCCGACAATCGCCACGGTTGCCAGCGGCGAAAAGCCCAAGCTCATACACAGCGGCACATAAATCGCCGTAATAATCGGCAGGGTGGAAAACGACGAACCGATACCCATCGTAACCAGCAGTCCGACCAGCAGCATGGCAAACGCAGCCATACCTTTGCTGCCGCCGAACATTTTCATACTGCCGTCCACCAACGGCTGGATGTCGCCTGTTGCCTGCATCACCGCGGCGAACCCCTGCGCGGCAATCATAATAAAGCCGACCATCGCCATCATTTTGATGCCCGCACCGAACACATCGTTGGCATCGTGACGTTTGACCACGCCCAAAGTCATGAATACAGCGAAACCGAGCATCGCGCCCAGCAGCAGCGCATCGTTGTACACCAACTGGATGGCGAAGCAGACCGCAATCGCCACGCCCGCCACTAGGCTGCGGTAGTACGAAGGCTCCGGCTGGTCGGCTGCGGAACGGTTGTCGGCCGTATCGATTTGATTGCTCTGGTACACGCGCGGTTTGCGGTAATGGACGAACGAGAGCAACAGGCCCGCCGCCATGCCCAGCGCGGGAATCGCCATCGCCTCCATCACATTGATGCCGTCCACGGCCATACCGGCGGAACGGATATTGCCCAACAGGATTTCATTCAGGAAAATCGCACCAAACCCGTAAGGCAGAAACATATACGTCGTTACCAAACCGAAAGTTATCACGCAGGCAATCAGGCGGCGGTCGACCTGGAGGCGGTTGAATACCAACAGCAGCGGCGGAATGACCATCGGAATAAAGGCGATATGGATAGGGACAACGTTCTGACTGAGGACGCCCATCACCAGAATCACCAGCAACAGCAGCCATTTCACCATACTCGTTCCCGATTCCGCGCCGTTGCGGTTCAGTTTGCGCACCACCGCGCCGGCAAGCTGCTGCGGCAGGCCGGAATGGGTAATCGCCATAGCGAACGCCCCCAGCATCGCATATGACAGCGCAATTTTCGCCCCGCCGGACAAACCGTTTTGAAACACGGTGATAATACCCGGCTGCGACACCTTGCCCGCCGCATCGGCCACATCGGTCAGCGGCATCCCCGCCAGCAACCCGCCGGCAAACGCACCGACGGTCAGACTCAACACCACATGCACCCGCGCCAGCGACAACGCCAGCATCACGATTACAGCAATCACAACGGCATTCATGCCTTTTCTCCGTTTGGTTACAACCCGTCCGTTTCAGACGGCATCAAAGGCCGTCTGAAAAACGTTAACAAAGAAACATCATAACCCACGCCACGCCCGCCTTCAATATTGAATCCCTCAAGAACAAACGGCCCCGCCCCCGAATAAAGAGGCCGGAATGCCGCGGAAAATTGCGCCGAATCATTGCGCCGACGCAGTTGATATTTTAATAACACATTGTATTATTTATGTTTTTCAGGTAGATGATTCTTAAACCGCCGCTTACGGTTTTTTGTTTTTCAAAACAAACTTTGATTCGAGTAAGAACTCTCAACCAATGAAGTCCATTCTTAAAATTTCAAAAGAACTGATTTCAAATACCTTTTTATAGTTAAATTTAGGAGAGGTTGTCATGAAAAAGTTGAATGTTTTTGAATTGAAACAGGTGTCGGGCGGCGATTCAGGCGAAGTGAAGCATATAAGTGATTTGATTGCCCCCGCTCCCAGAGATTTTGTCATCTCACTCGAAGAATTCGAACGCAGAATGCGGGACGCGGGACGGGTTAGAATACCGGAAGATCCGGGTATGTATATATAGGTAATTTTAAAAGTCATGGCGTTTCATGACGGAAAACAATCCGGCATTGCCGGATTGTTTTTTAGACGGCGTTTTTTAAAATAAGGGGACTGCAACGAAAAAAACAGGCATGACCGGACTGAAACGGATTTCGGGCGGAGATTCGGATAACCGCCGCCTATGAAGACATGATAGCCCTCTCCCCGCCGATAAACATCGCAATCAAGATAACATACGAAGAATTGATGCATCCGAAACCGGCACCAATAGAAATTATGTAGAAATTTGTACAAGGCCGTCTGAAACGTTACCGTTTCAGACGGCCTTTCAAACCGTTTCCAACAACCTGTCCGGTTTAATCGTCCCAGTCATCCCAGTCGTCCCAATCGCGCCAGTGTCTTTTCTTGGGACGGAAATGGCTGTGCCGCTTGTAACGTCCGTGGTCGTACCAGTCGTCGTAATAACGTGAATCGCGGTACCAGCGGTCGCGCCGTTCGATTTCGGCGTCTTTCTGGTTCATTTTCTTATTGTGGTAGGCATAGGCGTTGCCTGCCAAACCTCCGGCGGCCGCACCAATCAGCATACTTTGGCCGTCGTTGCCCAAAATGCCGCCCAAAGCCGCTCCCGCAGCCGCGCCGGCCAGAGTGGCTTTTTTCTGGTTGTCCGTACCGCGTGCCTGAACCGTAACGGCCGGGAAAGCCAGCGTTGCGGCAACTAAAGCAGTAATAAGCTGTTTTTTGGTCATAATCTCTTCCTTTCTTATACACCTTCGGCAAGTGCCGGATGTATAGATATTATAGGACAGCCTTTTCAAAGGGCGTCTGCGCCGCTGCGGCAAAATAGCGTAAACGAATGTTGGGCTTACGTCATGTTCCTTACCCTGCGGTACTTTGCGGTGCGGTGCGGCGGGCGGGCGGGCTGTATCAATCCTGCAAAAAGGCCGTCTGAAACCGGATTTCAGACGGCCTTTCGGTGAGAAAAATCAATTTCCGTGGTCGAAAACGCCCAGCGTTACCCTGTCCAACCCCGCCAAATCCGGCAGGGTATCGATACGCGAGAAGCCGTGTTCCGCCAGAACCGCCCTGACCTGCCCTCCTTGGCCGCAGCCGTGCTCGAGCAGCAGCCATCCGCCGTTTTTCAGATACGCGGGCGAACCGGCGGCCAGCGCGCGGATGCAGGAGAGGCCGTCTGAAAAATCGGTCAACGCGCCTTGCGGCTCGAAGCGCAAATCGCCCTGCTCGAGATGCGCGTCGCCCGCTTCGATATACGGCGGATTGGAAACGATGATGTCGTAGGATTTTTTTTCAGACGACCTGTCGGTATCGAACCACGAACCGAGTGCAAACTCAATGTCCGCGCCCAAAGCGGCGGCGTTTTGCGCGGCGGTGTGCAGGGCGGCCGCGCTGATGTCGGATGCGCGCACCCGTGCGTCGGGGCGCTCCAGCGCGATGCTTACGGCCACCGCGCCGCTGCCCGTCCCCAAATCCCACACCCTGCCCTGCGGCGGCAGGCGGTCGAGGACGGCTTCGACCAGGTGTTCGGTTTCGGAGCGGGGAATCAATACGTCGGGATTGACGCGGAACATGCGCCCGTAAAATTCGCGTTCGCCCAAAATATAGGCCATCGGCTCGCCCTGAATGCGGCGGTGCGCCAACTCCTGCGCGGTAGCGGCGGCGTGTTCGGACATTTCGCTGCCGCCCTGCGTCAGCAACTGCACGCGCGTGCAGCCGAGTGCGCGTTGCAGCAGCATTCTGGCTTCGTTTCGGGGCAGCGGGCAGGTGCGCAGCCATTGGTCGGGGGTGGGCATTTTCAGACGGCCTTTCGGGTTCGGACGGACGGATTATAGTGAAACCGGCCGCCATCCGGTATGTTTTCAGACGGCCTCACCACAGGGCCAGCGCAGTCAGGCAGATTTCACGCTGGCTTTTCTGCGGCGCGACGGTGCGTCCGGGCAGTTCGAGTTCGTAGCGTATGCCGCGACGTTCGGCTTCGAGCACGCGGTGGCAGAGCAATGCGGCAAGCTGTTCCCGTCCTGCGGAGGGATAGTCCCGATAGGAAATGATATGACTGCCGCCGCCCGCTTCGGCGGCTTCGAATTTTTTGTCGAGCATTTCGCCGGTTTTGGCGTAGGTCTTCCAAGCGATGTGCTGCAACGACGCGCCGCTTTGATGCGCCTGAAGGTGGGACAAATCGTCGCTGCTGCGCGCAGACGCGGCCTGTACGCCGCCGCATTCGTCGGCATGGAATCCCGCAGGCGGATCGTGCGCTTCCGGCGCGGGGAACACGACTTTGTCGCTCCGCCATTGCCAGCGGCATTCCGTCGTGCAGATACCGAACGGTGCGGCAGCGGCGACGCGCAGCAGGGGCAGCCGCAAATAGCCGCGCATCTGCGCCTGCAACGGCAAAACGGCAGACGCGGAACCGCCCGGAATATGCCACGGCTGCCAGCCGTCTCCGTCATCCTGCGCCAACCACAGCCGTCGGCGGCGGGTATTGCCTGCGGCGTCCAACGTTATTTCGGCGGGCGTGCCCGCAAAGATTTCAGACGGCATCTTCACCTCAAGCCGCAGGCCGAGCAGTTGGGCGCGGTTTTGTAGCACGGCGACGATGATGAAGCCCAACAGCCAGAACGCGGCGATATAGGCGAGATTGGCCTGATAATTCAGTCCGACCAGCCACAACAAGGCCACCATAACCAGCAGCCCGACGCCCAAACGGGTCGGTACGGTGCGGATGTGCCGCCGGGCCGCCGCTTCATTGTCCCGCACCGGCAGGAGTGCCGTTTCAGACGGCCACATGATTGAGCAAATCCGTCAGCACCTGTGCGGACGTCAAACCCTGCTGCACCGGTTTGACACGGTGGTTTGCCACCGCCACCCACACCGACTTGATGTCGTCGGGCAGCACATGTCCGCGCCCCTGCATAAACGCCCATGCTTTGGCCGCGCCGACCACCGCCAGCCCCGCGCGCGGGCTGAGTCCCGCCGCAAACCGCCCGGACTGCCGCGTCGCCTGCACCAGCCGATACACATAGTCGGCCGCCGCCTGCGCAAACGTTACCTGCGAAACCTGCTGCTGCCACTGCTGCAACTGCCGCGCATCGCATACGGCCTGCAAACTGCCCGCCGCACTGCGGCTGCCGCCCTGCAAATAAAGCTGTTTTTCCGCCTCGGCGGCCGGATAGCCCATGCTCAGGCGCATCATAAAGCGGTCGAGCTGGGATTCGGGCAGCGGGAACGTACCGAGCTGTTCGGTCGGGTTCTGCGTCGCCATCACGATAAACGGCTGCGGCAGCGGATAGGTTTCGCCGTCCACCGACACCTGCCGCTCCTCCATCGCCTCCAGAAGCGCCGACTGCAATTTCGGCGACGCGCGGTTAATCTCGTCCGCCAGCAAAAACGCATGGAACACCGGCCCCGAATGAAACTCAAACCGCCCCTCGTTCGGACGGAACACATTAACCCCCAGCAAATCGGAAGGCAGCATGTCGTTGGTAAACTGCACCCGCCGGTAGTCCAGCCCCAGCACCGCCGCCACCCCGTGCGACAGCGTGGTCTTCCCCACCCCGGGCACGTCCTCCAGAAGCACATGCCCGCCCGCCAGCACGGCGGCGAATATCTGCCGTAAAACGTTCTCTTTCCCTAAAATCAGCCCGTTGAGCTGCTGTAATGCGTGTTGTATCTGATGATTCATTTTTATTCACTTGAGTGGTAGTTTGATTCAGACGGCATTTTAACATGGAATACAGAAAGGCCGTCTGAAAACATCCTCTCAAACAACCTTTTATCATGAAAACCTACCAGTAAAACGCCGCCCTGTTAACAATAAATTACAGAGAAGGTATAATTTGAAATTTTAGACGCCCGTTTCCAATCATGGCCAACGCAGCATCAGATTCCCTTTTCCGGCAGGCAGACCAACTGCTGGCGCAAAATCCGCCCGACTACGGGCAGGCACTGCCGTTGCTGCAACAAGCCGCCCGTCAGGGTCATGCCGAGGCCGCGTTCCAACTGGCCGGCATCTTTCTGGAGCAGTCCGAACCGGACATCGAAGCCGCCATCCCGTGGCTGGAAATCGCCGCCAAACAAAACCATCCCTACGCCGTTTACAACCTGCTGCACCTGCGCGAACGCGCGGGCGAACCGTTTTCCGCCTTCCTCAGCGAATACGCGTGGCTGGGCGAACGCGGCATACTGGCGGCGCAGCTGCGCCTGCTCGAATACTATGCCGACCACCACGAACCGCAGGCCGTCTATTGGGCGCGCAAAGCCGCCGGACAAGGCCATCCGTTCGGGCAATACTTCCTCGCCCAACACTACCACCTCTCCGGCGAAGCCGACCTGACCATCGCCCGCGGCCTCTATCACGAAGCCGCTGAGCAGGGGCTTTCCGTCGCACACTGGCAGCTCGGCAAAATCTATCGCAAAGGCATGGGCACCCCGCCCGATTTGGAGCGTGCGGCCTTCCATCTCCGTCAGGCCGCGGAACAAGGATTTATCGGCGCGCAAACCATGTTGGCCGACGTACTGGCCGAACAGGGCAACCCCGACGCGCTGGACTGGTACAAGGCCGCCGCCGACCAGCGTGACTACGATGCCGTTACCGCCCTTGCGCGGCACTACCTCATCGGCACGCTGACCGAGCGCAACCAGTTGAAAGCCGTCCGCTATGCCGAAACCGCCGCGGAATACGGCCATCCCGAAGCCCTCTCGCTGATGGGCGACATCTACCGCTACGGTTTGGGCGTCCGGCCCGACCACCATACCGCGCAAAACTACTACCGTCAGGCCGCCGAAGCAGGCAGCCTCTCCGCCTGCCGCAAACTCCTGAGCGATGCCGCCCTGCACGACCAAGACCACTACGAAGACATCAAACGGACCGCGCTGATACTCCAGCACATCGAAAAAACCTTTCAGGAAGCACTGGCTTATCAGGAAGGTATCGGCAGGCAGCAGGACTACACCGCGGCGCGCAAACTCTACCTTGAAGCCGCCGAATTCCACCACAGCGGCGCCGCAGCGCAGCTCGGCGTGATTTACTACTACGGCCAAGGCGTGAAATACAGTCCGAAGGAAGCCGCCTACTGGTTCGAAACCGCCGCCGTACAGGACAACGCCATGGCGCAATACCACCTTGCGCGCATGTATTACTACGGCCGCGGCGTACCCTTCAACGTCGCCACCGCCTGCCGCTGGCTCCAGGCCGCCATCTGGAACGGCTACGAAAATCCCGCAGCGTTCAAGCACCTGCTGGCACAATGGCGCAGGCGGATGTAACCGGAAGATTGCAGAAAATATCGGCAGCCTCAAGCACAATCAAAAGGCCGTCTGAAACTTAAGTTTCAGACGGCCTTTGAACATATCAGTTGGAAATACGCATCCGCCAGCATGTAAAGACTGGCAGGAGGACAAGTAAAACGGCAAATGTGACACACATTTAAGTACACATCCCAAACCTCGGTCGGGTTTGCTGATTTACCTGCAATAATCCCGCACTGTGTGAACCATCCTCAAATTACTGCGAGGATTAGAATTCCCAAGTCCAATAAACTTCTTTAAAGAAGTAACGGAGAGAACGGGTTAGAAAAATCAGGATCTAACCAATCTAAGAATCCAAATGAATCCCAATTAATTCCTCCGGCCACCTGTCCCAACTCTTTTACCGTTAATTCTTCCATCATAATCTCCTTAAATCAAATCATAAACATAAAATGAACCAGTATTGACCAATTCGGTATTTGGGACTGAATAATCCGATTAAAGTTCCTAATATTCACCCCCGCCTCAAATAACCGACTGCTACAACGGGCAATCAAAAGGCCGTCTGAAACTTAAGTTTCAGACGGCCTCGCTGTATTTTGCCGCTGCCCTCACAACGGCTGATTCGCCTGCCAATCGTCGCGCGTCTGTTTGGCTTCTTCCAGATAACGGTAAAGCGCAGGCCTGTCGCCGGTTTCCAAAATGTCCTTCAAAACACCAAGCTGTGCGTGCAGGCCGCCGATTAAGTCCAGCAGGCTGTTTTTGTTGGCCATGCAGATGTCCGTCCAGATAGCGGGATGGCTGGAGGCGATGCGGGTGAAGTCGCGGAATCCCGTCGCAGCGAACTTCAGGTAGGTTTGCCCCGCGGGGTGGTCGAGAATCTGGTGAACGAAGGCGAAGGCGAGCAGGTGCGGCATGTGGGAGACGGCGGCGAATACGGCGTCGTGTTCCGCCGCGCTCATACGGTATGTTTCGGCACCGACGGCCTGCCACAAGGATTCCAGCCTGCAAAGGCCGTCTGAATCTTCCCGTCCGTGCGGCGTGATGATGAGTTTTTTACCCTGATACAGGCCGAACTGGGCGGCCAGTGCGCCGCTGCGGTCTGAACCTGCAATCGGATGGGCGGCGATGCAGTACGGGAGATGTCCGGGCAGGCAATCGCGGAAGGCTTCGAGTGCGGACTGTTTGGTGCTGCCGACGTCGGATACCAGCGTTCCGGCCTTGAGGAACGGCGCGATGCTGCGGCAGATGGCGGACAGGGTCGATACGGGTGTGGCGATGAGGACCAAATCCGCCGCACCGATATTGTCTTCGTTGACGGTATCAAAGGCTTCGTCAATCACGCCGCGCTCCAGCGCGCGGTCGAGATTGCTGCGGCTCAGGTCGATGCCGACGACTTTTTCCACCAGCCCGAGCCGTTTCAAATCCAGCGCAAACGAACCGCCGATGAGGCCGACGCCGATAAGGGTGATTTGTCTGAGTGCAGCGGGCGGGTTCATGTTTTCTGCAAAGCCGTTAAAAGGTTGGGAGGCCGTCTGAAAACGGGAACGTGGTTTCAGACGGCCTCAATCTTAGCGTAACGTTTCGGCGGGCGGCAAGCCTGTTTTCCGTGATATGGGAACAGGCCTGCCGCACCGGCTTCAGACGGCCTGCCGCCATGCACGGGTAAACTCGGCCCAGTGCGGCTTATCCTTCGCTTGGTCGGCAAGGTAGTTTTTCAGGCGTTTGATTTCGACTTCGTATTCGTCGGCGTCCAGCGCACCGCTCATCAGGCGGAAACGCAGGTACATCAGATAAGTGTTCGCCGCGTCGGTTTCGCAATAATCGCGGATGTCTTTCAGACGGCCTGCATGGAAGGCTTCCCACACTTTGCCGCCGTCCATGCCGAGCTTGCCGGGAAAGCCGCAGAGTTTGGCCATGTCGTCGAGCGGCACGCTGGCGCGCGGCTGGTAGAGTGCGAGCAGGTCCATCAGGTCGCAATGGCGGTTGTGGTAGCGGCTGATGTAGTTGTTCCATTTGAAATCGCGGCTGTCGCCGAAATCGCCCTCCCCCGTGTCCCAGTACCGCGCGGCGGCGATGCCGTGAATCAGCGAACGGTAATGCAGCACGGGCAGGTCGAAGCCGCCGCCGTTCCAACTCACCAGTTGCGGCGTATGGGTCTCGATGAGGTCGAAAAACTTGGCAATCATCACCTCTTCGCTGTCGTGCATTTCGCCGATGGTGCCGACATGGATTTTGTCCTGCCCCCAGCGCATACAGCAGGAAATGGCCACCACCTGATGCAGGTGGTGCTGCATGAAATCGCCGCCGGTCTGGGCGCGGCGTTTCTGCTGGGCGAACATAACGGCCTCGCTGTCGGGCAGGTTGTCAGGCAGGTCGTACAACAGGCGGATGCCGTGTACGTCGGGTACGGTTTCGATGTCAAAGGCTAAAATCGGGGTCATGGCGTCGCTCCGGCAACCAACGGGATGAATGACGGCATTGTTACATGAAGCGGAGGATAAAGAAAGCCGGCGGCAAACGGCAAAAAAATGGGCAACCCCCCACAGGATTGCCCCAATACCTCAAATCAGAGATTTACGCTTCACAAACAATGCAGGCTTGCACCTGCAACTTTACCGACGCAGCTCAACTCTGCACCGATAAAATTCCGTTCCAGCGGAGAGAAGCAAACCGCCGAAACGCTCCCGCAGGGGGAAAACCCTATACACGGAAATCCTTACGGCCGAGAGGCCGTCTGAAAACGTGTAATCAAGTGTAGCGGAATTTACGCCTTTTCCAGACGTTTGCCAAGTGTTATTTCCCGAAAGATGTATTTTTCCGACATCTCTCCGTTTTATTCAAAATATTATATTTTTAAAATTTAAAATATTTAAATTTTATTTTTTAGAAATTTAATTCTATAAAATGGTTATTTTTTAATATTAAATTTCACAAAACAAAGCCGCATGGTTTTCAAACCATTTTCCTCTCTTTGTAATACACTGATTTTAAATAAAATTATTTTTAATATATTAACCAAATCGCACCGATTTATCCATTTAATATTCAGGCCGTCTGAAAAACATCCTTCTAACGCTCATTCGCAATATCTTTTTTCTATATTTTTCCGAATGTTTTATCCAAAGCCCGCAAAACTTTCAAAACCCATCAGGCATATACAAATTCAATCGCATTCAAACAAAAACAGGCCGGAGCGGTTACCGGCCTGTTTTTGTTTGAAATTGTATGTAATTCAATAAAACCCCTGTTCGCCTTCGGGACGGGTTTTAAAGCGCTTGTGCAGCCAGAAATATTGTTCGGGATTTTCCCTTGCCCGCGCTTCGATAAAGTCGTTCATGCGCTGGGTGTCGGCTGCAACGTCGTCTGAAGGGAAGTTTTCCCATGCCGGATAGAAACGCAGCGTAACCGTGTTGTCGGCATTGCGCGTGGGTATGGCGGGGATGACTTTGGCTTTCGTCATGCCGGCGATGCGGCTTAAGCCTGTAATCGTGGCGGTGGGGATGCCGAAGAAGTTGACGAAGATGGAGTCGTTGCGGCCGAAATCCTGGTCGGGCAGGTAAAGGAAGGGGACGTCGCTTTTGCGCAGTTGCTTGATAATCGCGCGCAGACCTTCGGTGCGGCCGATGAGGAAGACGTTGTTGTAGCGGTGGCGGCCTTTGAGGATTTGTTCGTCCAACGCTTTGTTTTTTTGGTGCGAATACATGCTGGTCAGCGGCACGTCCTGATTGAGGGTGTAAACCGCCATTTCAAATGCGGTGAAATGCGGATAAAGCAGGATGACTTTTTCGCCTGCCGCGAGCGCGTCGTCAAGATGGTGTTTGTCTTGATAATGTACGAGTTTGCGCAGCCTGTCGGCAGGCGCATACCAATACAGGCCGTATTCGAGCATCAGCTTCGCCATGTGTTGAAAATGGCGTTTGAGCACGGCTTTGCGCTTGTCTTCGCTCCATTCTGGAAAGCATTTTCTGAGGTTGGTCTCGCCGACTTTGCGGCGCGGTTTGACGGCGTAATAGGCAAGGATGCCCACTGCATCGGCAATTTTGTGTATGGCTTTGAAGGGCAGGAGCTGAATGAGGTAGAGGAGGAAAAAGGCGGCTTTCATGGCGGCTGGCGGAAGCGGAAAAATGCGATTATAACTGAAAGGGTTGTTTTTCAGGCGGATTGCGGGTCGGGAATGGGGTGGTTTTAGCGAAACCCGCCGCACTGTTTTTGGCGAAACCCGCTACGCTCGTTTTCAGACGGCCTTTTACCACTGGAAACGGCCGCGTTTGACCTTCATTCCGTTCGGATTCAACTGCGCGGCAAGTCCGTGGTTGCGCAGGGCGTGGGTCAGGGCGACGGCGAGGCCGTCGGCGGCATCGGACTGGGGCGTGCCGGAAAGCGACAGCATTTGCACGACCATGTGCTGCACTTGTTCTTTCGCCGCCTTGCCTTTGCCGACGACGGCCTGCTTGACTTGCAGGGCGGTGTATTCGGACACGGGCAGCTCGTGCATGACCAAGGCGGCCAATGCCGCGCCGCGCGCCTGTCCGAGCATCAGGGTCGAGGCCGGATTGACGTTGACGAATACTTGTTCTACTGCGGCCTGTTGCGGCCGGTACAGCCGGACGATTTCGCCGATATGGCGCACGATGACGGCGATACGTTCCGACAACGGCGCGTCCGGCGGAGTTTTGATGCAGCCGGAGGCTACATAGAAATGTTCGCGGCCGCAGACGTCGATGACGCCGAAGCCGGTTACGCGGCTGCCGGGGTCTATGCCTAGGATGCGGGTGGTTTGCAGGGTTCGGGTCATAGGGAAAATCAGCGGAAATCCGGAAAACGGTTTTTCAGACGGCCTCAAAGAATGGTTTGCAGCAATCTGTGTTTCAACGCGGGCAGCCTGGTGCGCACGCTTTGCAGCCGCGCGCCGTCCAAATCGGCCACGACGACGCCCTCGCCTTCGGGCAAAACGGCCAGCACTTCGCCCCACGGGTCGATAATCATGCTGTGGCCGAAAGTGCGCCTGTCGCTTTCGTGTTCGCCGCCTTGCGCCGCCGCTACGACGTAACATTGGTTTTCCACCGCGCGGGCGCGCAGCAGCAATTCCCAATGCGCCCTGCCTGTCGTATAAGTGAAGGCGGCGGGCAGCAGCAAAACGTCAAACGGCCGCTGGGCGCGGAAAAATTCGGGAAAACGCAAATCGTAGCAGATGCCGGCGGCAAGCGGAACCTCTTCGGCACTCAGTTCCGGCACATCGCCGCCCGCGCTGATGGTGTCCGCTTCGGCATAGCGTTCGCCCAAGCCTGAGAAACCGAACAGGTGCATTTTGTGGTACAGCCCGATTTGCGCGCCGTCGCGGCCGTACACCAGCATGGTGTTCATCACTTTGCCCGCGTCGGGGCTTTGCAGCGGAACCGTGCCGCCGAACAGCACCACGCCGCATTCCGCCGCCGTTTCGCTCAAGGCCGTCTGAAAACGAGCGTAGCGGGTTTCGCCACAACGGCCGCCGACTAAAGGTTCGGCGAAGGCGAGTTTGTCGGTATCGTTGCGCCCCATCAGCGGCCAGTATTCCGGCAGCAGCACCCAGTCCGCCCCTTGCTCTGCGGCTTGGCGCACGAGGCGTTTCATCGCGGCGGTGTTGGCGTCGGGGTCGGTGGAGGAAATCATTTGCACGGCGGCGGCGCGGATGTTTTGCATGGCGGTTTTCCTGTTTCAGACGGCCTTTTGCATGAATTGCGGTTTGTTTACAAGGCGGGCGGATATACTTCCCCCGTTTTCCCAACGAAGGATGCACATAATGAATAAACGGCTCACCCTCCTCCTGCTCGCCCTGCCCGCGTTTGCGTCGGCCGACGTGCGGCTCTACGGCGATTTGAAAAGCGGTGTGGAAACTTCGCAAACCAGATTCGGCGGCAAAACTTCGTCTTATACGGGCGTTTCCGATTTGGGCAGCCATATCGGAATGCGCGGTTCGCACCCGATAGGCGGCGGGAGCAGCGTCATCTGGCAGATGGAGCAGGACACGCCGCTAGGGCGGGATAAAAGCGATCGGCAAAGCGACCTCCGGCGCGGACGGGACGGCGGCGAAATCTATATCGGCATCGGGCGTTGAACGGCGCTCCGAACCTCCGACGACAAACGGCCTTGCGGCCGTTTTGTTTTTTCAGACGGCCTGAGGCGGACAGCCTCACAGCCCCAGCTTGGCCCTCACCTTTTCCCAGACCACGTCCAACGGAATCGCGCCGAGCAGGCGGGTGGCGTCGTTGGTATTGATGCTGTCGGGGTGCGGCAGTTCGGCAAAATCGCCCGCCCACACTACCTCGGCCTTATCCGAATAAGGCCGCCAGCGGCCGACCCAGCTCGGCCCGAACAACGCCACCTGCGGCTTGTCGAGGGCGGCGGCGATGTGCATCGGCACGGAATCGACGCCGAAAAACAGTTCCGCCCCGTCAATCGCGGCGGCCAGCTCGCGCAGGTTGAGGCAGCCGGACAACACCCACACATGCACGCCGTCGGGGATTTTCAGACGGCCTAAAATGCTTTGTACCATTTCCTGCTCGGCGGCATCGGGAGAAGCGGTCAAAACGACGTTTTTGCCGTTGAGCAGCAAAAGCTGGAGCAGCGCGGCGTTTTTACCGTCTTCCCAGCACTTGAAAAACCAGCGCGCGCCGGGATGCGCCAGCACATACGGTTCGCCGTTCCAGCCCTGTGCGCTCAGTTTTTCCAACACGCTTTCGCGGTTGGCGGGGGCGATTTCCATACGCACTTTGGCCGGATATTCTTCCGGCAGCACCAGCGGCGGCAATACGTTCAGGTTGCTTTCGACCATATGGTGCGAAGTGTCGAGTTCTTCGTTCAGAAAATCGTGGCAGTGCCGCCAGAGAAAATTGTCGCGCTTGCAGCAGGCGATGCCCGCACTGTAATGCGCGCAGAGTTTGGCCAAAAACGCCGCGCGCCACTGGTCGGAAATATTAAACGCCCAATCGTAGTTTCTGGCTTTCAGGCTTTTGAACAATGCCTTCTCATGCGCAAGCTGTGCCCTGACGCCCTGTTTCTTCCATTCGCGGTCGATGGTGAAGATATTGGAAATTTGGCGGTTGTCGAGGATGACGTCGGTGGTGGCGGCATACACCAGCATATCGACTTCGCAGTCGGGAAATTTGTGCTTGAGGGCGTCCACAACCGGCGTGGACAGCAATACGTCGCCGTGGTGCCGCAGCTTGATGATTAAAACCCGTTCGGGCTGGGAAATAGACATAATGAATCGTTCCGACGGCCTGTATGAGAGTTGCAATTCTAAAACAGTCGGAAGATTTAGGGAACAAAGCCCGCCCCGCCGCAGGGCGCGTTTAAGGTAAACCTAGGCAAAAATAAGCGGTTATCGTATTGATGAAAAAGTTTCAGGCCGTCTGAAACTGAAAAAGCAGCTTTCAGACGGCCTGAATCCTTTATAGCTAACTTATTTAATTTTTGATACGACGTTTATCGAATCCCGTCATTCCCGTGCAGGCGGGAATCCAGAATGTAGAATTTAGGAAACTTTTTCCCCGACAGGTTCCTGTGCCGACAGGTCTGGATTCCCGCCTGCGCGGGAATGACGCCTGATGGTGAGAGATATATCAAAAAGCAAGCGAACTGGCTATATTCAATAAACTTACTGCGAAACCGTATTTTGTCCGCAAGGCTGGCGGTTTGCTTTCAATCATTTGGAATTTTGCAGGGAGTCTAAATGAAGGCCCTGCCCCAACTCACGCCGCGTCGTACAAACCGCGCACCACCCTGCCGATGGCGGCGATGCCTTTTTCCAGCGTTTCCGCGTCCTGGGCGATGCTCATGCGGATGCACTCGCAGGCGTGCGGGTAATCCTGCGTGTCGATGCCAACGAAGAAATGTTCGCCCGGAATAATCAGCGTGTCTTCGGCTTTGAGCATTTCGTACAGGGTTTGCGACGAAACGGGCAGGTTTTCAAACCAGAGCCACAGGAAAATCGCGCCTTCGGGTTTGTGGATTTTCAGCGGATACGCGCCCAGCTCGCGCTTGAGCAGCGAGACGGCGGTTTGCACCTGATTGCGGTAAAACGGCCGGATGACGTCGTCTGAAAGCTGTTTCAGACGACCGTCCTGCAACAGCGGCGTTGCGATGGCCGCGCCGAAGCGGGTGGGCGACAGGTTCACAATCGCATTCAGGCTGCTGACGGCTTTGACGACTTCGGGTGCGGCGACGATGATGCCGGTGCGCACGCCAGGTAAGCCGACTTTGGAAAGGCTGAAGCAGAGGATGATGTTTTCGTGCCAATTCAGCGTCACGTCGCTATAAATGATGTTGGGGAACGGCATTCCGTAGGCGTTGTCGATAATCAGCGGAATGCCGTGTTCTTGCGCCAAAGCGTCCAGCCGCACCATTTCGCCGTCGGTCAACACATTGCCGGTCGGGTTGGTCGGGCGCGAACAGCAAATCGCGCCGATTTTGCCCGCTTTGAGTTCGGACAGGCTTTCCAGCGCGTCAAAGTCCACGCGGTATTTGAAGAAGCCTTCTTCGCCTTCATGTTCGACAGCTTCGATTTTCGGTTTGACGGAAACAAAGTGCTGCCCTTCGACATGCACGTCGGCATAGCCGATGTATTCGGGCGCGAGCGGCAGCAGGATGGCTTTTTCGGTCGAGAGGCCGTCTGAAACGTTGAATTTGCCGCCGAATAGGTTGAAAAGATAGAAAAACGCGTTCTGCGAACCGTTGGTCAGCGCGATATTGTCGGCGGTCAGGTTCCAGCCGTATTCGCGGTTGAGGAAAGCGGTCAACGCGTCAATCAGCGCGGCATCGCCTTGGGGGTTGGAGTAGTTGCCGATGTTCTCGACGGCGTGTTCCGCCGCCAGCTTGGAAAATACGTCGGCGAACACGGCGTTGACTTCGGCGATTCGCGCCGGATTACCGCCGCCGAGCATGTTGACGGGCTTGTCGCTTTTGAGCGCGTCGCCGAGGTCGTCCATAAGTTGCAGGATGCCGCTGTGTTGCGTGAATTTTTCGCCGAATGCCGAGAACTGCATGAAACCTCCGTATCTGTATCTTTGAAGGTGATTATAACAGCTTGAACATAAGCAGAGGCCGTCTGAAAACTCGCATGTTGAAATTTCAGACGGCCTTTCGTTTTTTATGTTTGATACCAAAGGAAATGCCCCTTGAAACCGAAGAATTTCAAGGGGCTGATGATGTTCTCCAGAACAGTGGTTCTAAAGGACAGAGCATTGCGACACGATGTATTTTCATACATCCTTCGAGGTCTTATTGTAGCAACGTTTCTCATTTCGCAGTGCAACAATATGTTGGAAATTCTAGCGATTGCAGTAACGGAAGTCAACTATTTCATTTGCATGTTAATGCTTTTTTCAGATATATTGCTGTTGTTGTTTATGAAATTGCGGAGAAACAAATGACTGCTTTTAAACCCAATCCACTGAATTACATCCTCGGTCTCGATATCGGCATTGCATCCGTCGGTTGGGCGATGGTGGAAATTGATGATAAAGAAAATCCGGTTCGCCTGATTGATTTGGGCGTGCGTGTTTTTGAGCGTGCGGAAGTGCCGAAAACGGGAGATTCGCTGGCCGCGGCAAGGCGTTTGGCGCGCAGCGTCCGCCGTTTGACCCGCCGTCGCGCCCACCGCCTGCTTCGGGCGCGTCGTCTGTTGAAACACGAAGGCGTTTTAAAACCTGAAGATTTTGATGAAAACGGTTTGGTTAAACCTTTACCCTATATACCAAAACAACCTCGTAATACGCCGTGGCAACTTCGTGCGGCCGCATTGGACCGCAAATTGACACCTTTAGAATGGGCAGCAGTTTTGCTGCATTTGGTCAAACATCGCGGCTATCTGTCGCAACGGAAAAACGAGGGGGAAACTGATGATAAGGAACTGGGCGCTTTGCTCAAAGGTGTGGCTGATAATACCCACGCTTTACAAGCAGGCAATTTTCGCACTCCGGCCGAATTGGCTTTGAATAAATTTGAAAAAGAAAGCGGTCATATCCGTAACCAGCGCGGCGATTATTCGCATACATTCAGCCGCAAAGATTTACAAGCGGAACTCGTTTTGCTGTTTGAAAAACAAAAAGAATTCGGCAATCCGTATGTTTCAGACGACCTCAAAAACGGTATTGAAAACCTGCTGATGACGCAACGTCCTGCCCTATCCGGCGATGCCATTCAAAAAATGTTAGGACATTGCACCTTCGAGCCGGCAGAACCGAAAGCAGCCAAAAACACCTACACCGCCGAACGTTTTATCTGGCTGACCAAACTGAACAATCTGCGTATTTTAAATCAAGGAAACGAACGTCCGCTGACTGATGCCGAACGTACCACGCTTATGGACGAACCATACAAAAAGTCCAAGCTGACCTATGCCCAAGCCCGCAAACTGCTGGACTTGGACGATACGGCATTCTTCAAAGGCTTGCGTTACGGCAAAGACAATGCCGAATCCGCAACACTGATGGAAATGAAGGCTTACCACGCCATCAGCCGCGCGCTAGAAAAAGAGGGTTTGAAAGACAAGAAATCTCCGTTGAGCCTTTCTCCCGAATTGCAGGATGAAATCGGCACAGCATTTTCCCTGTTTAAGACCGATGAAGAGATTACAGGTCGTCTGAAAGGCTGCTTGCAACCTGAAATCTTGGATGCGCTGTTAAAACACATCAGCTTTGACAAGTTCGTCCAGATTTCTTTGAAAGCGTTGCGCCGAATTGTGCCATTGATGGAACAAGGCAAACGTTACGATGAAGCCTGCGCCGAAATCTACGGCGATCATCACGGAAGGAGAAATTCGGAGGAAACGCTTTATCTACCGCCGATTCCCGCCGACGAAATCCGCAATCCCGTCGTCTTGCGCGCCTTATCGCAAGCAAGGAAAGTCATTAACGGCGTGGTGCGGCGTTACGGCTCTCCTGCGCGCATTCATATCGAAACAGCGCGTGAAGTGGGTAAATCATTTAAAGACCGCAAAGAAATTGAGAAACGTCAGGAAGAAAACCGCAAAGACAGGGAAAAAGCTGCTGCTGAATTTCAAGAATATTTCCCCAATTTTGTCGGCGAACCCAAATCCAAAGATATTTTGAAACTACGTCTATACCGACAACAAAACTGTAAATGTCTGTATTCAGGCAAAGAAATTAATTTAGGCCGTTTGAACGAAAAAGGCTATGTTGAAATTGACCATGCCTTGCCGTTTTCGCGCACATGGGACGACAGTTTCAACAATAAAGTGCTGGTATTGGGCAGCGAAAACCAAAACAAAGGCAACCGAACACCTTATGAATATTTAAACGGCAAAGACAACAGCCGCGAATGGCAGGAATTTAAAGCGCGCGTAGAAACCAGCCGTTTTCCTCACAGTAAAAAGCAACGGATTCTACTGCAGAAATTCGATGAAGAAGGATTTAAAGAACGCAACTTGAACGATACGCGCTACGTCAACCGTTTTCTGTGCAAATTTGTTGCCGACCATATGCAACTGACCGGAAAAGGAAAAAGACGCGTATTTGCCTCCAACGGACAAATTACCAATTTATTGCGCGGCTTTTGGGGATTACGCAAAGTGCGTGCGGAAAACGACCGCCATCATGCTTTGGACGCAGTCGTCGTTGCCTGTTCGACCGTTGCCATGCAGCAGAGAATTACCCGTTTTGTACGTTACAAAGAAATGAACGCGTTTGACGGTAAAACCGTGGATAAAGAGACGGGAGAAGTGCTGCATCAAAAAACACACTTCCCGCAACCTTGGGAATTTTTCGCACAAGAAGTCATGATACGCGTCTTTGGCAAACCGGACGGCAAACCCGAACTTGAAGAAGCCGATACCCCCGAAAAACTGCGTGCGTTGCTTGCTGAAAAATTATCATCTCGCCCCGAAGCCGTACACGAATACGTTACGCCGCTGTTTGTTTCGCGCGCGCCCAATCGGAAGATGAGCGGGCAAGGCCATATGGAAACCGTCAAATCCGCCAAACGGCTGGACGAAGGCATTAGTGTATTACGCGTACCGCTTACACAGTTAAAACTGAAAGACTTGGAAAAAATGGTCAATCGGGAGCGCGAACCCAAACTATACGAAGGACTGAAAGCACGTTTGGAAGCGCATAAAGACGATCCTGCCAAAGCCTTTGCCGAGCCGTTTTACAAACAAAATAAAGCAGGCAACCCAACTCAGCAGGTAAAAGCCGTGCGCATCGAGCAGGTACAGAAAACCGGTGTCTGGGTACGCAACCGTAACGGCGTTGCCGACAACGCAACTATGGTGCGCATAGATGTGTTTGAGAAAGGTGGCAAATATTATTTGGTGCCGATTTACAGTTGGCAGGTAGCGAAAGGGATTTTGCCGGATAGAGCGGTGGTGCAAGGGAGAGATGAAGAAGATTGGACGGTAATGGATGATAGTTTTGAGTTTAAATTTGTACTTTATGCCAATGATTTGATTAAACTAACTGCTAAGAAAAATGTATTTTTAGGCTATTTCGTCAGCCTAAATAGAGCAACTGGAGCGATTGATATTCGTACACATGATACGGATAGCACAAAAGGGAAAAACGGCATTTTCCAAAGTGTTGGTGTTAAAACCGCCCTTTCATTCCAAAAATACCAAATCGACGAACTCGGCAAAGAAATCAAACCATGTCGTCTGAAAAAACGTCCGCCTGTCCGTTAAATAAACTTATCCCTGTTTCAGACGACCTGAAGCAGGGATTTTTCGTCGCACAAACACAAAGGAGAAAACACATGACATGGCGCAGCCTGCTTATCCAAAACAGCGGCAAACTGTCGCTGCACCGCGAACAAATGCTGATTCGTCAAAACGGAGAATCTTATACCGTTCCCTTGGAAGACATCGCCGTCATCGTTGTTGAGCATCGGGAAACACTGATTACCGCTCCGCTTTTATCGGCATTGGCAGAATACGGAACCACTCTGCTGACTTGCGACGAACAATTCCTACCCTGTGGCCAATGGCTGCCTTACTCACAATACCATCGTCAATTAAAAACCCTCAAGCTGCAACTAAATATCAGCGAACCCTTAAAAAAGCAACTTTGGCAACATATCGTCCGTCGAAAAATCCTCAACCAAGCATTTGTTGCCGACGAAACAGGCAATGACATTGCTGCTAAACGACTACGCACATTGGCTGCCGAAGTTCGCTCCGGCGATACAGGGAACCGCGAAGCTCAAGCCGCCGCCCTCTATTTTCAAGCCGTGTTTGGAGAAAAATTTACCCGCAACGACAACAATACCGTCAATGCCAGTCTGAATTACGCCTACTCCGTGATTCGTGCCGCCGTTGCCCGATCCCTCGCCTTATATGGTTGGTTGCCCGCATTGGGACTGTTTCATAAAAGCGAACTCAATCCCTTCAATCTTGCCGACGACTTTATCGAACCATTGCGCCCGCTTGCCGACCTGACCATACTGAATCTGAAAGAGCAAGGTCGTCTGAAAAGCGAATTGACGCCGCAAACCAAACAAACCTTGATCAAAGTCCTGCACTCCCAAGTCAGCATCGAACAGCAGACCTTCAGCACACTGGCAGCCATAGACAAAATGATTGCCTCATTCCAGCCGAGCATCGTCGCAAAAAACGCCAGACTGCTGAAACTGCCCGAAATCCTGCCTTTGAAAGAATATCAATATGAGTGAGGCAAAATTTATGCGGATCATCGTCTTTTTCGACCTACCGGTCACTACCGTTGCCAAACGCAAGGCTGCCAACCAATTCCGACATTTTTTGCTGAAAGACGGCTATCAAATGCTACAACTTTCCGTGTATAGCAGGATTGTCAAAGGCAGGGATGCGTTACAGAAACACCACAACAGGCTATGCGCCAACTTGCCGCAAGAAGGTTCAATACGCTGTTTGGAGGTAACAGAAAAGCAGTTTGCTGCCATGAAACTGCTTTTAGGTGAACTCAAAACCCAAGAAAAAAAGGTCAATTCAGACCAATTATTGCTGTTCTAACCCATTTTTTCAGACAAAAGAAAACGGGAAATCCTTACAGAATAAGGATTTCCCGTTGAGGTATTGTAGCACTGCGAAATGAGAAAGGGAGCTACAACTTTGTTTGTAAATGGCATTCCTGAACTTAAATTGTAGCACTGCGAAATGAGAAAGGGAGCTACAACTATGTTGGTTCTCGTAGTTCTTCGAAGTACATTGTAGCACTGCGAAATGAGAAAGGGAGCTACAACAAATATTATAATTCATATTTATTTTTATTTTATTGTAGCACTGCGAAATGAGAAAGGGAGCTACAACCATCACATGATGCCGTGCGGCGAATCCGTCATTGTAGCACTGCGAAATGAGAAAGGGAGCTACAACGGTTGTGTTGAAGGGGGTAAGAGTGGTTGTATTGTAGCACTGCGAAATGAGAAAGGGAGCTACAACGCCACCGGCTGGATGCTGATTAAAGAAGCCATTGTAGCACTGCGAAATGAGAAAGGGAGCTACAACGATACTTCTGGTGGAAGACTCCATAAGGTTATTGTAGCACTGCGAAATGAGAAAGGGAGCTACAACAACAACATGTCTAAAAAGATTTCAGATTCTATTGTAGCACTGCGAAATGAGAAAGGGAGCTACAACTCTGTTATTCATCGATTGATGAATGATGAGATTGTAGCACTGCGAAATGAGAAAGGGAGCTACAACTACTTTTCCAGGCGTTGTTGCACGGTCTGCATTGTAGCACTGCGAAATGAGAAAGGGAGCTACAACATGAGCGACATCTAAGGCAAGCTATTATACATTGTAGCACTGCGAAATGAGAAAGGGAGCTACAACTTAATAAGCACTACGAAAGTTTGACAGATGATTGTAGCACTGCGAAATGAGAAAGGGAGCTACAACCCGATTGGACTGGCGCCGTTGCAGTTGATGATTGTAGCACTGCGAAATGAGAAAGGGAGCTACAACTAGCTCGCGTTCATCATCATCTTTTCCAAGATTGTAGCACTGCGAAATGAGAAAGGGAGCTACAACGCCTTGCCGCATCTTCCATGTCGTGTCCGCATTGTAGCACTGCGAAATGAGAAAGGGAGCTACAACCGCACGAGCTAATCTCAATCAACCCGAACTATTGTAGCACTGCGAAATGAGAAAGGGAGCTACAACGAGTTCGATGAAATTATTAAAGGGCTAAGTATTGTAGCACTGCGAAATGAGAAAGGGAGCTACAACCGCACGAGCTAATCTCAATCAACCCGAACTATTGTAGCACTGCGAAATGAGAAAGGGAGCTACAACCCAACCCCTGCGGGGAGCGTATTTAACGTGATTGTAGCACTGCGAAATGAGAAAGGGAGCTACAACGCATTTTGCCGTGCACGCCGCCACGGCGGTATTGTAGCACTGCGAAATGAGGAAATCATTGCTTTTCAGACGGCCTTTCGCCCCTCTTCTGCGTCCAACACCAGGAATATCGCCAGTGCCACTGCCATCAGCACCGCCGTCAGTACCATCGCCCGTGCGTAATTGTCTGCGCCGGCCGTGCCCAGATAGCGGTAAATCAAGGTTGTCAGGGTTTGCCATTCGGGGCGGGACAGGAACAGTGTGGCGGCAAATTCGCCCGCGCAGGTGGCGGCGGCGAATGTCAGGCCGCGGCGCAGGGCGGGCTTCAGCAGCGGGGCGGTAACATATAAGGCCGTCTGAAAACGGCTGGCGCCCATGCTTCGGGCGGCATCGGCATAATCGGGCGGCAGTGCGTCCCATGCGGCGGATACGTCTTTGGCGACAAACGGATAGGCAAGCAGCGCGTAGGTGGCGATCAGCAAGGGCAGCGAGGCCGTCCAGGCGGGGTAAAGCAGCAGCACGCCGAAGGCGACGCACACGGGCGACACCATAAACGGCAGGAAAGTCAGCCCGCGCACCCACGGCGCGCGGCGTACGAGGCAGGCGTGCAAAATACCCAATGCGGCCGCCAGCAGCACCGCCATCGCCGAAAACCGCAACGTGTTCCACAGTGCCGCCAGCGTGTCCGCCTCCGCCAGTACGCGCCAGGAATCACCCGCCGCCAAGGCTTTCGCGCCCACGGCGCCCAGCGGCAGTACGCAGCAAAACAGCAGCACCAGCAATGCAGCCGCCAGCAGCAACCGTTCGCCGGCAGACTGCGGCCTGCGCGGGGCCGGCACGCGCACTGTTTTCCCCGCCGCAGCATTGCGGCTGAGGCGGGCATAGAGCAATCCGGCGGCGGCCGTTACCGCCAGAACCAGCCACACAAGCACCGACGCCTGCGCCATATCCAGTTCGTAGGCGATCAGTTGGTAAACTTCCACCTCCACCGTCGCGTAGCGGTTGCCGCCCAGCAGCAACGCGAGTCCGAAACCGGAAAAACAGTATAGAAACACCAGACACGCCCCGCCCGCAAGCCATGGGCGCAAGACGGGCCATTCCACATCGGTGAATCGCCGCCATGCGCCCGCCCCCAGCGTGCGGGCCGTCTGAAGCCGCGCTTCGGGCACCTGCATGAACCCCTGATACACCGAACGTACCAGTACCGGCAGGTTAAAAAACACGTTGCCGTAAAGCAGCAGGTACGGCGTATCCTGCCAGCCCGCCCACAATGCGCCGTGCGCGCCGAAAAGCGCCAGCACGCCCATACCGGCCACCAGCGTCGGCATCACAAACGGCAGCATCAGCAGCCGCAGAATCCAGCCGCGGCCGAAAAAGTCCAGCCGCGCCAGCACCCAGCCGGTCGGCACGCCCGCCAGCACAGTCAGCACGCAGGTTACGGCCGCCTGAAACACCGTCCAGCCTATCCTGTGCCGCATGTAGCCGTCTTGCAGGATTTCCCGCACCATGCCGCCGCTGTCGTATGCCGCCAGCGCAAACAGCGGCGCGACCACCATGACGGTGAGAAAACCGAGCGGCACAAGTGCGAACAGTAAGGTGGTGCATAAACGGCGGAGATTCATGGCGGCTGCCTGTCGTAGGGGAAAACCGTATTCTATAACCAAACGGCCTGCAATTTGATACGGCCGGAACAAACCGCCCTTTCAAATAATTGAGGCCGTCTGAAAGACGACATCAATTAAAACATGACACACACAAAAACATCCAACATCCGTGGCCGGTTATCGCCGCCGGCGGCGCCTTGCTGAACCTACCGATTAAAAAACCGAAAAACTGATTTGGCATCCGCGCACCGTTCACTTTCCTGCGGAAAAACCGAGTATCATATGCAAAGCCGCTACCGCGTATCTATTTATATTTTCAGACAGCCTAAGGAACAAAACATCCTCCACCATGAGCGAACTCTTAAACAGCGGACAAACCCTGAACTCTAACCTCGACCACGGCAAACGTTGTAAAGCCTGCCGTTGGTGGAAATTTGCCAGCTGGAGTTGGTTGGGAAGATGATTGAAAACAAATAATCTAATTCAGAGAATGATAAATTCTTTTTAATGGAAGAAAGAATGAGATGAGTCGAAAAACTATTTTAGAATTGAATGCTGTAGAAGCAAGAAAATTCTTTTTAAAACATGAAAGCTATTGCAATATTGATTTGCCAAAATATTTTTCATTTTCCGAATTATTGGAAAAAGTATCTAATGAATGTAATGGTAAAAAAATAAATGACTTTAGTAATTCAGCAAGCGCAATGAAAATGCTAGATGATGTAAATTACCTTCTATATGCCAATAAAGATGGGAAATTATCATGGAGACCATTACAGATTATTCACCCTTTAGTATATGTCGATTTAGTACATAAAATAACTACACAAGAACACTGGAATAAACTACAAAAAAAATTTAAAAAGTTTCAATCTAATGAAAAAATAAAATGTTTAAGTATACCTATTCAATCTGAAAATGAACAATCAAATAAAGCTCAACAAATTTCTAATTGGTGGGAGCAAGTAGAACAAAAATCTATTTCACTCTCATTAGAATACGATTATATTTTTGATACTGATGTAGCAGATTGTTATGGTTCAATCTATACACACTCTATTGCTTGGGCTATCGAAGGAAGAAAAAAGGCTAAGAATAACCGAAAAAATAGTTTGCTTGGCAATTTTATAGATACAAGCATACAAAATGCCCAGTATGGGCAGACTAATGGCATTCCTCAGGGCTCAGTATTGACGGATTTTATTGCTGAGATAGTGTTAGGTTACATAGATTTAACTCTAACAATTTCTCTTCGAAAATGTGAAGTGAAAAAATATCAGATTTTACGTTATCGTGATGATTACAGGATTTTTGTTTGCAACGCTAATGATGGAGAAAAAATTCTTAAATTAATTTCTGAAATAATGATGCCTTTTGGGTTAAAGTTAAATGCAAGCAAAACCAAAGGAAGTCAAGATATTATTACTCAATCAATTAAAAAGGATAAATTAGCTTGGTTGTCCATTCCACAAAACAATAGAATTAGTTTACAAAAAAAGCTCTTACTTATTAGGCAGCATGGTATCAGTTATGCCAACTCAGGTAGTTTAACTACAGCGTTAAATAAGCTTGATAAGCAAATAGAGAAAATTAGAGGGAAAAGAAAAATTAACAGCATAGAACAGCTCATTAGTATTGCAACAGATATTGCATACAACAACCCTAAAACAATACCGGTATGCTGCGCCATTATTAGCAAACTATTATCAGAATTAGAGGACAGTGAAAAAATATCTTTCTTAATTCATAATAAATTAAGCAAAATGCCTAATTCAGGTTTTGCACAGATATGGTTGCAAAGAATGCTGAAAGATAACTTGGACAATATTCAATTTATTGAAAAAATGTGTAAGCTTAAAAATGGTAAAGTTACCTTGTGGAATCATAATTGGATTCAAAGTAATAGTAAGATGTACCAGATCCTTAGTAATACACCTATTTTCTTACAAAATGAGTTTAATAATTTAGATAGTATTATTCCCAATGCAGAAATTGATCTTTTCAACTACTAAAATATTCTTAATATTAGAACTTCTAAAAACATAATCAAATCCTAAACAAACGTAGGCGTAACCCAACAAAATGCCAAAATTCCCAACTAAGGCCGTCTGAAAACCCATCGCCGCCATACCCTGCATCGTGATGATTGTTTCGTGATTCCACTATATACGCCAACCAAAAAGTTACTTACATAAAAACATAAAAGGCCGTCTGAAAACATGTTTCAGACGGCCTTTTTCTATTGGTGATTACTTAGCGCGGCGAGCAGTCTTTCAATACGATTTCGTCGTCGGGTGCGGTAATCATAATCGGCTGTTTGCGGTATGTTTTTTTGTCCATGTAAGCGGTGCTCAACACATAGCCGCCTTCTTTGCCGTAGTAAGTGTCGGCGTTGTCGGAGCGGTCGAGGTCGATGGGCATGAAGCGGCGTTTGCCGTCAACCACTGCGGAAGCGGAGGTAGTCAGACCCTGTTTGTTGAAGCCGTAGGTTACGGTTACGTGTTTGCCTTGCTGGCAACGGTAGGTTACAGATTTTTTAGCAACGGTCGGGTTGCTGATTTTTGCGGGTTTGGCGATGGCCGCGCCGCTCACTGCTACTGCCGAAGCCAATACGATTGCAGACAATAGTTTCATTGCAAGTATCCTTTTAAAGTGTGGGATTGAATGTGCTACGGCTCATGACTGCTCATGCTTCCGAAAGCGTGCCCATACTAATACCGGTAATATTTAAAATATAAGTTCGTTTGGATAATTTTTGTAAATCCGGCGGTTTTTCAGACGGCTCCGCCGCCAGCAGAGGCCTGACCGGCAAAGCGGACGATTTGCCGGTCGTCTATGGCGACACCGATTCTGCCGTTATCCGGCAGGGAATCGAGCCATCCGGCCTGTTGCCGGTCTAAGTCGGCGGTCAATTCGCCGTAGCGGCGGTGGACGAAAATGAGGCGGCGCGCTTCCGGAAGGTCGGTGATACGGACGATGCGGCCTTCGGCCGGCGAATCCGAACCGGCGGCGCAAACGGTTATCGCCTGCGGCGGGATGTAGCGTTCTTCGCTGACGTTCTGCAAACCCAGCAGCCGCGCGGCTTGCGCGTCGGCAGGATGTTGCAGCAGGTCGCGCGGCGCGCCGTATTGCAACACCCTGCCCGCGTGCATCAGGGCGATGCGGTCGGCGAGGGTGAAGGCTTCTTCGGGGTCGTGGGTAACTAATATGGCGGGAATGTTCTGCCGGCGTATCCGGCGGACGGTTTGGTCGCGCAGGTGGCGGCGCAGGTGGGTGTCGAGGCTGGAAAAAGCTTCGTCCAGCAACAGCAGGTCGGGCTGCGTCACCAGTGCGCGGGCCAGTGCGAGGCGCTGCTGTTCGCCGCCGGACAGGCTGTCCACGCTGCGTTCGGCTTCGCCGCCCAGTCCGACTTCGTCCAAGGCTTGCCGCGCCCGCTGTTCGGCCTCTTTCCGCGGCACTTTGCGCATCTTGAGGCCGAAGGCGGCGTTCTGCCATGCGTTGAGATGCGGAAACAGGGCGTAGTCTTGGAACATTAATGAGATATTGCGTTTTTCAGACGGCATCAGGGTAATGTCGCGCCCGTTCAGCCAGACTTCGCCGCCGTCGGCGGGGGTCAGGCCCGCAATGATTTTGAGCAGGGTGGATTTGCCGCAGCCCGATTTGCCCAACACGGCGAGCACGCCGCCGCCTTCCACGCTCAGGCTGATGTTTTGCGCGACTTGTTTCGTACCGAAGGATTTGTCGATGTTTTTCAGTTGCAGCATTTTCAGACGGCCTCTTGCGGATGGCGGCGCAGGCTTTCAAGCCATTGCGACAGCGGATGTTGCGGTTTCAGCAGGCCGTAGCGGCGGAAGGCGTCGAGCGTCACCAACTGGGCGTCATCCATCATTTCGCCGGCGAGCATGGCTTCGACCAATTCGGGAATGTCCATCAGGACGAATCCGGCCACTTCGCCGTCTTGGTTTTTCGGAGCGAAGTCGGGCGGCAGCACGACATCGAAAATATGCAGGATTTCGTTGTGCAGGCCGCGCGATACGGGGCGCAGGCTGTGCAGGCAGCTTTGCCGCCGCAGTCTGTCGGGCAAAACCGCGCCCAGCCCCGCTTCTTCTTCGCTCTCGCGCAATGCGGCCTCAAGCGCCGTTTCACCGCTGGCGACACCGCCGCCGACGATGTTGTCGAGCTTGTTCGGATCGACGGCTTTGTCCGCACTGCGGCGGCCTATCCAAAACCGCCAGCCGCCGCGGCAGGTCAGCCCGTTCAGGTGTATGGCGCGGCTCAACAGCCCGAACGGGCGGAAGGCGGCGCGTTCTAGGGCAAACAGCGGCTGGCCGGCTTCGTCGCACACGTCGAAATATTCGCCGCGCCAGCCGCGCAGTACGCCGGCCTCCCGCCAGCCGCAGGCCGTGCTTTGCAGGCTGAGGCCCAAAGCCGCCCAGCTTTCTCCGGCCAAGTGCAGGCCGTCTGAATCTTCGCCGACGGCGCCCGGCCAGTCTTTTTTAAGCTGCGCGCCCCATTGCGGATTCAGACGGCCCAAAGGCAACCCGTTGAGCCAGAGCGTCTGCCAGCTTCCTTTCAAACCATACTGCCGCTGCGCCCACTGCCACAGGCCGTCGTGTGCGCTGCCATCCAAAACACCCGAAAAACAAGGTCGCTCAGCCATAATCTGCCTGCCCGAATATTGACGACGTATAAGATTTTAACTGCTTCATTCCGATTTGCAAGCCGCAGACCGGACCGGCGAAACCGCGTTATAATGACCGCGGCACACACCCGACCGACAGGAGCGGCAAATGAGCGAACTGGAAAGCATCCTTTCTTTCAACCGGCAATTCGTCGATTCAGGCGAATACGAGAAATTCTTTACCGACAAATACCCCGAACGCGGGCTGGCGATTCTGTCGTGCATGGACGCGCGGATGATGGAATTGCTCCCTCGCGCGCTCGGCCTGAAAAACGGCGACGCCAAACTGATTAAAAACGCCGGCGCGGTCGTCAGCCACCCGTGGGGGTCGGTGATGCGCAGCCTGCTGGTGGCCGTGTTCGAACTGAAAGTCAGGGAAATCATGGTCATCGCCCACCACGACTGCGGTATGCAGGGGCTGCACGCCGAAAGTTTCCTAAACAAAGTGCACGACAGCGACATCCCCGATGACCGCATCGAAACCCTGCGCCATGCCGGCATCAACCTCGACGGCTGGCTGACCGGCTTCGACAATGTGGAAGACAGCGTGCGGCACACGGTCAGGCTTATCCGCAACCACCCGCTGATGCCCGCCGACATCGCCGTACACGGCCTCGTCATCCACCCGACCACGGGCAAACTGAACATGGTCGTCGACGGCACCCTTGCGCAGGCAAATCTTTCAGACGGCCTTTGAACCATGAAAAACATCGGACTATTCGGCGGCACCTTCGACCCCGTACACAACGGCCACCTCCACATCGCCCGCGCCTTCGCCGACGAAACCGGTTTGGACACGGTCGTTTTCCTGCCCGCAGGCGACCCCTACCACAAACCGCAGGCCACGCAGACTTCCGCCGCACACCGCCTCGCCATGACCGAGCTTGCCGCAGCGGAAGATGCCCGTTTCGCCGTCAGCGACTGCGACATCGTGCGCGGCGGCGCGACCTACACCTTCGACACGGTGCAGATTTTCCGCCAGCAGTTTCCCGCCGCCCGACTCTGGTGGCTGCTCGGCAGCGACAGCCTGATGAAGCTGCACACCTGGAAAAAATGGCAGACGCTGGTTAAACAGACCCACATCGCCGTCGCCATGCGCGAAGGCGACAGCCTCGGGCAAACCCCGCGCGAACTGCACGCATGGCTGGGCGAAGCACTGCAAAACGGCAGCGTCAGAATCCTGCAAGCCCCGCTGTACGGCATCAGCTCCACCCGAATCCGACAGGACATCCGCAACGGCAGCCTTCCCGACGGCCTGATACCGCCGCAGGTGGCGCGCTATATCCGCGAACACGGCCTGTACCGCTGACCCGCATCCCCGTCTGACGCCGGCAAGGCCGTCTGAAAACAGGCATCTTGTTTTCAGACGGCCTTTGTCGTTCTGTTTGCGATATGGAACGCCGTAATCGGGTATAATCGGCGGCATACTTTTTATGGAAGCCGATATGACAGAACAAGAACTGCAAGACCTGCAAAAAATGGTCGAAACCGCCGTCGAAGCATTGGACGACATCAAAGCCGACAATATTTCGGTTTTGGAAACGCAAGACAAAACCTCGCTGTTTTCCCGCATGATTATCGCCAGCGGCGACAGCAGCCGCCAGGTCAAAGCCTTGGCCAACAACGTGGCCGTCAGCCTGAAAGAAGCCGGATTCGAAATCCTGAGCACGGAAGGACAGGACAGCGGCGAATGGGCGCTGGTGGACGCGGGCGATTTGGTGGTGCACGTCATGCTGCCCGCCGTGCGCGACTATTACGACATCGACACCCTCTGGGGCGGCGAAAAGCCGAGTTTCTACGCCGGCGCGCAAAAACCCTGGCACGCGGCCGACAATTAAATCGGCCGCAACCGGCCGTCAGGCCGTCTGAAAAGCACTAAGGCACGCCGCCCCGCCCTTTTCAGACGGCCTGATTTCGTCTAAACATGTGATTTGAATCAAAGAAATAAAATGACAATGTTTGACACCCGGCCGAAATGGTTTAACATGCAGGTCCTTTTAACCAAAATTTCTAAAAGAGAGATACCGATGAAAACATCAGCTTTACTGGCAACCCTGTTGGCCGCACTGGCCCTGTCCGCATGCGGCGACAGCTCTTCCGGCTCCGGCAGCGCAAGCTCGGCAGTCTGCGACGAATACGAAAAAGCATTTGCCGCATCCGTCGAAGGTGTGGACGCAGCAACTAAAGAAATGATGCAAAAATCGTTCGACCAGACCAAAGAAGCGCTGAAAAACCTGCCCGCCGACCAGCGCGACGCCACTTGCAGCGAATCGCTGAAAGCACTGAAAGGCGAACAAGCCGGCGCCGCCGAAGATAAAGCCGAAGAAGCGAAAGAAGCTGCCGAAGAAGCCAAAGACGCCGCGGCTGACGCTAAAGAAGACGCCCAATAATACGGCCGTTTACCATCGGAGCCGTCCGAATATTCAGACGGCCTGCGCTAAAACACCGGATTTCGAACCATACGGAATCCGGTGTTTTTTTGCCTTTACCGCGCGGCAGGCAAATCGGAAACGGGGCGCTGCCGGTTCTGCCCATCAAAAAAGGCCGTCTGAAAACGATACTTCCGTTTTCAGACGGCCTTTACTTTACCCTATCGCGGTATCAGCCGTTTACCATTGGTAGCCCACGCCTGCGGTGGCGCCGTAATGGCCGCGCGAGTTGCCGGTGGCCGTACCTTTGATAATCCAGTTGCCGCCGTCGGAGATACTGGAGAAGCCGACGGCATAGCCGCTTTCGCCCCTGTATGCGCTGCCGGAAACGGCCATCATGCTCTTGCCGGGCAGATAGGCCTGCGGCAGACCGGCCACAGCCATCGCCGCTGCGGTACCGGCTTTAGAGTCGCTCTCGACATCGTTGATACGTTGGTTCAACTGGTTGCCCATGTTCGCAACGTAATTGTTGATGCTGTTGATGCTCTGGTTAATCGCCTGGTTGGTGTAGTACAACTGGCTGCCGTTGATGGCGTCGGTCGAAGCCGCCGATACCACGCCTGCGGCCACGCCTTGTACCTGGCGGGTTTCGTCCGCGTTGTTGCCCACGGTTACCACACCGGCCACTTTATTGGCGGTTGCGCTCGAACCCGCTTTGCCTGCGACGGCTGCGTCGTTCAGGCCGCCGTAGGTGTACGCTTCGCCGGAAGCGGTATTGGCGGTATGCACGCCGCTGGTCGTAGCGCGGTCGCCGAGGTACACGGAATCTGCCGTACCGGCGGTGATGTTGCTGCCCAAGGCGTAAGCATTGTTGGCGGACACGGTGTTGTTGTTACCCACAGAGTACGAGCTGTTGCCGGTAACCACGCTCGGGTCGCCGATGGCGCCGGAGGCTTTGCCGCTGACGATGTTGCCGGTACCGATGGCGATGGTGTTCTCGGCGGTGGCCTGCGCACCCTTACCGATGGCGATGGCATTCATGCCGCTGGAGACGGATTGTCTGCCGATGGCCAGCGTATCGGAAGCGGAAGCCTGAGCCTGATAGCCGACTGCCGTCGAGTACGCGCCGCTCGCGCTGGAATCCTCGGTATTGGTGGCCTGAACCGCAGGATCCACTTCGCCGTCGTTGGTATGGAAGAACCTGATACCTTGCTCGTTTATACGGCCTACGGCTTCAATCACGTCATTGGTGACATACATGCCTTTGCCTTCGACGTTATAGGTAACCAAAGTGTAACCGTTGGACTGCGCCACGGTGGTTTGGTTGGTTACGTTTTTAACGTTGCCGTTCTGGCTATTGTCCACCAAGGTAATGCCCTTGATATTGCCCACGTTGCTGGTACCGGTGCTGCTGTCGGTAGTCGGTTTGGTGGTGCTGTGGTTTTCGCCGTTGCTGCCGATTAACTGGTAAAGCTGGTGCAGCTGGCCGCCGTTGACGGCATCTTTGCTGTCTGCCGACACGGTTCCGGCCGCAACGTTGGTAACCTTGTTACCGCCGTTGTTGAGGCCGCCCGAAGTCAGGCTGACTGCGTTGTTGCCGGAACCGACGGTAACGCCGCCGTTATCCACCACGGTATTGCCCGCAGTAACACTGTTGACGTTCAAGTCTTTGTTGAGGCTGACTTGGACGCCGGCTGCGTCGGCTTTGGTCGTGATGTTGGCATCGCCTTTCACCGCTACGCTGTCGCCCAGTTTCTTCGCACCGGTGCTGCCGCTGTCGCCGGTAAAGGTCAGGCCTTTGGAATCGACGATGTCTTTGGCCGCCGCACCTTTGGCGATGTCTGCTTTGACGTTTTGCGCCAAATCGACGGCGTAATCGGTAACGTTGTTGCCGTCTTTCGCGCCTTTGGCCACGACGATGTCGGACGAACCGGCGGATACGCTGGCACCATCGGCGTTAACGGTGTAAATGGTCTGGCCGTTGCCGCCCTGGCTGCTGGTTACGCTTGCGATGTTGGTTCCGCCCGCCACTTCGGTTTTGGCCGCTGCGGCTTTTTGGTTCAACTGGCTGACGTTGACGGCATCGGTGTCGTTGACGCCTGCGGCCACGTTGGTCACGGCTTTGTTGCCCGCGTTGATGCCTGCGGCGGTTACGCCCACGTCTCCGGCTTTGAGGCCGTCTGAAGTCAGGGCTACGTCGCTGCCTACTTTGACGCCGTCGTTGTTCAACACGGTATCGCCTGCGGTAACGCTGTCGGCTTTCAAGTCATTGGCTGTCGCCACTTTATAGGTGGTGCTGCCGTCAGAGTTGTTCACGGTTTCGACTACGATATTGTCGTGGCCGCTGGCAACTTTGCTGGTGGCCGCCGCTGCCGCTGCATCGAGCTGGGCTTTGTTTACTGCGTCGTCATCCGCTTCGCCTTTGGCAACTTTGCTGATTTTGTTGCCGCCGTTGTTGAGGCCGTCTGAAGTCAGGCTGACCGGCTGTTTGCCGTCAGCGGGCGTAATGGTCATGCCGCTGCCGTTGATAACGGTATTGCCGCCGAGCACGTTGGCAAAGGTCGCGCTGCTCAGGTTGGTCAACGTTTTATTCAGCGCCACGCTGATACCGTCTGCGTCGGCTTTGGTCGTGATGTTGTCGTCGCCTTTCACCGCTAGGCTGTCGCCCAGTTTCTTCGTACCGGTGCTGCCGCTGTCGCCGGCAAAGGTCAGGCCTTTGTTGTCGACGGCTTCTTTGGCCGCTACGCCTTTGGCGATGTCCTCTTTGGCTTCGTCGGTCAGGTCGAGCGCGTAATCGGTTACGCCGTCGTCGTCTTTCTCGCCAGCGTTCACTTTAACCGCGCCGCCGGCAGCCTGGCTGAGGGTAGTCTTGTCGGCATTGACGGTGTACTCGGTGTTGTTGCCTTCCACTTTGCTGCTGACGGTAACGTTTTTACCTGCCGCTACGGTGGTGGTTTTTTCGCTGGCATCCAACTGCTGTTTCAACTGGCCGAGGTTGACGGCGTCGGTGTCGTTGACGCCTGCGGCCACGTTGGTGATGGCTTTGTTGCCCGCGTTGATGCCTGCGGCGGTTACGCCCACGTCTCCGGCTTTGAGGCCGTCTGAAGTCAGGGCTACGTCGTTGCCTACTTTGACGCCGTTGTTGTTCAACACGGTATCGCCTGCGGTAACGCTGTCGATGTTCAGGGCTCTGTTGAGGCGGACTTGAACGCCGTCTGCGTCGGCTTTGGTTGTGATGTTGTCGTCACCTTTCACCGCCAGACTGTCGCCCAGTTTCTTCGCACCGGTGCTGCCGCTGTCGCCGGCAAAGGTCAGGCCTTTGTTGTCGACGGCCTCTTTGGCCGCTACGCCTTTGGCAATGTCCTCTTTGGCTTCGTCGGTCAGGTCGAGCGCGTAATCGGTTACGCCGTCGCCGTCTTTCTCGCCAGCGTTCACTTTAACCGCGCCGCCGGCAGCCTGACTGAGGGTGGTCTTGTCGGCATTGACGGTGTACTCGGTGTTGTTGCCTTCCACTTTGCTGCTGACGGTAACGTTTTTACCTGCCGCTACGGTGGTGGTTTTTTCGCTGGCGTCCAACTGCTGTTTCAACTGGCCGAGGTTGACGGCGTCGGTGTCGTTGACGCCTGCGGCCACGTTGGTCACGGCTTTGTTACCCGCGTTGATGCCTGCGGCGGTTACGCCCACGTCTCCGGCTTTGAGGCCGTCTGAAGTCAGGGCTACGTCGCTGCCTACTTTGACGCCGTCGTTGTTCAACACAGTATCGCCTGCGGTAACGCTGTCGGCTTTCAAGTCATTGGCTGTCGCCACTTTATAGGTAGTGCTGCCGTCAGAGTTGTTCACGGTTTCGACTACGATATTGTCGTGGCCGCTGGCAACTTTGCTGGTGGCCGCCGCTGCCGCTGCATCGAGCTGGGCCTTGTTTACTGCGTCGTCATCCGCTTCGCCTTTGGCAACTTTGCTGATTTTGTTGCCGCCGTTGTTGAGGCCGTCTGAAGTCAGGCTGACCGGCTGTTTGCCGCTTGCGGCGGACGGCGTAACGGTTACACCGTTGGCCGAGATTTTGCCGGTGTTGCCGTCCGCGTCTTTAAATTCGGCGGAAGCCAATTCTTTCAACTCTTTGGCCAGTTTGACATTCAGCGTATCGCTGCCGTTGGAAACGACGCCGATATTGCCTTCGCTCAGTTCGGCCGCATCTGCGCCGCCTTTGACGAATACTCGGCTGCCCAGTTTGCGCTCGAAGTTTGCGGTATCGTTGTCGCCGCCGAAAGTCAGCGGGCTGGTAACGGCGGTGTTCAATGCATTCAGCGCGGTACCTACATTGTTGTAAGTCTTGGCGGGCTTGCCTTCCGCCGGCGTACCGTCAACCAAGGCATAGGCCGGAGCAACCAGATTGCCGTCGTTGTCGACGCTGCCGCCCAACACTTCGGCCGTTTTGGCCGCCGCGTTGTACAACTGGCTGCCGTTGACGGCTTCTTTGCTGCCTGCGGCAACTTTGCCTTCGGCAACGTTGGCCAGTTTGAACGGATCGGTCGTGCTGCCCGCCGCGTTTTGCAGGGAGGCAATCACGTTGGTGTCGGCAATTTCGTCGCCTTGTCCGTTCGGTCCGGTACGGAAGCTGCCGTCTTGTTGTTTGTACACTCTGTTGCCGGAAGCATCGGTGTAGACCACCGGATGTTGTGCAGTTTCGGCAAGGTTTTGCGCATCGACGCTGACTTTGACGGTGCTGACGCCGTTTGCACTTTCTACGCTGACAGTCGTACCGGTGCCGTTGGCGAAGTTAACGGTATCGTAGGCGGTAACGACGTCTTTCGCTTCGCTGTTGCCTTGCAGGTTCCATCCGGCGTTCAGTACGTCGTTCACCGTGGCGGCATTGCTGCCGTTGATGTTTGCGGGCTTGGCCCCCGATGTATCGCCTGCGGCGACTGTGGTCAGGTTGTCGCCCAAGCCGCTGATTTTGCCTGAGGTACCATCGATGGTAATCGGTTTGGCCGCGTTTTTACCGACGGTAATCTTATCGGCCAGGCCGAAATCGATTTGGTTGTCGGACACGGTCGTTACGATGTTTTTGTCCACGCTGGTATACAGGACGACTTCGCCCGGTTTGACATGGTCCTTCGTCCCGCTGTTTGCCAGATTGCTCTTATCGGCGGTAATGTTCAGACCTTTCTGCAACTCGATGCCGATGTTGTCCAACGCGCCCTGTACGGTATTGGCCGCCACCGAAGAACCGTCGGATTTGGTTACGTTGAACGTCGGTGCGGCAATACTGCCGTCGGCATTGCTGAAGGCCGCGCCCAAGGCCGCCGCCAGCGGTTTGAGCTGGCTGACGTTGGCGGCATCGGTATCGTTTTTACCTGCGGCGACCGAGGTAATCGTTTTGCCGCCGTTGTTGAGGCCGTCTGAAGTCAGTTTCACGGGATTGGCGGCCGTACCCACGGTTACGCCTGCGGCGTTGACGGTAGTCGTATTGCCCGAAGTATCGGTAAAGGCGGCCGAATCCAAGCCTTTCAGTGCTTTCGCCAGTTTGACGTCCAATGTGCCCTGGCCGTCTGAAACGACGCCGATGTTGTTGTCGCTCAACTTATCCGTATCGGTTTCACCGCCTTTGACGGTAACGGTGCTGCCCAGCTGTTTGGTAGCCGTCGCCCCCGTATCGCCGGCAAAGTTCAGCGGACTTCTCACGGCATCGCTCAGGGCGGAAAATGCTTTGTCCGCACTGTCGTAAGTGGTCACGCCCGCAGTGGCCGGGCTGCCTGAAATCACAGTATAGCTCGGCGCGGTAATGGTACCGTCGGGATTAACCTTGGTGCCGGCCGCTTTAGCCAGTTTGTCGAGCTGCGCCACGTTTACCGCGTCGTTCTGCTTGGTACCGGCTTTGATATTGCCCAAAGCGGTCGGCGTGGAAGTCTGCGGGTCGGTCGGATTCAGTGCCGCGATGGTGATGTTACCGGTATCGGTGTAAGGCGTACCGTCTTCGGCATGGACGAACGATACGGTTTTCACACCCGTATGCGGGTCAACGTCCACTTTACGGTTCAGGATTTTGCCGTCCGAACCGATATAGGAAAACGGTGCGTCGTTATTGACCGTTGTCAGCGTGCTGACGCGCAGGTTGTTCAACGCGTCGGTCAACTGGCCGAGATTGACCGCGTCGGTGGCACTGTCGCCCCTGCCGACATTGGTAATCTTGTTATCGGCCATATCCAATCCGCCTTTGGCCTTAACCACGCCTGAAAACTCAGGGGCGTCCGCCGTGTTGATGCTGACGGTGCTTTCGTTTTGGTTCAGGACGATGTTTTTGCCTGCTTCAAGCGTGATGGTCGAGCCGCTGGTGATTTCTTTCAGCGAATGGTTGTTTGCCTGCCCGTTGGTGCCGCTGGTGGCCGCCGTAACCAGTTTGAATGATTTGTAGGCACCCGTATTCAGCGCCGAAATCGCACCTTCGATGGTGCTGGCGCCCGTGCCGCCGATATTGCTCATGGTAATTCCGCCGTCGGCATTCAACTTGGCATTGCCGCCCAGCACTCCGGCAACGGTTTTACCCATATTGTCCAAAGAAGCCTGCGTGGAGTAGAGCTGGCTGCCGTTGACGGCGTCCGTACTGTTTGCATCGACGCGGCCTGCGGCAACGTTGGTAATGGCTTTGTTACCCGCATTGATGCCTGCGGCGGCTACGGCAACGTCTCCGACTCTGAGGCCGTCTGAAGTCAGGCTGGCGGAATTGCCGCCGGCAGACGTGATGTTCACGCCACTTCCGTCAACGACAGTATCGCCTACCGTTACTTTATTGAAAGCCACTTCGTCTTTGGTCGCAACGGTTATTTTGTTTTCGGCCTGGGTCAGCTTGATATTTTTTCCCGCATCTACGGTAACAGTTTCGCCGTTTTGTACGTTTTCGACGTTCGAACCGGCCACTTCGCCTTCAGATTGGGAAGTTTGCAGCTTGAAGCCGGCCGATTTGAGCTGGGCCACATTGACGGCATCGGTGTCCTGGGTACCTGCCGCAAGGGAGGTAATCTGGCGCGTGATGTTTCCTTCGGCATCGCCCACCGACACGGCGGCACGGGTGGATTTCCATGCTGCAATGGTTTTATCGGCAGCCGAACCCAACGGATCCGCACCCACCGCACCTTTGTCGACGGAAGCTTTGCTGGCACGTCCCAAAGCAACGCCGTCTGAAACGGTTACCGACGTGCCGCTACCCAATGCGACCGCACCGGTAATATTTTTCTCGCCGGCAAAAGTTACGGTATCGCTGCGCGGTAAATCCCTGCTCGGATTGGCGGCCCAGTTCGCAGTCGTCAAAGTCGCCGCAGAAGCGCCGATTTTTACATCGTTACCCAACACGAAGGTATCGGAAGTCTGGCTGCCGACGATATTTTTATTACCGATGGCGTAGTTTCCCGTACCGCCGATTACACTGCGCGTCTCCACATTCCTGTCGGCCCTCGCACCTGTTCCGGCGTTTTGGATCGCACCGCTCCATACACCCGAATATGCGCCGGAAACAACGGAACCCGAACCAAAGGCGGTACTGGCATGGGCATTTTGAGTAACCAAGGAATCGCTGCCGATGGCGACGCTGCTATCCGCATGGGCGGCCGAATAACGGCCTATCGTGCTGGCACGGATTCCGCTCAAAGTTCCGGTACCCAATGCCACACTCTGCGCACCGAAAGCATTGGCCGTAGAGCCGATTGCCGTCGCATAATCGCCTGCTTTGGAATAAGAACCGATGGCCAGCGCATTGTTTTCCAGAGCTTTTGCACTGTTACCGATGGCAACCGTACTCAATTTCAATGCTTGGGAGAGTTTGCCGATGGCAATAGAGGAATCTCCGTTTGCAATATTCTGCTTACCGATAGCAATGGCGTTAGAGGCATTTGTATTCGTGTTACTACCGTCCGTCGAAATGGAAACTTTGTTTTCGGAACCGATGGCGATGGCCGGTTCTTCATTGTCCGCGCCTGTGCCGCCAACGGTATTCCTACTTCCCATGACGATGGCGTGGGTACGGTTTACCGTATTGCTGTTACCTTGGATGTGAACATTGGTAACGGCATTGATACTATTGTCATTGCCGATTATCGTGCTCTGCGTGGCGGCAATCGGTGCGCCCTGCGCACCGTTACCGTTGCCCAAAACATGAGTGTTTGTACCGCTGACGAAACCGCGTCTTCCGATAACGGTAGAAGATTCGCCGCTTGCTTCGTTAGTGCTGCCAATCGAAATTGACTGGTCGCCTTTTGCTTTGACATTTTGTCCTATTGCAACGGCGTTAATTCCCTCTGCCAGCGCATCGACACCCGCCGCCAGCGCGTTTTCGCCGGTTGCGCCGTCGTTGTTGTAGTTGCCTTTCGTGCTGTCCGTATTTTTAACGCTGTAAAAGTGGTGTTTCGCGGTATTGACGGACTGATTGAGGCTGTTAATCGAATTCCGGATATCGCCGACAGACGTATTCAAACCATCAATGGCAGTGTTGGCTTTATCAGCCGCCGTATTTGCAGCATCGGCGGTCGTTTTCAGTGCCGCCAAGGCATCGTGCACGGTATTTTGGTTCGTACCGCCAAGATTGTTTACGGTCAGGTTGCCCGCGCCATCCACGGCAGTCTCGCCGCCCAAGGCATTTTTAGTGGCGGTGGCAAGGTTGAGCAGGTAGGAATTGGTGGCGTAGAGCTGGCTGCCGTTTACGGCATCAGTGCTGTCCGCACTGAGCACGCCGGCGGCCACGTTTTGAATCTGGCGTTTGGTACCGACTGTTTTACCGACGGAAACAACGCCGTATGAATCCTTACCGGCGGCGGTATAACTGTTGCTCAGGGTATACTCACCCGCATGTGGCGCCTCGGTAACGCTTCCCGCGCCTAAAGCCACGTCGTTCTCATTGACCGCCTGCGAAGCATAGCCCAATGCAGTCGAATTTACGGCTTCGGCCTTAGTATAAGCGCCCACGGTAGCGGCTCCGGCGGCATTTGATGTTGCTGAAACACCGAAGGCAACGGTATTGGCACCCAAAGCACCGGCAGAATGGCCGATAGCCAGCGCTTCGCTGTCTGTTGCCTGAGCCGTATTACCAAATGCAATCGAACTGTTGCCTAGTGCTTTGGTATCCAAACCCATAGACATAGCATAATTTTCGGCGGCTACTGCACCGCTGCCGATGGCGATACCGTTAAGTTTGCTGTCTGATACGGTGGCTTTGTTACCGATAGCAATGGCAAACTTACCGGAAGCATTGGAATCTATACCCAATGCTACGGCTTCGCTGCCGGAAGCATTGGCACGCTGACCGACAGCCACCGCAGATACTCCGCTTGCAAGGGTATTGTGGCCAATCGCAACGGTTTCATGGCCGTTTGCACGGGCATTGCTGCCTGCGGCCACCGAGAAATCGCCGGCAGCGGCAGCAGCCACGCCCGCCGCCATAGCGTTTGTGCCCGTTGCACCGTCATTGGCGCGGTTGCCTTCCGTATTATCTTGTTCCGTCGGATTTACCGAATAATATTTCACACTTGCGTCGGCAATTTTGGTTGCCAGCACGTTGGCCACAGAATAAAGCTGGCTGCCGTTAATGGCATCGGTAGAAGTCTCAGAAATCGCGCCCGGTGCGATATGTTTGAGTTGGCGTTCGTAGCCCGCACTACCGAAGGATACCTGGTCGCCGGCGATAATCCTGCTACCGCCTGCAAAATTGCCGTATTGTACGCCGTTGACGTTGGCGTCGCGTTCGCCCGTTGCATCTGTTTCCGTCGTGCTGCCCGCACCAATCGCCACCGCATTGCCTTTGGTCGCTCTCGCCCCCATACCGAATGCGGCAGAAGCCAAACCTGTCGCACTTGTACCCGTACCGAATGCGGTTGAAAGCTCGCCGGTGGCTTGCGATTTAGTACCGATGGCTACGGCTGCTTCGCCCGAAGTCGGTTGAATATAGCTGTTCTTTCCGGTTGCCATCTCGTCGCCGGTATATTCCCTATAGATTTCTTTAACGGTTTTGCCCGAACCGTCCTCTACCTGTTTTTCTGCAACGGTGTCCCAGTCATCCGAACCGATGACGATAGAGGAGTTGCCTTTGGCGGTAACATTGTTACCGATAGCGGTAGACTGGTCCCCCCAGGCATTGGCAAAGGCACCGATGGCCACAGTCTGGTTGGTATCTTGATTTGAAGCAGAGTCTGCCGGATTGATCGCCGAAGCGTTATAGCCGATAACCACGGAACGCGAGTTATTGGAGTGCGCTCCCTCGCCAATCACTATCGAGCTGTATTTCAAAGCCCGGGCATTATTACCGATGGCGATTGCGGCAGCCTGTGCCGCCATGCTGGATGTACCGATGGCAAGTGCATTAGTATCATCGGCATTCGCCCCCTGACCCAAAGCAACGGCATTCGCCTGACGGGCATGGCTGTTCAAACCTATAGCGACAGCTTGTTCACCGTCTGCATTAGCCGAATGTCCGAACGCGATGGAATCGACTTTCCAAGCATTGTTGTTCGTACCGATAGCAATGGCATCTTTGCCTTCGGCTTTGTTGCTCTTACCGAAAGCCAGGGCATTTTGGCCGGAAGCCACGGTAGAATCACCCATCGCAATGGCATCGCCTGCCGATGCCTGCGAATTTTTACCGAAAGCCATCGCACGGTTTTGGGCGGCGTTGGCATTGTTGCCGACGGCGACGGCATCTTCGCCCAGCGATTTAGCCTCATTGCCCAAAGCAATGGCATTTGCTTTGGCCGCATTAGCTTGGCGGCCCACTGCAAGTGAATTTTCCCCTGTCGCACGGTTATTGAAACCCAGTGTAGCCGCACCCAAAGCAGGCGCCTGACTATAAGGGCCAACAGCAACCGAGGAATTTCCCTTAGCCATCGCGCCATCACCGAGAGCTACGCTGGATTTGCCTGTTGCCTGGGAGTTTTGGCCGCCCGAAAACGAGTTCTGCCCATAGGCATTGCTGGCCTGGCCGATGGCGGTTGCATTTGTGCCGCTCGCGGTGCTTAGCGCACCGATCGCTACGGAACCTGCACCCGTGGTCGTACCCGAAACGTTGGGATCGGCGGGCGCCGTATCCGCATTAACCGAGGCTCTATTACCGATTACCACCGCATTTTGCGCCTCTGCCTTGGTTTCACTACCGATGGCAACGGTCTGTTCGGCAGTTGCCTGAGTCGCGTAGCCGATGGCAACAGTATTGTTTTTGTTTGCTACGACGTCGGCACCGACGGCGATAATGTTATCGCCCCTTACCAGCACATGGGTACCGATACCGATAGATTTTGTTCCCTGAACCCCGAGGGCGGCGGCCCTGCCCGCATCGTTACTGCCGATGCCGATGGAACCCTGGCCGTTTACCGATGTATCCGCACCAATCGTGATGGCTTTTTGACCGGTCGCTTTGATGTTTACACCGATTGCCGTTGAATTGTTACTTGCCGCAATGGTAGTGGAAGTACCGGAGTTCGGACCGATTGCCAAAGCGCCGTTGTTACTTGCCTGAGCATTGTTACCGATAGCTACCGCACCGGAACCGTGAGCCGAGGTGGTGCCGTTGCCGATGGCGAATGTCGCGCCTCCCGTAGCGGGTTTTTCAGTAATGGTCGCCCAAACCCCTTCCGACATTCCCAGCAATGCCATACTCAATGCAGTCAGTCTGAACAAGGCTTTCAGACGGCCTTGTTCGACGGCGCGGACTTCTTCTGCTGCGCCGCCGACTGTCGACGAGGCTTTGACATGTCCTTTTGCCAATTCGGAAGTTACGACGAAAGACTGGATCGTACGGTTCCAAACAATCTTGAAAATCTTGTTCATTTTATTTTCCTAATAATGTTAAACAAATAAATTTAATATATTACTGATTTTCTAAAATACTCCCGCCATTCGAAAATCAGTTTGCGTGGGACGGAGCAATCCGCATGTTGGAAATCGGGTGAGCTCTTTGTAAAAATACCAAAACAATATGACGATTATTGTCACTTCCAAACAAATTTCAGAATAAATTTATATCCTGAAAGATAGTATCTATACTTTAAATACAATCCGTTCAGGATTATAAACAATCCGATTATCTATGAAATATAAAAAATTTAACTTTATTTTTCATTTTTAACGGAACTCTGACTGGCAATATCGAAGCAATTACTATGCCAAAACCTGAAATCCGTTTTACGGCGTCTGTATTTCTACGGCATTTTCCGCATTTTCAGACGGCAAAAAAAGAATACAGGCCGTCTGAAAATTTCAGACGGCCTGTATCAGAAAAGCATATCGATTAATTTTGAACAATTTTAGAATAATTGCTTGATTAAGAAATTTTAACAATCAGAACAACGGGATACCGCCACATTCGTTAGACGCCGCCCCAAACGGGTAAAAACAAAAGCAGCGGCATCAGAAAGGACACGGATGACATTTTCAGACGGCCTGACGGAAATGCCCGCAGGCCGTCTGAAACCGATTCAGTTTCCGTCCTGTTTTTCCAGCCGCTGTTTAAACCGCACGCCGGCGGCATGATAAAACGGTTTGGGTGAGAACTGGCGCGAGACCTGCGAAGCGGTGATGGCACCAATAAGCAGCCAGAACAGCAGATTTTGTCCGCCGGTCATCTCCATCACCACCACGCTGGCGGTCAGCGGCGACTGGGTGGCGCCGGCAAGGAAGGCCGCCATGCAGATGAGGACGACGACGTTGACTCCCGTTTCCAGCCCGACCAAGGCGGCGATATGGCTGCCGAGCATGGCACCTATGGTCAGCGACGGGGTAAAGATACCGCCCGGAATACCCGCCCAATAGGAAAACACGGTGGCCGCCCACTTGGCGGCGGCGATGCCGAACGGTGCATCGTACATGCGGCGCAGCGCACCCGATGCTTCGTTATAGCCCGTACCGTAAGTCTGCCCCTGATAAACCGTTCCCAACAAGGCCAGCAACACGCCCATTGCGGCAGCCAGCAGCAGCGGATGGCGGACAATCAGGCCGCGCCATTTTTGCGGGGAAAACGCCGCCGCGCCTTTATACAGAAATTGCCCGAACAGGCCGCCCGCGATGCCGCAAACCAGCCCCGAACCCAGCACCCATAGCAGCATATTGTCCAACTCGCCGCCGTGGAAGCCCGAAAAATACGGGTTGTTGCCCTGTACGGCCACTTGGATGAAACCCGCCGCCAGCACGCCCAACAGGATTTGCCGTTCCCAGCGCAGCATCACGCCCCGACCCAGTTCTTCAATGGCGAAAACCACGCCCGCCAACGGGGCGTTGAACGCCGCCGCCAATCCGCCTGCCGCACCCGCCGCTATCAGATCGTTTTCCTGCATCCCCCTGAACGCGAGATTGTGTTTTTTACACCAGCCGCCCCAAGCCGACATCACCGCCGCGCTGACCTGTACCGACGGCCCTTCGCGGCCGATGGACGCGCCGCACACCATGCCGATGAAGGTCAGCGGGATTTTGAGCAACGTCTGTCCGAACGGAATCAAACGGGTTTTGTTCACCCCGTAGGGCAGCGACAGCGAGGCCAGCACCTGCGGAATGCCGCTGCCCGCCGTATACGGGGCGAAACGGCGCGTCAGCCACGCAATCAGCGGCAGGCCCAGCGGCAACGCCACCCATGCGAACCACGGATATTGCCTGACCAGCCTGGCGTTGGTTTCCAACGCAAAGTCGGCCATATGTGCGAACAGGAGCGACACCAGCGCAACCAGTGCCGAACCGGCAAGCAGGAAAGCGAAGGCGGCGGTTTTGCGGGAAAGGCGGCGCGTCTGCCTGAGTTTGTGGGCGATGCGCAAGCCGATAAATCTTGGGAGAGGCATTTTGTCGTGCAGATGGAAAAGTTGGATAAAAGGCCGTCTGAAAATGAAGTTCGGCAGGCTTAAGCAGGGACAGACAATCAGGTTTTTCAGACGGCCTGTCGGATTTGCTGCATCATCGCGGCCCTGCCGCAACATGTCTGCTGCTTAACTATTGATAGAGTTGATTAGCTGCCGACGGCACTAACCGCCTGCCGTCATTCCCGCGCAGGCGGGAATCCAGAACGTGGAATTTCAGAAATTTTTTCTTCATCGGTTTCTTAAGCCGAACAGTCTGGATTCCCGCCTGCGCGGGAATGACGGAACAGAGGCCGTCTGAAACCCATTTTTCAGACGGCCTCCTGTTTACGAGCGGTAATCCGCATTAATCGATATATATTCGTGCGTCAGGTCGCAGGTGTATACCGTCGCTTCGGCCTTGCCGCGCTGCAAATCGATGCGCACGGTGATTTCGTCTTCATCCATTACCGCCTGCCCCTGCTCTTCGGTGTAACTTTCGGCGCGGCCGCCGTGTTCGGCAACCAGCACGTCGCCCAACCACATCCTGATTCTGTCGACATCCAAATCGGCGATGCCCGCATAACCGATGGCGGCCAGCAGGCGGCCGAGGTTGGGGTCGCCGGCAGAAAAAGCGGTTTTGACCAGCGGGGAACGGGCAACGGCATAAGCGACCTTGCGCGCCTCTTCCCTGTCGGCGGCGCGTTCCACGCGGATGGTGATGAATTTGCCGGCACCTTCGCCGTCGCGCACGATGGCCTGCGCAAGTTCCAGCGCGATGCCGCCGAGCAATTCTTTCAACTGGCCGTAACGCGGGTCGGCGGTATTGTCGATTTCCATCTGACCGCATTTGCCCGTGGCCATGATGACGAAGCTGTCGTTGGTGCTGGTGTCGCCGTCGACGGTGATGGTATTGAACGTGGCATCGGCGATTTCCTGCGTCAGAAGCTGCAACACGGGTTGCGATACTTTGGCGTCGGTGGCGATAAAGGCCAGCATGGTGGCCATGTTCGGATGAATCATGCCCGAACCCTTGGCGATGCCAGTAGCGCGGACCGTGTGTTTCTCACCGACTTTCCCCTCGCGGCTGGCGGCCTTGGACACGGTGTCGGTGGTCATAATCGCGCGGGCGGCGTCGCTCCAGTGCACGGGTTTGACATTGGGCAGCGCGCCGATGATTTTCTGAACGGGCAGCGGCTCCAGTATCACGCCGGTAGAAAACGGTAGTATCTGCGAAGGTTTGCAGCCCACCTGCCGCGCGGCGGCCTCGCAGACTTCCACCGCGTCGGCGCGCCCTTGGGCGCCCGTACCCGCATTGGCGTTGCCCGTATTGATGACCAGCGCGCGCACGCCGTCTTCGTCGAACAGGTGCGATTTGGCGATATAGACCGGCGCGGCGCAAAAGCGGTTTTGCGTGAACACGGCACCGACGGTATTCTGGCTGTTCAGCACAATCAGCGTCAGGTCGTCGCGGTCGGCTTTTTTCACGCCGGCCTGACCGACGTATACCTGCACGCCGTCGATGCTCAGCAGTTCGGACGGGGATTTTTCTGTGAGGCGGACTGCCATTTTCTGCTCCTTGTTTTTCCTTGCGTTTTTCGTTTTCAGACGGCCTTTTGACGAAACAGGCCGTCTGAACGTTAAAATCAAGCCCGTCCGGCTTCCTGCGGGTCCGGCGGTATCGGATTGCTCTTGGCGGTGTGTTGCGTGCGGACGGCCCGTTTCGGCATCGGCGGGGCAAATCTTCTTTTTTTACAAAGAGAACGGTTTCTTTGTTTGATTTTTGTTAAGGTCTTAATCATAACGCGCAAGAGGCCGTCTGAAAAGTACCGGCATGAAAAACGGCATCCTTGCGGATGCCGTTGCGATATGTCAGTTTTTCCGGTAAGGGTTTTCCACCGCCTCAATCAGCGCCTTCAGATATTCGCGCAACTGCGCCTCGCCGCAACCCATCAGCAGCGCGTCTTCAAACGCGTCCTGCGCAAGCTGGTAAAGTTCGGTCATGTTTTCGGTCATTACCTTCACCTTCTCGGTACACGACACAATCTGACCGTCGTCGCCATACCATTTTGGCATTTCCGGCATACTCATGTTTCACGCCCTCAGTTCAGGAAACGGGACGGGTCGTTTTTCTTCACGCGGCGGCCGAACGCGTATTTCCGGTTCCAATATTTGTTGCTGAGGCTGGTGATTTCGATACGCTTGCCGGTACGCGGCGCATGGATGAAGCGGTTGTTGCCGATAAACAGGCCGACGTGGGAAATCCGCCCGCGCACCGTGCGGAAAAACACCATGTCGCCCGGCTGCAATTCGCTGCGGCTGACCATCGTACCCATCTGCGCCTGCATGGCGGACGTGCGCGGCAGGCTGATGCCCATGCTGTTGCGGAAGATGTGCTGCATGAAGCCGCTGCAATCGAAGCCGGTCCGCACCGACGTACCGCCCCAGCGGTATGCCACGCCCAGCAGTCCCATCGCGCTGCGGATAAGGTCGTCCGCATTGCCGTCGCGCTGGTAGTTTGCGGCCTGCGGCGCAATATCGCCGCCTTGCCCTTGCCCGTTCAGAATGGCGGCCGCGCGCGAAGAAGACGGAACCAGCAGTTTCTGTACGGTTATCGGCGAGCCGTAAGAAGGCCGCGCGGGCGTTACCGGCGCAGTAGCGGGAGAAGAGGGAGTAGTGGAATTGCCGCCGTTAAACTGGTTCAGCACCTGCTGGCGGTTGCTCAACATTTTTTCCAAATCGTCGGCGTGGATAGGGGCTGCAAGCAGGCAGGCCGACACCATCATTGTGATCAGTCTGACAAATCGGTTCATTCGGTATTTCCGTTTCAGACGGCCTCTGTACCGTCTGCTGTTTATGTTATTCTTAAAACTGTTTTCAGCATTTTCGGGTCCGATTGTATATAAAAATCGGGATGCTTGGCAAAAAAGCATCTGTTATATTGCGTTAACATATTGTTTTACAAAGACTTCATAAATAATCCTATATCATGATGATTCCCACTTTGCTCGCCATGCGCGACATATCCCGAATGCGCGAAATTATTACCGTTATGACAAAATACGGGTTGGGCGGTTTTTTGCAGCGCATCAAACTCTCCTACGGCAGCGCAGACGAATCTGCATCGGGCAGCCGCTATATGAGCACGCCGCGCCGCTTCCGTATGGCATTCGAAGAGCTGGGGCCGACTTTCGTCAAGCTCGGGCAGATTCTGTCTACGCGGGTGGACATCTTCGACGCGGAATGGATTGAAGAATTTGAGAAGCTGCAAAGCAACGTCGCCCCGATTCCGGTGGCAAGCATAGACGAATTAATCGAATCCTACCTCGGCAGGCCGATGGGGGAAGTGTTCCGTTCGTTTGATTCCGTCCCCGTCGGCAGCGCGTCCATCGCACAAGTGCACAAGGCCGTCCTGTCGGACGGCGAAACCGTGGCCGTGAAAATCAAGCGCCCCGACATCGAGCCGGTCATTCAGGCAGACTTGCGCATCCTGACCCACCTTGCCGGACTCATAGAATCGGAAATCCCTGAAGTGCGCCGCTACCAGCCGGTGCAGATGGTGCAGTATTTCGCCCGCAGTCTGGCGAAAGAAACCGATTTGTCGGTGGAGCTGCGCTATATGCAGCGCTTCGGCCAGACCTTCGACAGCGACCCGTCCGTCCGCATCCCCCGCGTCTATCCCGACATTTCCAACCGCCAGATTCTCGTTCAGGAACACATCGGCGACACATTATTAAAAGACATCCGCATCGAAACGCTCGATGCGCCAATGCGCACGCAGCTCGCCGCACGCATCACCGACACCCTGTTTACCATGATTCTGCAACAGGGCTTTTTCCACGCCGACCCCCATCCTGGCAATATCTTTATCGGTTCGGACGGCCGCATCACCCTAATCGACTTCGGACTGGTCGGCCACCTCAGCAGCACCCGCCGCCGCGAAATCGTCGACTTAATCAACGCCCTTACCCGCAAAGACCAGTTCACCATGCAATATGTATTAAGCAACTGGGCGCAGGGCGACCTGCCCGACGAAAACCTGCTCGGAGCCGACGTATTGGAAATGCTGCTCAACTACGAACACACGCCCGTGCGCGACCTGCGCATCAGCCAAGTCATCAACGACATCACCCAGATTATGCGCAACCACGGCCTGACACTGCCGGGCGACTTGGTCATGCTGTTTAAAACCCTCATCACGCTCGAAGGCGTGGCCAAGCGGCTGGACGGCCAAACCGAACTCTTGGAGCGCGCCAAACCCATCGTGGCCGACGCCTTTAAAGAGCGTTCCTCGCCCGAACACATTTTGCGTAAAGGCAGGATGCACCTGCAAACGCTGCTGCAAGCCGCCGACGAACTGCCGCAAAACCTGTTCCGCCTCAGCCGCCGCCTGCAAAAAGGCCAGATGGGGATTACGCTGGACTTCAAACGCTTCGACCAAATCAGCCACCAAATCGACCGTGCCGCCAACCGTCTGACGATGGGCATCGTTACCGCCGCGCTGATTATCGGTTCGTCCATCGTCATGAGCATCGAAACCGGCCCGAAATTCATCGGCTTCATCGGCTATCTGCTCGCCTTCGCCAACAGCCTGTGGATTATCTGGTCGATTTGGCGTTCGGGAAAACACTGAAACCTCCGGCGCACACGCCCTTTTAAATGAAATCAACCCCGTCAGGCCGTCTGAAACCGCGTTCCGCCGCACACCGTTTTCAGACGGCCTTGATTTATCCGCCGCCGCAACCATATAGCCGTCAATCCGTTATCCGCATAATATATAGAGAACACCATGACGCAACGCACCCCCGCCGCCGACAGCCGCACACGCTTCATCTTCGACGACATGCCCGTACGCGGCCTGCATGTCCGGCTCGAAAACGTATGGCGGCACATCGCAGGCCAGAAACCCTACCCCGCCGCCATCCGCCGCGCACTGGGCGAACTGCTGGCAGCAGGCGTACTGCTGTCGAGCAACCTGAAAACCGACGGCACACTGACCGTACAAGTACAAGGACAAGGCCGTCTGAAAATGCTGGTGGTCGAAGCCACTTCCGAACACACCGTGCGCGCTACCGCCCGCTGGGACGAACAGGCCGAAATCGGCGCGGACGAAAGCCTGACCGATCTCTTGGGCGACAACGGCATCTTCGCCCTGACGCTGCAACCCAAAGACGGCGAACAATGGCAGGGCATTGTCCCCCTCGAAGGCGACAGCATCGCCCACATGCTGATGAACTACATGAAACGTTCCGAACAGCTCGACACCCACATCACCCTATCCGCATCCGACGACGCCTGCGGCGGCCTTCTGGTGCAACGCCTGCCCGAAGAAGAAACCGACGGCGACGCATGGGCGCACGTCGGCACGCTGGCGCAAACCGCCACAGCGGAAGAACTGGTCTCGCTCGACGCCCACCACCTGCTCTACCGGCTGTTTCACGAAACCCCGCCGCGCGTGTTCGAACCCGAACAAATCGAATTTTCCTGCACCTGTTCGCGCGGCAAAGTCAGCGACATGCTGCTGATGCTTGGCGCGGCAGAAGTCGGCGGCGTTGTGGCCGAACAAGGCAGCATCGAAGCGGATTGTGACTTCTGCCACGCCAAATATGTGTTCGACGAAACCGACGTCAACGCCCTGTTCGGCGCAGACATCGTCGACACCGCGCGGCAGGAAATCCGCCGCCTGCAATAACGTCCGCTCCGTCAGGCCGTCTGAAAACCAGCCGCACGCTTTTCAGACGGCCTCATCGTCTTTCAGCGTATACAGCATAATTACAGACAAGATAATTACATACACTGTCGCATGTCTATCCAATCTGAGAAAAACCAGTCTTTTAAAATACTTGCCGTAAAATTACCGCGCACGGGCCGTCTGAAAGGCGGGTAAAGATTCCGTTAAAATTGCCCATCCCAGCCGAAACCATCTAAAATACAGGCAATTAAATTACATACCCTGCGCCGCCCTTCCATGAGCACAACCCCCTTTATCGAACTGAAAAACGTCGTATTCGCCTACGGCGACCGCCCGATTCTGCACGACATCAACTTCACCGTCGAACAGGGGAATTTCGCCGCCATCATGGGCGGTTCCGGCAGCGGCAAGACCACGCTGATGCGCCTGATTACCGGCCAAATCCACCCGCAGCAGGGACAGGTATTAATCGAAGGACGCGACGTCGCCCGCTTTTCCGACGCCGAACTCTACGAACACCGCCGCCGCATGGGCGTGTTGTTCCAACACGGCGCCCTTTTCACCGACCTTTCCGTGTACGACAACATCGCCTTCCCGATGCGCGAGCTGACCGGACTGCCCGAAGACGTCATCCGCGATTTGGTCGTCCTGAAACTGAACGCCGTCGGCCTGCGCGGCGTCGAACGCCTGATGCCGTCCGAACTCTCCGGCGGCATGTCGCGCCGCGTCGCCCTCGCCCGCACTATCGCGCTCGACCCCGAAATCATGCTCTACGACGAACCGTTTACCGGCCTCGACCCGATTTCGCTGGGCGTGATCGCCCACCTCATCAGCCGCGTCAACAAAGCCCTGCGCTCGACCAGCATCATGGTAACGCACGACATCGAGAAATCGCTGGAAATCGTCAACCAAGTCATCTTTCTGGCGCACGGCGAAATCATGTTCTCCGGCTCGCCGCAGGAAATGCGCGAACTCGATTCGCCGTGGGTCAGACAGTTTATCGGCGGTCTGGCCGACGGGCCGGTGGCGTTCCGCTATCCCGCCCAGACGACGTTGCAGCAGGATTTGATGGGGTAAAGGCCGTCTGAAAACGGCAAAATACGATGAAAACCGACCGGCTCCCGCTCCTCATCCTCGCCCTTGCAGACATCGCAGGCTTGGTTTACGCGGTTTACGGATTCGCCCGTGCGGGCACTTTCGTTTTGACGTTTTTGGCGGAACGGGTATCGGAAGCGGCAGCGTCTTTCTCGTTTGACGACTTCGGACTCAGCAGCCTTTTTCTGATCACGCCGTTGTCGTCGCTGCTTTTGTACTGCCTGCTGCCCGTTTCGGCATACGGCCTCTCCCGCGGCAGGACATGGGTAAGATGGGTGGTGCCGGCGCAGTTGCCGCTGCGCCTGCTGGACGCCTCGCCCACCGTTCCCGTGGCCGAAACCGCCCTCGCCGAACAGCTTGCCGCCCCGCTGCCCGAACTTTGGCAGACCGATGCGGTACTTGCTTTGCTGGTACTGGCCGAAGCGGGGAAAGCCGTATGGGTGTTTTACCTTGTGCGGCGGCAGAAATGATTTTTTCAGGCGGCCTCATCCCGTTGAGGCCGTCTGAAACTGCAAGCCGGATTTCCGAATCCGGCGAAACCTTTTAAAACACAACGCTTGTCGGATTCAGGCAGCCCACCCGTAAAAAATATGAACTTTATCCGAACCGTCGGGGCCAAAACCCTTGACTTTATCCAATCCCTAGGCAGCATCACCCTGTTTCTGCTGCGCATTCTGACGAAATCGGCCACGGCGTTCACACGTCCGCGGCTGAGTATCCGCCAAGTGTATTTTTCCGGCGTCATGTCGGTACTGATTATCGCCGTATCCGGCCTGTTCGTCGGCATGGTGCTGGGTTTACAGGGCTACACTCAGCTGGCCAAATTCAAATCCGCCGATATTCTGGGCTATATGGTCGCCGCTTCGCTGCTGCGCGAGCTGGGGCCGGTATTGGCGGCGATTCTGTTCGCCAGCAGCGCGGGCGGTGCGATGACCAGCGAAATCGGCCTGATGAAAACCACCGAGCAGCTCGAAGCGATGAACGTGATGGCGGTTGACCCCGTCGCCCGCGTGGTGGCGCCGCGCTTTTGGGCGGGCGTGTTTTCCATGCCGCTGCTGGCTTCGATTTTCAACGTGGCGGGCATTTACGGCGCGTATCTGGTCGGCGTGCAGTGGCTGGGGTTGGACGGCGGTATTTTCTGGGCGCAGATGCAGAACAATATCTCGTTCGGCTATGATGTCGCCAACGGCCTGATTAAGTCCGCCGCATTCGGTATCGCAGTAACGCTGATTGCCGTGCATCAGGGTTTCCACTGCGTGCCGACTTCCGAAGGAATTTTACGCGCCAGTACGCGCACGGTGGTTTCTTCCGCCCTGACGATTCTGGCGGTCGATTTTGTTTTAACAGCATGGATGTTTACCGAGTAAGTACAATGAAAAAAAGTATTTTAGAATTTTGGGTGGGCCTGTTTGTCCTGCTGGGCGCGGTGGCGGTCGGCTTTCTGGCGTTCCGCGTGGCAGGCGGTACGGCAATCAGCGGCTCTTCCGGCAAAAGTTATACCGTGTACGCCGAATTCAGCGACATCGGCGGCCTGAAAACGAATGCGCCGGTCAAATCCGCCGGCGTGCTGGTCGGCCGTGTCGCGTCGATTTCGCTCGACCCGAAAACTTATCAGGCCAAAGTCAGTCTCAATCTGAACAGCCAGTATAAATTCAGCAGCGACGTATCCGCCCAAATCCTCACCTCCGGCCTTTTGGGCGAGCAATACATCGGCCTGCAACAAGGCGGCGACACCGAAGATTTGGCTGCCGGCGACACCATTTCCGTAACCAGTTCCGCCATGGTGCTGGAAAACCTCATCGGCAAATTCATGACCAACTTTGCCGAAAAGAACGCGGGCGACAGCAAAAAAGCCGCCGATTCCGCAGCGGAATAACCGTAACCATACCGTTCCATTCAGGAAAACAACATGAAAAAAATTTCGTTTATCAGCGCAGTGAGCATCGGTTTACTCAGCATCAGCCTGGCGGCGGCATCGCCCTCCGACGCGGTCGGACAAATCCGCCAGAACGCCACACAGGTCCTGTCGATTCTGAAAGGCGGCGATACCGACGGTGCGCGCCGCAAAGCAGAAGCCTACGCGCTGCCCTACTTCGACTTCCAGCGTATGACCGCGCTGGCGGTGGGCAATCCGTGGCGGCAGGCGACCGACATGCAGAAGCAGGCGCTGACCCGCGAGTTCCAAACCCTGCTCATCCGTACCTATTCCGGTACGATGCTCCAGTTTAAAAACGCCAAGGTAAACGTCAAAGACAACCCTGTCGTCAATAAAGGCGGCAAAGAAATCGTCGTCCGCGTCGAAGTCAGCAATTCGGGTGAAAAACCGGTCAATATGGATTTTTCCACATACCAGAGCGGCAGCCGCTACCGCGTGTACAACGTGGCGGTGGAAGGCGCGAGCTTGGTAACGGTTTACCGCGGACAATTTAACGAAACCGTCAAAAACAAAGGCATCGACGGCCTGATTGACGAGTTGAAAACCAAAAACAGCGGCAAAGCAAGCAAGTCATGAATTCAGAAACACGCGACGGCACCCTCTATCTCAGCGGCGACATAACGGTCAAGACCGTTACCACCTCCGCTTTTGCCGGATTCGGGCGGCAATGCCGTCTGAAAGACATCCGTATTCTTGATTTGGCCGAAGTCGGCCGTGCCGACTCTGCCTGCGTATCGCTGCTGCTGACCGCCCTGCGCGCCAACGGTTCACTGGAAATCCGCAACCTGCCTCAGTCCGTACAGGCATTGGCCGAACTTTACGAAATCAGAGAATGGGTACACTCATGAAGAAAACCGCCGCAACCCTGCTTTCACTCACGCTGCTCTCCGCCCTGCCCGCTTCGGCGGCGGAACGCAACAGCGCCGACCCGTATGAACCGTACAACCGCTTTGTTTTCAACATCAACGACAAAGCCGACCACTATGTACTTGCCCCTGTCGCCCGCGGTTACCGCAAGGTTACGCCGAAACCGGTGCGCGCGGGCGTCAGCAATTTTTTCAACAACCTGCGCGACGTCGTCAGCTTCGGCAGCAACGTCCTGCGGCTGGACGCCAAACGTGCCAGCGAGGATTTCGTGCGCGTCGGCATCAACACTACCTTCGGCTTGGGCGGACTGATTGACGTCGCCGGTGCCGGCGGCATCCCGAACAACAAAAATACGCTGGGCGACACCCTTGCCTCGTGGGGCTGGAAAAACAGCAACTATTTCGTCGTTCCCCTGCTCGGACCTTCCACCGTGCGCGACACGACAGGTTCCATCGTCACCACCGTCTACCCCGTTAAAAATGCCGTGTTCCATACTTCGGTCGGACGCTGGGGCACTACCAGTCTCAATGCCGTCAACAACCGTGAAGGGCTGCTCAACCTGACCGACAGCCTCGAAGGTGCGGCCCTCGACAAATACAGCTACACCCGCGACCTCTACATGCGTATGCGCGCACGGCAGACCGGCGGCACCTTGCCGCAAACTCCCGATGACGACATCGACATTGACGAACTGGTAGACAGCGGCAAGCCGGACAACCTTTCCCCCGCCGAAACCGCCGACACGCCCCAAACTGCTTCCGCACCCGTTACCGAAGAGTGGGTCCGCATCCGCCCCGAAGGCGGCAGCAATGCGGGGCAGGTGCAGTAACGCAGCCCGTATTTAAATATTCAGAGGCCGTCTGAAAAAATTTCAGACGGCCTCTGCCTTATTCTCCGCCCGCGCCGGTCAAAACGGCGATGAAGCCCGCGTTTTACTTTGACGGCGGAGAAGCCAGCCAGTATCCTGTTATTCCGACTTCACGACAAATACGATTGGAGAAACCATGTTCGCCGACAAACAAACCGTTTTAGACGCCTTCAACTTCCGCCATGCCTGCAAAAGCTATGATGCGTCCAAAAAAATCAGTGCTGAGGATTTCGACTTCATTCTGGAGTCCGCCCGCCTGTCGCCCAGTTCGTTCGGATTGGAGCCGTGGCGTTTTCTGGTGATACAGAATCCCGAACTGCGCGGCGAAATCCGCGACATCTCCTGGGGAGCGAGCAAAATCATGGATTGCAGCCATTTCGTCATCCTGCTAGCGCGCACGCAGCAGGCCATGCAGGCCGACTACCAGCGCAGAATCTGGGGCGGCGTACACCATATACCGCCTGAAACCATCGAAATCATGGAAAAATTCTTTAAGAATTTCAGCGAACGCGATTTCGCCATTACCGAAAACCCGCGCACCTTCCACGATTGGGCATGCAAGCAGACTTATATCGCACTGGCCAACATGATGACCGCCGCCGCCCTCATCGGCATTGATTCCACGCCGGTGGAAGGCTTCCAACTCGACAAAGCCAACAGCCTGCTGGCCGAAAAAGGACTGATGGACCCTGACGAATACCGCATCAGCGTCATGGTGGCGTTCGGCTACCGCGCCCGCGAACCGAAACGCGCCAAAACCCGTCAGGCTGCGGCGGACATCATCCAGTGGGTCGAATAGGTTTTTGACCCGTTACCTGCCAAAGGCCGTCTGAAACCCGCCCCCCTATTTTTCAGACGGCCTCTCCGAATGTGCAAATATAGCGTTTCCTCGGTCTTTGCTATATCATTCCCCTACCTGAATCGAAGGAAAACACCATGTACGAAGTCAACCGCAGCGTCTTCCTGCTCATTCCGCTCGAACCCTTTTGGAACTGGCTGCAATCCCTGCCCGGCAACCACCTCGACGGCCTGACCCTCGAAGATATCCAGGCCGACGCCAATTCCTACCTCGTGCGTCCGTGCGAAACCGCCGACGAAGTTTGGGACGAAATCGAAACCCGTTTCGAAGACATTTTCGCCGCCGAACTCGCCGACTGGTGCGAAGACGAACGCGAATGGCCGGATTTGGACGCCGACATTTTCAACGAATGGTTCGACATCCAGCTTTCCACCGTCATCACCGACCTCGAACACGAACCGCTGGCGCGCGAAGCCTTCCAGCCCATCAACCTGAACTGATGAACGTCCGCGTCCGCAACTACCACCTCGACGGCTACGGCCACGTCAACAACGCGCGCTATCTCGAATTTCTCGAAGAAGCGCGCTGGACGTTTTTTGAGCAACACGGTTTGCTGTCCGCACTCAAAGGCATCATGCTCGTCGTCGCGCGTGCCGACATCCGCTACCGCCGCCCCGCCGTCGAAGGCAACGAATTGCGCTTCGAAGGCCGTCTGAAAGAAATGACCTCGCGCCATATCGTGCTGACCCAAACCATCATCCTGCCCAACGGCAAAAACGCCGTCGAAGCCGAAATCACAATGATGGCCGTCAACGCCGCCAACGGGCGCAGCATCAGCATTCCCGCCCCCCTGTCAACCGCCTTGAAAACCATCGCCGCCGAATGAAAAAACTGCTTTCCCTAGCCGCCGTCGCCGTCATCGGTACGCTGCTCGCCCTCGTACTCATTCCCGAAAACAAAACCGCCCCCGCCTTCTCCCTGACCGACCTGCAAGGCAAAACCGTGTCCGACGCCGACTTGCGGGGCAAAGTAAGCTTTATCAATTTCTGGTTTCCGTCCTGCCCCGGCTGCGTCAGCGAAATGCCCAAAGTCATCAAAATGGCCAAAGACTATCGGGGCAAAGACTTCCAAGTCCTCGGCATCGCCCAGCCGATAGACCCGCCTGAAAGCGTGAACCAATACGTCCGCGAATACGGCCTGCCTTTCACCGTCATGTTCGACGGCAAAAAAACCGCCGCCCAAGCCTTCGGCACACAGGTTTACCCGACCTCGTTCCTCATCAACAAAAAAGGCGAAATCCTGAAAACCTTTGTCGGCGAACCCGATTTCGCCGCGCTCTATCAGGAAATCGACAAAGAATTGGCGAAATAAGGCAAGAGGCCGTCTGAAACGCGTTTTCAGACGGCCTCACAAACCAATACCGATGCCGTTGTCCGCCATCCTTAAAAATGGAAGGAACGGCTTGATTATCCGGCAAAATCCGAAAGCAGCAGCCCCGAAACCCCAACCCAACGCTTATCCCGTATAATAAACCGAATAGTCCCGTTTCAGGAGCAACACCTTCCGTCCAAACGGCTCCGGCAGACAACGGGCCGACAGGCCGTCTGAAACCGGCAACAGATTCCCGAAATTTAAGAGAACACCATGAAATTCATCGACGAAGCAAAAATCGAAGTTGCCGCAGGCAAAGGCGGTAATGGCGCAACCAGTTTCCGCCGCGAAAAATTCGTACCGCGCGGCGGTCCCGACGGCGGCGACGGCGGCAAAGGCGGCAGCGTCTGGGCAGAAGCCGACGAAAACACCAACACCCTCGTCGAATACCGCTTCGTCAAACGCTACCAAGCCAAAAACGGCGAAAAAGGCCACGGCTCCGACCGCTACGGCGCAGGGGCGGACGACATCGTCCTCAAAATGCCCGTTGGTACCCTTATCCGCGACCTCGACACCGACGAAATCGTCGCCGACCTCACCCACCACGGCCAGCGCGTCTGCCTCGCCAAGGGCGGCAAAGGCGGCTTGGGCAACATCCACTTCAAATCGTCCGTCAACCGCGCGCCCAAACAATCCACGCCCGGCGAAGAAGGCGAAACCCGTTCCCTGCAACTTGAGCTTAAAGTTCTCGCCGATGTCGGCTTATTAGGCATGCCCAACGCCGGTAAATCCACCCTGATTACCGCCGTATCCGCCGCACGCCCCAAAATCGCCAACTACCCCTTCACCACCCTGCACCCGAATTTAGGCGTCGTGCGCATCGACGAAAACCACAGCTTCGTCATGGCAGACATTCCCGGCCTGATTGAAGGCGCGGCAGAAGGCGCAGGCCTCGGCCATCGCTTCCTCAAACACTTATCGCGCACCGGCCTGCTGCTGCACGTTGTCGATTTAGCCCCCTTCGACGAAGCCGTCAACCCCGCCGAAGAAACCCTCGCCATCATCAACGAATTGCGCAAATACGATGAAGAACTTTACGGCAAACCGCGCTGGCTGGTGCTGAACAAACTCGACATGCTCGACGAAGAAGAAGCCCAAGCACGCACCGCCGCCTTCCTCGAAGCCATCGGCTGGGATTACCCCAAACCGGACGACCGCTTCCAATTCGACATGGAAACCCCGCGCCTCTTCCAAATCAGCGCGCTGACCCACCAAGGTACGCAGGAATTGGTACACCAAATCAACCAATACCTAACCGAAAAAAAACGCATCGAAGCCGAAGCAGAAGCCGCCGAAAAAGCCCAAGCCGCCCAAGTTGCCGCACAGCCGCAAACCGATACTTCGGTGCTGAAAGCGGAGTGAATGCAAATTGAGGCCGTCTGAAAAGGTTTCAGACGGCCTAATCCGCGCCATAATGGAGTAACATGATTACCCAAGAGCAAATCCAACGCCTCAAACGCAAACAAGACACGCTGCAAAGCCTCTACCGCGCATGGATGGCCGAAAAGCGCAAATACACATCGGTGTATGTCGGCGATGAAAACGGCAATATCGTCGAACTTCGGCCGGATGGCACGGAAAAGATCGTCGGCCATGTAGAGCGTTAAACCTAAAGCGTTTTTTTTACTGCAGTGCAAATAGGGTATGAAAATTTACTAAACATTATCTTATAGCCCATTATTAAGGGAGCAATTATTATGACTATAAAATTTCGTGGAACTCTCGACAACCTTAAACAACATCTATCAAAGAATGGATTCAATCCAATCAAAGAAGAGATAGATGGCAGTAATAAAATTTGTTTAAGATTCCAAGATGGATCAATAATAAATTTTTGGCCTAGTACAGGAACTATTAATATTCAGGGGAAACCAAATGAGGCATTAAGCAAAATGATTAATGAATTATGTGATTCAAATACTTCTTCAATATCCTCTATATCACAAGCAAAAACTCATCAGCTACAAACAATAGAAAAAATTGTTCCTGCTACAGTTGAAACGAAAGGCAAAGTATTTGTGGTTCATGGGCATGATGAAATGGCTCGTGAACAGTTAGAGTTGGTTTTACATAAACTTGGTATTGAACATTTCGTTTTGCAAAATACTGGGGGTAATGGTCTAACTATTATTGAGGCTTTGGAGCAGCAAATTGGGACAGCTCCTACAGAAGTAAAATTTGGGATAGTTTTACTTACTCCAGATGATATGGGATATGCAATTAAATCACCTGATAAAGTGCAGCCACGAGCAAGGCAAAATGTTGTACTTGAAATGGGAATGCTACTTTCTTCTATAGGAAGAAAGCATGTTGCTATTCTAAAAAAAGGGGATTTAGAAGTCCCGTCAGATGCTAATGGCATTTTATATATTGGTTTCGATAATCATGTTAGAGAAACTGTTTCTCGTTTAGTGGAGAGGCTAACGGAATCTGGATTTAAAATTAATCCAGAAAATATTATAAAAGCGTCATCTTGAAAATTATTCTTACCAAAGTTATAAAAATGCTAAACCTCTACAACACCCTCACCCGCCAAAAAGAACCCTTCGCCCCCATCGACCCTAAAAACGTGCGTATGTACGTTTGCGGTATGACTGTTTACGACTACTGCCATTTAGGCCATGCCCGCGTGATGGTTGTATTCGACATGATTGCCCGTTGGCTGCGCGAGTGCGGTTATCCGCTTACTTATGTGCGTAATATCACCGACATCGACGACAAAATCATTGCCCGTGCGGCTGAGAACGGCGAAACCATCGGTGAACTGACTGCGCGTTTCATTCAGGCTATGCACGAAGATGCCGATGCTCTGGGCGTATTGCGTCCCGACATCGAGCCGAAGGCGACGGAAAACATCCCGCAAATGATTGCCATGATTGAGACCCTGATTCAAAACGGCAAGGCATATCCTGCCGCCAACGGCGACGTTTATTACGCCGTGCGCGAGTTTGCCGCTTACGGACAATTGTCGGGCAAATCGTTGGACGACCTGCGCGCAGGCGAGCGTGTGGAAGTGGATGGTTTCAAACGCGATCCGCTTGATTTTGTGTTGTGGAAAGCGGCCAAAGCAGGCGAGCCGGCATGGGAAAGCCCGTGGGGTAATGGTCGTCCGGGCTGGCATATCGAATGCTCTGCCATGAGTGAAAACCTGTTTGGCGATACTTTCGACATTCATGGTGGCGGCGCGGACTTGCAATTCCCGCACCATGAAAACGAAATTGCTCAAAGTGTCGGCGCGACAGGCCATACCTGCGGCCACGACCACGCTCAAACCCACCACGGGCAAAGTATTGCCAGCCACGTCAAATACTGGCTGCACAACGGCTTTATCCGTGTGGACGGCGAAAAAATGTCCAAATCGTTGGGCAACTTCTTCACCATCCGCGAAGTGTTGAAGCAATATGACCCCGAAGTCGTGCGTTTCTTTATCCTGCGTGCCCACTACCGCAGCCCGCTAAACTACTCCGACGCGCATCTGGATGACGCAAAAGGCGCGCTGACACGCCTGTACACCACGCTGAAAAACACCCCTGCCGCCGCGTTCGAATTGTCCGAAAACGCCAATGACTACACCCGCCGCTTCTACGCCGCTATGAATGACGATTTCGGTACGGTCGAAGCCGTTGCCGTGTTATTCGAACTGGCAGGCGAAGTGAACAAAACCAACGACGCACACCTCGCCGGCTGCCTGAAAGCCTTGGGTGGCATTATCGGCTTGCTGCAACGCGACCCAACCGAGTTCTTGCAAGGCGGGGCGGTTTCAGACGGTCTCTCCAGCGAAGAAATCGAAGACTTAATCGCCCGACGCAAACAGGCACGCGCAGATAAAAACTGGGCAGAGTCCGACCGCATCCGCGACCTTCTGAACGAACACAAAATCATCCTGGAAGACAACGCAGGCGGTACAACTTGGCGGCGCGGCTGACAACCGAAACGAAACCGGCAGGCCGCCCTGCCGCCGTTGCGGTATTTCCCACATCCGCTGCTTATCTGTTTGACACACCGAAAGAAAATAACGATAATACGCAGCTTGTCTTGAAGTATAGGCAAAACCCCTATACCCGCTAATCGAAAGGAAACATCATGAAACAAGGTATTCACCCTAATTACCACGAAATCAGCGTTACCTGCTCCTGCGGTAACAAATTCACCACCAAATCGGCTATGGAAAAAGAAAACTTCACCATCGAGGTTTGTTCTTTGTGCCACCCGTTCTACACCGGCACCCAGAAAATCGTCGACACCACCGGTCGCGTGGACAAATTCAACAACAAATTCGGCAACCTGTTCAAACGCGGTTAACCGGCTGCCAAAAAAGACTGCTCAGGCAGTCTTTTTTATTGCCCGTTTTTCAGACGGCCTGCATCGGCAGGCCACCGCTTCTTACAGAATTTAAAGCAGCTTGCGTTTATAATTTGATAAACTTCCGTCGTCCATACTCACACGCAGATTACGTTTTACTATGCTTACTTACACTCCGCCGGATTCCCGCAAACCCGCCAAGACTTACGAAAAGCCCTGGCTGCTGCTTCTGATGGTGTTCGCATGGCTGTGGCCGGGCGTGTTTTCGCACGACTTGTGGAATCCCGCCGAACCGGTCGTGTTTACCGCACTCGAAGCCTTGCGGCACGGCGCATCGCCGCTGATTGCCGACGTGTTGGGACAGGCGGACTTTAAAATTCCGCCGGTCTATCTCTGGACGGCCGCCGCGTTTCAAAACCTGCTTTCGCCCTGGGCCGCCGACGCCTATTCCGCCGCACGTTTCGCCAGCGTGTTTTTTACCGCTGCCGGTCTTGCCTGCTGCGGTTTCGCCGGATTCAATCTTCTGGGCAGGCATCACGGCCGCAGCGTGGTGCTGATTCTAGCCGGTTGCGTCGGCCTGCTCTCGATGGCGCACTTTCTCAGCGGCCTGTCGGTTACCTTTGCCGCGCTGTCCATGATTCTGTGCGGCTTTTCACTGGCACATAAAAAAGTGATTACCGGTGCGTTGCTGCTGGGCGGCGGCTGGGCGCTGCTGTCGCTGTCGGCAGGCTTCCTGCTGACCGCCGTGCTGGTGCTGACGGCGCTATTACTGCCGCTGCATCCGCAATGGCGCTTCAAACGCTATGCCCTGACACTGGTCGGCGCATTCGCCGTCGGCCTGCCGCTGATGGTGGTTTACCCCTTTTTGCTGCACCGCCTGCAACCCGCCGCATTCGATTTGTGGCTGAATACCCGTTCACTCGGCGCATTCGGCGGTCTGGCGGATTTTCAGATGGCCTTCAACCTGCCCTACTATTTGAAAAACCTGATTTGGTTCGCCTTCCCCGCCTGGCCACTGATGGCTTGGACCTACACCCGCATACGCATTGGCGCGCAACGCTGGAGCGTATTGGGTACGGCATGGATTGGCGCCGCCGCCGTCCTGCTCGCCGCCAATCCCGAAACCTACCAAGACCACCTCGTGTGGCTGCTGCCGCCGATGGCGCTGCTCGGCGCGGCGCAGCTCGACGGGCTGAGGCGCGGCGCGGCGGCGTTTATCAACTGGTTCGGCATCATGACCTTCGGCTTCTTAGCCGTGTTCCTATGGATAGGTTTCTTCGCCATGAATTACGGCTGGCCCGCCAAGCTCGCCGAACGCGCCGCCTATTTCAGCCCGTATTATGTTCCCGACATCGACCCCGCTCCGATGGCGGTGGCGTTGTTGTTCACCCCGCTGTGGCTGTGGGCGATTACCCGTAAAAACATCCGCGGCCGCCAAGCCGTTACCAACTGGGCGGCGGGCGTTACCTTGGCGTGGGCGTTGCTGATGACGCTGTTCCTGCCTTGGCTGGATGCCGCCAAAAGCCACGCGCCCGTTGTTCACCAAATGGAAGCCGCCCTTGCTCCCGAACTGAAACAGCGGTTTTCAGACGGCCTCGAATGTATCAGCGTCGCCGCCGCCGACCACCGCGCCCGCATCGCCTGGACACAATACGGCAGCCTGAAACTGAATGTCGATGACACCGCCTGCCGCTACCGCCTGGTGCAGCAGCCGAAAAACACCGCCTCCCCGCAAGGCTGGACGCAAATCTGGCAGGGTGCACGGCCGAGAAACAAGGTGGAAGGTTTCGCACTGTTGGAAAAAGCGGAGTAAGCAAACCGGCTTTTCATAAAGTAAAAAGCCGCCTGAGTCTTATTTCAGACAGCCGTAAAACTTTTCTTCTTCCTCATTCTAAAATCTTCGTAGATAGATCTGTTCCTGCTCTTTAATACTTCATTTGAAAGAGAAAGACGTTTCTAAGAAAATGGAAGCAACCATCATTTTCAGATGAATTCAAGCTTATATCCATAATAAGCATTCATTTTCTTTTCACAAGACAAAATCCCTTGAAAGAACTGCCCCTTGCCTTTTCCTTTATAATCCATCCATCTATTTTTCACTTATTTCAAGCAGGTTCACCATGTCCAGACCCACTCTCCTCCTCGTTGACGGCTCTTCTTATCTCTACCGTGCTTATCACGCGATGGCGCAGTTGTCCGCGCCTGACGGTGCGCCGACGGGTGCGCTTTATGGCGTGTTGAACATGTTGCGCCGGCTGCGGGCGGATTATGTGCACGATTATTGCGCGGTGGCGTTTGATGCGAAGGGCAAGAATTTCCGCCACGAGATGTTCCCCGACTACAAGGCGACGCGCCCGCCGATGCCGGACGATTTGCGCCCGCAGGCGGAAGCTTTGCCGGATTTGGTGCGGCTGATGGGCTGGCCGGTGCTGGTGATTCCGCAAGTGGAAGCGGACGACGTTATCGGTACGCTGGCGGCGATGGCCGGCGAAGCGGGTTGGAACGTGGTGGTGTCCACCGGCGATAAGGACATGGCGCAGCTGGTGAATGAGCGCGTTACGCTGGTGAACACGATGAGCGGCGAAACGCTGGACATTGAAGGCGTGAAGGAGAAATTCGGCGTGCGCCCCGACCAAATCCGCGATTATCTCGCGCTGATGGGCGACAAGGTGGACAATGTGCCGGGCGTGGAGAAGTGCGGCCCGAAAACGGCGGTGAAGTGGCTGGAAGCCTACGGTTCGCTGGCAGGCGTAATAGAACACGCTGCGGAAATCAAGGGTAAGGTCGGCGAAAACTTGCAAGCCGCGCTATCCCAACTGCCGCTGTCGTATGATTTGGTGACGATTAAAACCGATGTGGACTTGCACACAGAGCTTTCAGACGGCCTCGAAAGCCTGCGCCGCACTTCGCCGAAATGGTCGCAGCTTGCGGTCGATTTCAAACGCTGGGGCTTCCGCACTTGGCTGAAAGAAGCGGAAAGCCGTATGCACGAAGCGGCAGACGGCGATTTGTTCGGCAGCGATACGATAGGCGAACAGGCTGCGTTGGACATGGAAACGTCGTCTGAAAAAATCATAGAACATGCCCCCGCGCCCGAAAAGCTGGATTATCAAGCCGTTACCACCGAAGCGCAGTTTGCCGCCTTGTTGGACAAACTGTCTCAGGCAGATAAAATCGGCATCGATACGGAAACCACCTCCCTAGACGCGATGAACGCCTCGCTGGTCGGCATCAGCATCGCGTTCCAAGCTGGCGAGGCGGTTTACATCCCCGTAGGACACAGCCTGACCGCCGCGCCCGAACAGCTTGATTTGCAGGACGTATTAGGTCGTCTGAAACCGCATTTGGAAAACCCCGCCCTGAAAAAAATCGGGCAAAACCTCAAATACGACCAACACGTTTTCGCCAACTACGGCATCGCCCTGAACGGCATTGCCGGCGACGCCATGCTCGCTTCCTACATCATCGAGAGCCATCTCGGACACGGCTTGGACGAATTGTCCGAACGCTGGCTCGGCTTGGAAACCATTACCTACGAATCGCTGTGCGGCAAAGGCGCGAAGCAAATCGGTTTTGCCGACGTCGCTATCGAGCAGGCGACCGAATACGCCGCCCAAGACGCCGATTTCGCCCTGCGCCTCGACGCGCACCTGCGCGCGCAAATGGACGCCAAACAGCTTGAAATGTATGAAAAAATGGAGCTTCCCGTCGCGCAGGTATTGTTTGAAATGGAACGCAACGGCGTGCAAATCGACCGCGCCGAACTCGCCCGCCAAAGCGCAGAACTCGGTGCCGAGCTGATGAAGCTCGAACAAGAAGCCTACGCCGCCGCAGGCCAGCCGTTCAACCTCAACTCGCCCAAACAGCTGCAAGAAATCCTGTTCGACAAAATGGGCATCCCCACCAAAGGCCTGAAAAAAACCGCCAAAGGCGGCATTTCCACCAACGAAGCCGTGCTCGAACAGCTCGCGCCCGACTACCCCCTGCCAAAAATCATCCTGCAAAACCGCAGCCTGGCGAAACTCAAATCTACCTACACCGACAAACTGCCCGAAATGATTTCCCCCAAAGACGGCCGCGTGCACACCACCTACGCCCAAGCCGTCGCCATTACCGGCCGCCTCGCCAGCAACAACCCCAACCTGCAAAACATCCCCATCCGCACCGCCGAAGGCCGCCGCGTACGCCGCGCCTTCACCGCACCGCAAGGCAGCGTCATCGTTTCCGCCGACTATTCCCAAATCGAGCTGCGCATCATGGCACACCTCTCCGGCGACAAAACCCTCATCGCCGCGTTCCAAAACGGCGAAGACGTACACCGCCGCACCGCCGCCGAAGTATTCGGCATCGCCCCCGAAAACGTCTCGCCCGAACAACGCCGCTACGCGAAAACCATCAACTTCGGCCTCATTTACGGCATGGGACAATACGGCCTCGCCAAATCGCTGGGCATAGACAACCTGTCCGCCAAAACCTTCATCGACCGCTACTTCGCCCGCTACCCCGGCGTCGCCGAATACATGCAGCGCACCAAAGAACAAGCCGCCGCCCAAGGCTTCGTCGAAACCCTGTTCGGCCGCCGCCTCTACCTGCCCGACATCCATAACAAAAACGCCAACGCCCGCGCCGGAGCAGAACGCGCCGCCATCAACGCCCCCATGCAGGGCACCGCCTCCGACCTCATCAAACGCGCCATGATAGACGTATCCCGCTGGCTGGTTTCAGACGACCTGAAGAGCAAGCTGATTATGCAGGTGCATGACGAACTGGTGTTGGAAGTGCCCAAGACCGAACTGGATTTGGTCAAAGAAAAACTGCCGCAGATTATGGCGAAAGTGGACGAAGGGATGTTGGAAGTACCGCTGGTGGCAGAGGTTGGTGTGGGGATGAATTGGGAAGAGGCACATTGATAATTATATGAATGAAATGCCGCCTGAAAATTTTTCAGACGGCATTTCATTCAAAATATAATTTAAAATATACTAAAATTTATTGTTGTATCACTAGTCTCTAGTGTCTCAACATCTAGTTCTAATATTAATAATTGACTATGATCATCAGACTGATTCATATTTTCTTTCCAATATCCATCGCTTCCCAAACAATAACTTTCCTTTTTGTCTAAAATAAATTCTTGTTTACAAATTTCTCCAATTGACTTCTTTGTACGAAATGATTGGGTAACATAGTGTTCCAATCCAGATATAACATGCGGTTCCGTCAACCATTTCCATTCGTTATTTGTTTTACAACCAAATCTACAATCACCAAGATTAAAACTTTGTGTTTGGAAATTTCCCTTATCAACTATCAATATATGTAGAGATGCCATTTGATTTGGCAATTTGTTTGGTATTCCTACTGCTTTAACGTATGACTCCTTAGCATGTTTTAATATGCCTAAAATATTTCGATTTTCTGAATTTATTTTTTTTGCAATGAACTCCAAAATATATTTAATAAAATTTTGGGATTCAATTTCTTCTTTTGCATCTCCAATTATAAAAACATAGTAATTGGAATAATTGCAAAAAACACCATAATCGCTATTATATTTCCTATCTTTCCCCTGACAACTTCTCCAAATCACTTTCATTATAATTCCAATATATTGATAATCTTATCTTCTACACGTGGGTATTCGTCTAGTTTATATAAAAAGAAAGCTTCATTCTTTAATATCTTAAATTGCTCTTGAATAAATTCTATAACCTTATTATCTTTAAATTTAGATTTAAACTCAAAAAGTTCTTCATAAATTTGGGGTCGTCCATTTATTACAATCAAAATATCCTCAATATCTTTACTTTCAAGAATGTCTCCATTACCTCGATTGTTGTAAGCTTCAAATTTAGTTGCTAAAAAATAAATTGGGTGAATCAATTTAATTATAAAGTCATCTAATTGATAATTTTCAGCTGTTTCAAAAGCTATTGGATACCATTTATTTTCAAAACCTAAAATAGCGTTTGTTGGCATTAGATCTATTAAAATATTCTCTAATTTCATTCTGCATATTGGTCCTTCCTCATCTTCTAAGCCAAGCTCTTTAAATCCGCAACTTTTTAATTCTTCTTGAAAGTGTCTGTATTCACAATGTGTTAATACAGAAATAATCAAGTCTACGTCTTCTGTACTGCGAATATCTTCTTGACTTACATCATCTACAAATAAACAAGTTGTACAGCCTCCTACAAAAACAATTTTTTCTCTTAATGAAGGTGTTAACTTCGATACTACTTTTTTCAGCATATCAAAATGCAATTTACTTGCCGTATTCATCATTTTCCCATAAAAATATCTTTTAATTGCTCAAATGCTACTTGCTTTTCCCTAGGTGCATTGAGCCTAATTGAATCTACCAGCACTAATAATTCATATAGCAGGGGGTCTTTTACCGCAGCATATGGGACTGTCTTATATAGTGGTTCAATAGCATCCCCTACTACTGTACCATTAGCATCTTCCCACACCATCGGAAGTTTTCTGCCTGATACGATGTTCTCATACAAAAAAGGTGATGAATATGAAATAGGTATTCCTCTAACATTACCTATTTTTTTTATAGGGAAAAAAAATCTCAATGCAGGAATTACAACATTCAGGAGTTCCTGTGTATTTACATAGGGTATTTTATCTCGAATCAGTAGCAATTTTAAATCAATACATCTTTTTAATGAAAGACTGATTTGAGATTTGCTAATACCTGTACTTTTCTCCAATGACAAAAGCGAATATTTATTCTCATCAAAAAGACTATCAAAATCTATTTTTGAATATAAATTTTCAATCTCTCCATAATATTTATTCAAGTAATATTTGTTATATTTTAATTCTTTATTTTTATAAATAATATTTAAATAATATTGCTTCTTCTGCTGGTCAGTAAAAAATTCTGGCTTCGCCATTTTCTTATTGGCAAGGTCAATTTTCTCGTAGTAGGAAAGACTGAATATTTTTAATAGTAACAGAATATCTTGACTTTTCATGATAAAAACTCCTTGATTTTTTCAAATTATAAAATAAAAATATTTTTTTTCCTAGGAATTGGGAAGTTTTTCAAAAATCTCTTGAGCAAAACTGTTGATAACCTGTGTGTAAATATATTTTTATAAATTAATGAATGAATCGTAGCATCCAACAAAGTTTGCTGATATTGCCACCCATTCCATTTATAGCTGCCATCTCAAAGCCGTCAGATTCGAGAATCCGACCTACCAAACTGATGCTGGAAGTCCCCGAAGCCAAACTGGATTTGGTGAAAGAAAAACTGCCGCAGATTATGGCGAAAGTGAATGAAGGGATGTTGAAAGTGCCGCTGGTGGCTGAGGTTGGTGTGGGAACGAATTGGGAAAAGGCGCATTAATATTTTTAGGTATAATTCTGTCGGTATTTCAATGGGGCGCAAGTACAGATTCAACCTAAACTGCGCCCGCTAAGAATAAAACTACGCCATTTTTCCAGAGGTATACGCTGATGTTTTACATAATCGTTGCAATCAAACTTATCTTGGGCCTATTGGCACTCGTGCTGGTTATTAATCTCACCGGAAAGGGCAATCTTGCGCCTGCTTCGGCCAGCGACCAAGTGCAGAACTATGTACTTGGCGGTATTGTCGGTGGGGTCATCTACAACACCGATATTTCTATTCCCGTATTTATGCTGATTTTGGCTATTTGGTTTGCGGCGGTTTTATCGCTGCGCTGGCTGAAAAAACATAACAATTTGGTTAAGAGATTAGTGGACGGGCGACCTGTGATGTTGATTTCACACGGCAAAATCGATGTGGACGCGGTGCGTAAAGTAGGTATCTCAGCGAATGATTTGTCCTTTAAGCTGCGTATGCAGGGCATTTATGCGGTGAAAGATGTCAAACAGGCCATTCTCGAACAGGACGGGCAGCTCATCATCACATCTTTTGGTGAGGAAAATCCGAAATATCCGTTGATTACCGACGGCAGCATTCAGCCGGCCACACTGGAAATGATTGATAAAGATGAAGATTGGCTACTGGCCGAATTGAAAACTCAGGGAATAACGGATGTTGGCACGGTATTTCTTGCGGAATACGACAGCGGAAAGATTACGGTAACGGAATATGGGCAATAAGGTTTGCAACGGAATTGCTGTTACCCCCTTAATTTTAATAAATACATTTAAAAATATTATCCTCAACTATCATCCTCAAAAATCATGAATTTCGATCTTGAAAACTTCTCCTCATTCTCAGGCTGGGAACGCCTCGCTGAAACCGGTATGGCATTCGGCACCAACCTCGTTGCCGCGCTGGCGATTTTCCTTATCGGTAAATGGATAGCTTCCCGCCTCGTTATTTTGATGAAAGCTGCGCTGACCCGTGCCAAAGTGGACAGAACGCTGGTGAGCTTTCTGGGCAATGTAGCTAATATCGGTCTGTTAATCCTGATTATCATTGCCGCGCTGGGCAAGCTGGGCATCCCGACCACGTCGGTTACCGCCTTAATCGGCGGCGCGGGTTTGGCGGTGGCTTTGTCGCTGAAAGACCAACTGTCGAACTTTGCCGCCGGTGCGCTGATTATCCTGTTTCGTCCGTTTAAGGTTGGTGATTTCATCAAAGTAAACGGCTTCGAAGGCACCGTGAGCGAGATTAAAATGGTGCAGACCGCACTGAGTACGCCCGACAATGAAGAAGTTATCCTGCCCAACAGCGTTGTCATGAGCAACTGTATCGTGAATCGTTCTTCCATGCCGTTGTGCCGCGTGCAGGTGGTGGTCGGCGTCGATTACGGTTGCGATCTGAAAGCCGCTAAAGCCGCCGTCTTGAAAGCCGCCACCGAGCATCCCTTGTGTGTGCAGACCTCAGGCAAAGAGGCAGTAACATATATTACCAACCTGGGCGACAGCGCCATCGAAATCACACTTTGGGCGTGGACGAACGAAGCCGATTTGGGCGCGTTCCGCTTCGGGCTGAACGAGCAGGTAGTGGAAAACCTGCGCGCTGCAAATATCAATATCCCCTTCCCGCAGCGCGATGTGCATATCATCCCGCAGCAGGGGTAAGGGTAAGTTGCAGGCTTTTGTCGGATTCGAGAATCCGACCTACTGAAACCGCGTGCATACCTTAAGGCACGCACGCGGCGGTTGAAATACAAAACACATCCAAGGCCGTCTAAAAATCCCTAAACGTTTTCAGACGGCCTTGTTACATCTGTTGGCATTCCTGCGCGGACGGGTATTTTCTATTTTTCTGAGTAGAGGTAGGTCGGACATGGCTGTCCGACCTACTCTGGCTGATTTCAGGTTTTCAGACGGCCTCTGTCTCCCCTATTCGCTGGACAACGAAGCCCAAACAAGGGCAATTTTGTCCTTCACCCGTCCGGCAGGGAAGGTCAGGACGGTAGGATTTCAGCAATATAAATGCCGCTGACTCCGCCGCCGGACGGGCAAGAGAGCAGGTTACCAGAAACCCCTAGGCCGGGCCGAAATCCGCCCGAACTCAATAAACCGCGCAAATTTAAAAGGCGGGCAAGAATGCCCGCCCTATGATGGGCTTCCAAGCGTGAAAGGCCGTCTGAAATTCCTCTTTGAAAGGACACTCAACCCATCATCCAAACCACCAAATGAACCATGCTCGGACCGAACAGTACCATAAACAGCCCTGCCAATATCATGGTCAGGCTTGCCATCACGCCTTCGGTTTCGTGGCGTTGTCCGGCGCGGGAAGTGCCGAAGCCGTGGGCGGCGTTTCCGAAGGCGACGCCGTTGGCGGTATGGAAACGGATGCGGGTAAACGCTAAAAACAAGTCGCCGAATATCATGCCGACGAAGCCGGTGATGATGGTGAACAGCGACACCAGCGCGGCCGAGCCGTGGATTTCGCCCGCCAATACGACGGCAAACGGTGTGGAAATCGAGCGCGCCATCAGGCTGTTGGTCACTTCGCTGTCGAAGTGGAACATATTGCCCATCAGAAACGCGCTGACGACGCCGACGAACATGCCGACCATAATCGCTATCGACAGGATGGGAAGCTGGCGGCGGATGACTTCGCGGTTTTCATAAATCGGGATGGCGAAGGCGACCGTTACTGGCGTGAGCAGGAAAACGATGCCTTGCGTGTATTTGTGGTAAGTATCGTAGGAAATGCCTAAAAGCAGCATCAGGACGATGGTGCTGACCGAGACGGTAACGACGGGCGAGAAAATCATCAGCGGTTTTTTACGGTAGATTTTTTTCGCCACGAAATAGGCGAAGCAGGTCCAGACGAAGCAGGCAAGTGCAACGTAATCCATTTTTATTCCTTATCAGGCGTGCAGTTTTTTATGCAGGCGGCGTTTCCAGCGGTAGCAGAAATTCAGCGTCAGCGCCGTGCTGATCATCACCAGTGCGGTACCGACGGCGATGGTCAGCACGAGCTGCCAGCCTTCCGACATCAGCAAATCGCGGTACTGCAACACGGATACCATAATCGGGATGAAGAAGAACACCAGTTCGCCCAACACCCATTTGGCACCGCGCTCGACCATGCCGACTTTAATCACGCCGCTGCCCAACAGGGCCAACATTAAAAACAGGCCCAATACGCCCGAAGATACGGGAAGGTGGGTAAAACGCACTACGGCTTCCGATACGGCCCATACCAAGCCGACAATGGCCAGTTGCAAGGCCGTCTGAAAAATTCTGCTGAAAGAATCCATGATGTTTAGTAGTAATCGATATAGTTGTTTGAGGTAACGTCGGGTGCAATGCCTGCATCCGCAAAAGGCTTGATTATAGGGGTTTCCTTTACGCATAATATGAATTATCCCCGTCAAAATCATGCCCAAGAGGAATAATGGACTTCAAAAGCCTGTACTGTTTCGCCGAACTCGTGCGCCTGCAAAGTTTCTCCGCCGCCGCATCCGCGCTCAACCTGACCCAGCCCACCGTCAGCAAAACCATACAGGCATTGGAAGAAGAACTGGGCGTACCATTGTTGGTTAAAGAAAACGGCCGCAAAAAACGCCAAGTCGCCACCACACCCATCGGCGAAGAAGTGTACCGCCACGCGCTGAACCTCCTGCACGAACGCGACTTGCTGCTCGCCCGCATCGACGGCTACCGCCACATCAAAAGCGGCACGTTGCGGCTGGGTTTGGCACTGCTCGGCAGCGACCTGCTCAGCAACGCCCTGTTCCGCTTCCGCCGCCAATGGCCCGGCATCGAATTGACCTTCCTCGAACAAGGTTCGCTCGCCATCGAACAATCCTTGCGCAACAACGAACTCGACGCCGGACAACTGCTCGCCCCCGTCCACGAAGACTTCGACAGCATCCCCCTGTGCGACTACCCGCTCGTCGTCCTTATGCCGCGCGCCCAAGCCCGTCATGCCACCCTCAGCCTCAAAAGCCTGCAACACGAACCGTTTATCCTGTTCGGCTCAGGGTTTTCCCTCAACGAAACCATCCAAACCGCCTGCCGCAGCCAAGGCTTCACCCCCAACGTCGTCTGCCGCACCGGACAATGGGACCTGCTCGCCGACATGGTGGCGCACCATATGGGTATCGCCCTTCTGCCCGAATACTACGCCCGCAAAATCAACCCCGACACCTTCGCCGCCGTCCCGCTGACCGAACCCGAAATCCGCTGGCAACTGACGATGGCGTGGAAAAAACACCAGCGCCCTACCCCCGCGCTCAGGGCTTGGCTGGACATTGTGCGGGAAGAGTTCGGGAAACAGGGATGAGAGGCCGTCTGAAAACTCAGGGATTGCTTGTCGGCCATGACTGATTATTAAGCCCCGCCGTTCCCGCGCAGGCGGGAATCCAAAACGTAGAATTGAGGAAACCTCTTTACCCGATAAGTTTCTGTGCATATGGGTCTGGATTCCCGCCTGCGGGGGAATGACGGTTGACAGTAGGTAATGCATCAAAAAGTAAGTGAATTATCCATAGACGGAAGTGACGAAAAGTTAAATATCAACACGACATCCAAACACGACCAAAAATTAAAAAGACCGTCTGAAAACGATACCTCCTGTTTTCAGACGGCCTTTTTGTGCCCTCGCGGCTTTACCTGCCCGACTGTGCCCACACGCTTTGCAGGTAGGCGTAGGTCAGCTCGGCGGTGCCGGACACCAGCGCAATGTCGCTGCCCAAGTCTTCGGCTTTGCCCACGCCGATGGGCAAGGCGCCGGCGGCTTTGATGGCGGCTACTCCTGCTGCTGCGTCTTCAATGCCGATGCAGCGGCGGATGTCCGCGCCCACGCCCTCGGCGGCGGCGAGGAAGATGTCGGGGGCGGGTTTGGAATGCGCGACGGCGGCTGGGTCGGCGACGGCGTCGAAGAAGTGGGTCAGCCCCATGCGTTCGAGCAGGAACGGGCCGTTTTTACTGGCGGACGCGAGGGCGATTTTTTTGCCGTTTGCTTTCAATGCTTCCAGCAGCGGCAAAATGCCGGGGTACACGTCTTCGGGTTTGACTGCCTGAATCATCTCCAAGTAGTTGTCGTTTTTGCGGCGGGTCAGTTCGGCGAACTCGGCTTCGCCGACGGTTTTGCCGCCGTGCGCGAGGATGCGTTTGAGCGAATCGTCGCGCGACACGCCTTTGAGCTGCTCGTTAAACTTGCGGTCGATGCTGATGTCCAGCCCTTCGGCGAGCTTTTTCCATGCGCGGTAGTGATATTCGGCGGTGTCGGTGATGACGCCGTCGAGGTCAAAGAGCACTGCGGTGAAAGTCATTTTGCATCCTCCTTATTTGTTTAACGCAACGGTGTAGCTGCCGCTGAGCGTGATGTCTTTGCCGTACACCTGCAAATCGAGCGGTTCGCCTTTGAGCAGGGTGAAGACCACGTTTTCTTTACCGACGGCGACTTTAATCAGACGGCCGCGGTAGTTGATGTGGAAGGCATAGCCTGTCCACGCACTCGGCAGGAACGGTGCGAAGCTGAGTTTGCCGCCCCAGGTTTTCATTTGGGCGAAACCTTGGACGATGGCAAGCCACGAGCCGGTCATGGAGGTGATGTGCAGGCCGTCTTCGGTGTCGTTGTTGTAGTTGTCCAAGTCCAAGCGGGCGGTGCGCTGGTACATTTTCACGGCTTTTTCTTCTTTGCCCAGTTCGGCGGCAAGGATGGCGTGGATACAAGGCGACAGCGAGCTTTCGTGCACGGTCATCGGTTCGTAGAAGTCGAAGTTGCGGCGTTTTTCGTCCATGTTGAAACGGTCGCCGAAGAAGTAGATGCCTTGCAAGACGTCCGCCTGTTTGATGAAGGGCGAACGCAGGATTTTGTCCCACGACCATTTCTGGTTGAGCGGCAAATCGTTGGGCGAAAGCGCGGACACTGGGCGGATGTCTTTATCGAGGAAGCCGTCGTGCTGCACGAATACGCCGAGTTCTTCATCATGCGGACGGTACATATTGGCGCTGATGTCCGCCCATTTTTCCAACTCGGCGGCGCTCACGTTCAAATCGGGGCGCGGGTATTTCGCCAAGGCTTCGCGGGTGTAGTCCAATACCCATGCGGCAAGGGTGTTGGTGTACCAGTTGTTGTTGATGTTGTTTTCGTATTCGTTCGGGCCGGTTACGCCGTGAATCATGTATTTGCCGTTGCGTTTGGAGAAGTGGACGCGGTCCGCCCAGAAGCGGGACACTTCGACCAAGACTTCCAAGCCTTCTTTGGCAAGATAGCTTTCGTCGCCGGTGTAGTTGGTGTAGTTGTAGATGGCGTAAGGAATCGCACCGTTGCGGTGGATTTCCTCGAAGGTGATTTCCCATTCGTTGTGGCACTCGATGCCCGTAAACGTCACCATCGGATAGAGTGCGCCCGCCAAGCCCTGTTCGCGCGCGTTGTGTTGCGCCTGCGGCAGTTGGTTGCGGCGGTATTGCAGCAGGTTGCGGGTAACTTCGGGTTCCGCCAGTGCGAGGTAAAGCGGCACGGCGTAGGCTTCGGTGTCCCAATAGGTCGCGCCGCCGTATTTTTCGCCGGTAAAGCCTTTGGGGCCGATGTTCAGGCGCGCGTCTTCGCCGTAGTAGGTGGAGAACAGTTGGAACAGGTTGAAGCGGATGCCCTGCTGCGCTTCGTCGCTGCCTTCGATGACTACGTCGGCGATTTCCCAACGGTGCAGCCAGCCTGCTTTGTGTGCCTCCAGCAAGGTTTCAAACGCAACGCCTGCGATTTTTTCCGACAAGGCGCGGCCTGCGGCTTTCACTGTTTCCAAGCCCTGATAATCGCGGCTGGTGGTGACAATCACGCGTTTTTCAAAGGTTTCGGGCGTACTGCCGACTTCGGCTTCAAAAGAATTGGAGACCTGCCAGTCGGTTTGGCTGCCGCCGAGGGCTTTGAAGCTGCCGGCGAAGGTTTGCTCGGCGTTGACGATGAATTGTTCCACGCCGAAGGGATTGGCGACGGTTTGGGTGGCAATGTAGGAGCGGTCGTCTGAAACGCCTTTGTCCAATACCTGCCAGAATTTTTCTTCGTAGTTGGAGTCTTCGTTTTTCACGTCGGCGTCGATGATGGAATCGATGCGGACTTGGTGGGTTTTGCCGTCGACGGACACAGCTTCCCAGCGGATGACCGCCAGTTCTTTTTGCGCGACGGACAGGAATTTGCATACATCGAAACGCACGCCGAATACGGTGAACGAGCGGCGCAACACGCCGTACTGCATATCGAGTTCGACGGAGAAGCCGGCAACGTCGTTTTTCGCCAAGTCGACTTCCTGCCCGTCGACAAAGATTTTGACTTTGCTGAAATTGAGCGCGTTGATGGCTTTGCCGAAATATTTGGGGTAGCCGTTTTTCCACCAGCCGACGCGGGTTTTATCGGGGAACCACACGCCGGCGATGTAGGTGCCCAAGTGGCTGTCGGCGGAATAGGTTTCCTCAAAGCTGCCGCGCATACCCATATAGCCGTTGCCCAAGCTGGTCAGGCTCTCTTGCAGCCGTTTGTGTTCTTTTTCCAGTTTTGCCGAACGCAGCGTCCAAGGGCTGATTTCCATGATTCTTGTGTACATCGTAAAGCTCCTGTTTGGATTGATTTGAGGGAATGGTGAAATCTTAAAAAGGCCGTCTGAAACCGGTGTTAAGAGGCTCCTAAGAAAGGGATTCGATGCCGTAAGCAATCGTCGCCTCCCTAGTATCACCCTTGTTCAGACGGATATTGCCGAACTCGGGCCAATGCAGGCTGTCGGGCAGCGTCTGCGCCTCGGTCGCCAGCGCGTCGTAAACGCCCGCATCGTGCCGCGCGAAATCCTGCGGGGCGGCGGTAAAGATGACTAGGCCGTTGCGGTCGCTGTATATGCTGATGCGGCGGCATCCGGCCTGCAACACGGCGGCGGGACGATCTATATCGGGCGGCACGCGGTAAGCGTCGTCGAAACCGGCCCGGCCCGTTTCGCGGCGCAGGGCGGCAACGGCGGCATCCAGCGGCTTGGGCCGGCTGAAATCAAATACTTCGAGGCCGTCTGAAACCGTTGAGACGGGCAGTTTTTCGGCATCGGCCGGAATATGTCCGCCCTGCGGAATATGCAGAACCGCATCGTGCAGGCCCGCGTCCAGCCGCCAGTAAATGTGCAGCGTCGGATCGAACACCGTGTCGCCGAGCGCGGTGGCGCGATAGGTAACGGTAAGCCGGTCGTCCTCGTCCAAGCGGTAGGAAATATCCAAATCCAAATCGTTGGGATAACCGTCGGCCGACTGTTGCAGGCGGCTGCGCAGCACCACCGAACGGCCGTCTGCCGCCACCGCGTCGAAACGGGTAACGGCCAGCCCGTGCGAACCGCCGTGCAGCGCGTTCCTGCCTTCGTTGGCCTCCACACGGTAAGTCCTGCCGTTGATGTCGAACGCCGCGCCGCGGATGCGTCCGGCCACGCGCCCTATCTGCTTGTTAATTTGAAACGGATTGTCCGCATAGGAAGCCGCATCGTCGAACGACACCACGAGGTTTTCGCGCACGCCGTCTGCCAAAACGGAAAATTCCTGCACAATCCCGCCCAAGTCCAGCACGCAGACGCGCGTACCGCGCCGGTTGGACAGCACATAGCCGGTTACGACCCGCCCGTCGAGCAGGCCGAAATCGCGGGTAGCGGGGGTATCGCTCATCGCTCAAACCCCGCCGTGTGTTTCTTTAATCAGGAACACGGAAAACGCGCCCAACAACAGCACAACCCCCGCCGCCAGAAACATATTGGCCTGCAAACCGCCCAGCATCGGGAATAATATGAAGCTCAACAGCGAAGCAACGATTTGGGGCATACAGATAGAGCCGTTAAACAAGCCCAAGTAAGTCCCCATGTGTTTGCCCGATAAGGCGTTGGTCACAATCGTCAGCGGATAAGTGATGATGCCCGCCCAAGCGATGCCGATTAAGGTGTACGACAACACCAGCGCGTATTGGTTGCTGATGAAGAAAACGGAGAAAAAGCCGAGCGCGCCCAAAGCCAGGCAGCTGAAATAACCGGCCTTATGGTATTGGTTGGGGACTTTCGCCAGTACAAACGAACAGGCCACCGCCGCAACCGACTGCACCGCCGCCAATACACCGTACCAGTTGCCCGCTTCCTGATAGCCTACGGAAGACGCATCGGTGGTGTGCCAGACGTTTTCCGCAATCGCGCCTGCGGAATAAGTCCACATATACTGGAAGGCGAACCAGCAGAAAAACTGCACCAGAGTGACCGTCCAAAACGCTTTGGGTGCGGTTTTCAAGAGTTCGAACCAGTTGGCCTTTTCCTGATTCGCCGCCACGTCGATGCCGTGGTAGCGGGCGTAGGTTTCCGGATCGTATTCCTTCACTTTGAAAATCGTGAACGCGCTGGTAATCACCAGCAACGCCGCGCCCACATAAAACGCCACGACCACGGTCTGCGGCACGACGCCTTTCTCGGCCGTGTTCGCCAAACCGATATACGCGAACACAAACGGCAAGACCGCCGCCACAACCGCGCCCGTATTCGCCAAGAAGCTCTGAATCCCGTAGGCGTAGCTTTTCTGCTCTTCGTTGACCATGTCGCCGACCATCATCTTAAACGGCTGCATCGCCATATTCGACGACACGTCCAACAGCGCAATCATCAGCGCGCCGAACGACAAAGCCGCCAGCGACGCATAGCCGAAACCGAAGCTGCCCGAGTTCGGCATCAGAATCATCACGATGACCGCAATCAGCGTGCCGTAAAGCAGATACGGCAGACGGCGGCCGCCCAAGCGCGGCTTCCATGTGCGGTCGGAGTAATAACCGACAATCGGCTGCACCAGCATCCCTGCCAACGGCGGCAGGATAAAGAACCAGCCGAGGCTGTGCGGGTCAGCGCCGAGCGTCTGGAAGATGCGGCTCATCTGCGAGCTTTGCAGGGTAAAGGCCGTCTGAACGCCGAGAAAGCCGAAACTGAGCATCCAAATCGTGCTTTTCGGCAGCGAGGGCAAACCCTGCCGCGAAGGTTTTTGCGTATTTTCCGACATGAGGTAGTTCCTTTCTTTTTTAGCTGTAAATAAATAAAAGAAATTATGGTTTATTAGGCTTCCTGCGAAGGTTTGAATCCGAGCGGAAACAGGCCGGTCGTTTGGCCGGATATGCCGCAGGAAGTTTGTTATTCATCGACAACTCAAAAACCGGTTTGCTCTTGAAGAAAATGTGGTGATAGCGGTTGATTCGGAACAGTAACGGCCGTGTCCGCATGGCTCATGTTGTTTTTCAGACAGCCTGCACGGTTTCGATACCGTGTCTCGATATTTTTAAAACGGCAGTGCGAAACCCGACATCTGCCCGCCTGCCAGTCTATCCGACCCGCCCGTGTTCGGCAACGGCAGTTTCATCCGGAACTGTTTTAAATCAAAGCATATAACAAAAGGCCGTCTGAAAACAGTTTTCAGACGGCCTCGACGGTTAAAAAGCCCGATTATTGCAAGCAGGCTTGCTGCCCGAGCACTTTATTCGACGACGATTTTCGGGAAGCGGCTGCTGAAATCCTTGCCTTTGTCGGCGATGGCGAGGGCGATTTGGAAAGCCGCGTCGGTATAGATTTCGGCGATGGCGGGATTGTCTTCCAAAAGCTGCTTGGCCGAACCGCTGTCCATCGCTTCGCGCACGGGCAGGCTCAGCGGGAGCTGTCCGAGCAGCGGCACGTTCAGACGGCCTGCCAGATTTTTGCCGCCTTCCGAACCGAAAATGGCTTCGGCGTGGCCGCAGTTGGAGCAGATGTGTACCGACATGTTTTCCAGTACGCCGAGAATCGGGATGTTGACTTTGTTGAACATATCCACCGCCTTGCGCGCGTCAATCAGGGCGATGTCCTGCGGCGTGGTAACGACCACCGAACCGGTTACCGGAATTTTCTGCGACAGGGTAAGCTGGATGTCGCCCGTGCCCGGCGGCAGGTCGATGAAGAGGTAGTCCACGTCGTCCCACTCGCTTTGAAACATCAACTGCTGCAAGGCCTGGCTCACCATCGGCCCGCGCCAGACAACGGCTTGGTCGGTGTCGACCAGAAAGCCGATGGACATCACTTGGATGCCGCTGTCGGCTTCGACGGGTATCAGTTTTTGGTTCTGCTGGTCGGGTTTGCGGTCTTGCACGCCCAACATGGTCGGCTGGCTGGGGCCGTAGAGGTCGGCATCCAGCACGCCCACGCGCGCGCCCATACGCGCCATGGCGGTAGCGAGGTTGGCGGTGGTGGTGGACTTGCCGACGCCGCCCTTGCCGGATGCGACGGCGATGATGTTTTTCACGCCTTTGATGGTGGCAACGCCGGGCTGCACTTTGTGCGTGCCGATAACGGTGTCGATGCTGAGGTGGATGTGCGCATCGCCTGTGATGCCGATGACGGCCTCCTGCACCCTGTTCGCCAATTCCGCGCCGATATGGTTGACGGGAAAGCCGAATTGCAGGGTGATGTAGAGGCCGTCTGAACGCTCTTCGACCGCCTGTACGGCCTTTTCACCGCCGAGCGTGCGGCCGGTATTGGGAATCTGCACCGCCTCGAGGGCGGTCCGAATGGCTGGGATATTCATGGTATTTCTCTTGATGTGTTTGTTCGGGTTAATAATCGGATGCGGATATTTTAACAGAACGCGGGATATATTGGACTCAGCCGCTGTAACTAAGCCCTGCTCCGGCGGGGAACAGGGCTTGGTTTTCAGACGGCCAGGAGCGGGATTACCGTGCCGCCATAAAGTCGTCGACTTTCCGCTGGTAGCTTTTCAACAATTCGGCGGAGCGGGCAAACTGCTCCGCTTCGTCGTCGGACAAATCCAGATTGATGATGCGCACCGCACCTTGGCGGTTGACCACGGTCGGCACGCCGATATACACGTTTTCTTGTCCGAACTCGCCCTCAAGCAGGGACGACACCGGCAACACCACGCCCTGATTGTGCAGAATCGCATTGGAAATGCGGCTCAAGCCCATGCCGATACCGTGGCTGGTCGAACCTTTGGCCTCAATCACTTCGTAAGCGGCATTGCGCACGTTGGAATAGATTTTCTCCATCCGCGCCTTGCCGCCCTCTTCCTGCCCCAGAATCTTTTTCACCGACATGCCGGAAATATTGGCGGTGCTCCATACGGCGATCACGCTGTCGCCGTGTTCGCCTATCATCATCGCATCCACGCTCCAAGGCGCAACATTAAATTCGTTGCCCAAACAACTGCGGAAGCGGGCGGAGTCGATAATCGTACCCGAACCGATGACGCGCTCCTTCGGCAGGCCGGAGAACCGCCAAGTCGCATACGACAGCACATCGACAGGGTTGGTCGCCACCAGAAAGATTCCATCGAAGCCCGACGCCATAACCGCCGTAACGATGGAATGGAACACGCGCAGGTTGTTGTCGATCAAATCCAGCCGCGTTTCGCCCGGGCGTTGCGGCAGTCCGGCGCAGATGCACACGATGTCGGCATCGGAACAGTCGCCGTAATCGCCGACATAAATCCGTGCCGGCGACGCGGCATAAGGCATCCCGTGCCGAAAGTCGCGCGCCTCGCCTTCGGCGCGTTTGCGGTTAAGGTCGATTAAGACCAAATCATCACAAAGTGCCTGATTCAGCATCGAATACGCATAGCTGATACCCACCGAGCCTGTGCCGACCACCACCACTTTGTTACCTACTTTTTTCATTGCCTCATCCTTAAAGATTTGTTGCGAAATATTGCCAAACAAGAATTAATAGCACTAAGCACCCGCAACGTCAAATTACAGACCGCCTCTATCCGCCTGAAATCTGGTGTACCCGAATGGAAGAAAATCAAACGGACGGCAAACACATTCCTGCCTTTCCCTACTGCCAGAAGGCCGTCTGAAACTTAAACGTCCGGCAGTTATCGCATCCCAAACCACGCTCACGACAGAAAAACGCCGGACAAAGCCCGAACCGAAACAAACCACCCTCCCGATACGAAAAGGCCGTCTGAAAATGTTTTCAGACGGCCTCCTTTATCCTTAACTTAAGAAACCACTTCGCCCTGAGTGCGCTGCTTCTCAATATTCCTGTTGATATACCATTGCTGCGCGATGGTCAGCAGATTGTTGACCACCCAGTACAGTACCAAACCGGCGGGGAAGAAGAAGAACATCACCGAAAAAACCATCGGCATGATTTTCATCATCTTCGCCTGCATCGGATCGGTCGGCGGCGGATTGAGAAAAGTCTGGGCAAACATCGTACCGGCCATAATCAGCGGCAGGATGTAAAACGGATCGGGACGGCTCAAGTCGGTAATCCAGCCCAGCCACGGCGCCTGACGCAACTCGACCGAGGCAAACAGCGCCCAGTAAAGGCCGATGAACACGGGAATCTGCAACAGCATCGGCAAACAGCCGCCGAGCGGATTGATTTTCTCGTCTTTATACATCTGCATCATGGCCTGTTGCTGCGCCATACGGTCGTCGCCGTATTTTTCTTTAATCGCCTGAAGTTTCGGCGCCACGGCACGCATTTTGGCCATCGAGCGGTAGGACGCATTGGTCAGCGGATACAGCACCGCCTTAACGATGATAGTCAGCGCGATAATCGACCAGCCCCAGTTGCCGATAAGTTCATGCAGCTTGTTCAACAGCCAGAACAGCGGCGACGCAAACCAGTGTACCTTGCCGTAATCTTTGGCCAGTTGCAGCTTGTCGGCAATACCTGCCAACACGCTGGTGGTCTGCGGGCCGGCATACAGATTCATCGAAACCGACGCTTTGCCGCCCGCGGCAACGGCCGCCATCGGCACGCTCACTCCCGCGCTGTAAAGGTTGTCGCCGCGGCGTTTGATGTCAATCTGGCAGTCGCCCGCCACACAAACGGTCTGGCCGTCTTTCGGCTGGAGAATCCAAGTCGCCATAAAATGATGCTCAATCATGCCCAACCAACCGCTATTGGTTTTGTGCACATATTCGGCTTTGTTTTTGCCGGATTTGAAATCGTCGTCCAAATCGGAGAAGGTTACTTTTTCAAACTGGCCTTCGGGCGTATAAACCACGGGGCCGACATACGACTGGGTGAAATAGCCCTGCCCTTCGGGCTTGCTACTGTCGCGCACCACGCGGTAGTTGGCGGTCAGGTTGACAGGCTTGCCGCCCGCGTCAGTTACGTCAAACCGTACATTGATCAAATAGCTGCCTTTGGTGAAAGTATAGACTTTGTCGATTTTCAGACCGTCCGCCTCCGCACTCAGGCGCACTTCGGTTTTATCGCCGTTTAACGTATATTGTTTTTGCGGCGCGGTAAAACCGACGTTTTTCAGGACATTGTTGCCCTGCGCATCCAACAGTTCGGCTTGCGCGACATAAGTGTGGTCTTTGCCGTCGTCAAACAGGACGAAATCCTTGTTCGCATCACCCGACGCTTTGTACTTCAGCAAAGTCAGCCGACGCAAATCTCCGCTCTTCTCATCAATAACGGCCTTGACCGTATCGGTGGTCACGGTAATCGGCACGGCGGCAGTCAGTGCCGCTTCCGCCTTGGCGGCAACCGCCTGCTGTTGCTGCACGGCATGTTGCGTCTGCGCCGGCTTCGGTGCAGGGAAAAGCTTCTGCCAACCGAACAATATCGCAAACGCGATAACGGCAAAGGTTACAAGTCTTTTAGAATCCATAAAAATTTTCCAAATTTACAGGATGTAAATATCAAAAGGTGGGATGGTTACTTCAGACGGCATTATATAGAAACCGATGAGAAATAAAAGAAAAATACGCAAAAAGCAAATGCGGTGCAGATAGGCCTTAAAACGGCTGTTTCAACGGCAACGGACATACAAACCCGACACGGATTTTCGCGGTTCGGTGGGGCATATTCCGTTCCGCCCGACTAAATTCCATACAAACCATTCCCCGTCTTCCCGCCCCAATTCTCTTAAAAAGTTCTTTAAGGTACGGGGTCGTGTCCGCTGCCGCCGAAAGGATGGCAGCGGGCAATGCGTTTGACGGCAAGCCAACCTCCTTTGAACGCGCCGTATTTCTTTACCGCTTCCAGCGCATATTGCGAACAAGTCGGCGTATACCGGCAACGCGGCGGAATCAGCGGGCTGACGGCATACTGGTAAAACCGAATCAGCCCGAGCATGATTTTTGCAGTCAGCCCCATCAGCGTTTCTTCATCAGTTGCGCCAACTGTTCGCGGGCATCGGCGGCATTTTCACGCGTAAAAGGCCGATGCACCCGCACCACGAAATCGTGCGGCGGCAAAATTTCCTTATGGCGGCGGAACCAGTCGCGGATAACGCGTTTCATATAGTTGCGCGCATTGGCTCGTTTGGCGGCCTTCTTGCCGACCACGAGACCGAGGCGCGGATGGTTCAGGCCGTTGTCGCCCGACTGCGAAACCTGCAACAAATCGCGGCTGCGTCGGTTTCTTAACGCAAAAACGGATGAAAAATCATCCGTTTTTAATAAGCGGTACTGCCTGCCGAAGCGGTTGTCCAAAATTATACGGCCAGGCGTTTGCGGCCTTTGGCCCGACGCGCAGCCAACACTGCGCGGCCGCCGCGGGTTTTGGAGCGCACCAAGAAGCCGTGGGTGCGTTTGCGTTTGGTAACCGAAGGTTGATAAGTGCGTTTCATGTCTTTTCCTAAAAAATCGGTAGAATTAAACTGCGGATTACACCCTAATCCGACGGATTTGTCAATCAGAATTAACGCGTTGGCGATGATTTTATCGAACGTTCCGATTTGCCGCGAGTTAAAATGTGGCCGCTTCTGTGGATAAAATTTCTGATGCGCTTGTGGATAAAAATCGGTATAATTGCATTAATTATGCATATTTCCTTGCAGGCCGTCTGAAAAATAACGAACGTTGTGGCTGCTTTTTTATTTTTCAGACGGCCTGATTTGATTTTCCTGACGGGCTTTTCATGACTTTGGCAGAATTCTGGCCGCTGTGCCTCCGCAAACTCCACGATTCCCTACCTGCGCAACAATTCCAAACTTGGATTGCGCCGCTGACCGTGGGCGAAGAAAACGGCACATGGGTGGTGTACGGTAAAAACCAGTTTGCCTGCAACATGCTACAAAACCGCTTTGCCGCCGATATTGAAGCCGTCCGCGCCGAACTTGCGCCGCAACAAGCCGCATTCTTGTTCAAAACGGGTACGGGCCGAAGCTACCCTATGGCCTCAGACGCATCCGGCAAATCTTTGGAAGAAAGGCCGTCTGAAAACGCCCCCGCCCATCCGCACACCACACCGGCACCTTCGAACAAAACCGCCGCAGACATCCTCGCCGAGCGCATGAAAAACCTGCCGCACGGCAACCGCCGTACCGAGCCAGAACCCGCACCTGCGGCGGCCAACCCGACTGCCAAAACCAAACACGACGAACAGCGCGGCGCGGCGGAAACGCGTTACAGCCAGACCAACCTGTCTTCCGACTATACTTTTGAAACGCTGGTGGAAGGCAAAGGCAACCGCATCGCCGCCGCCGCCGCACAATCCATCGCCGAAAATCCCGGCCAAAGCTACAACCCGTTTTTCCTCTACGGCAGCACCGGCTTGGGCAAAACCCATCTGGTACAGGCCATCGGCAACGAGCTGTTGAAAAACCGCCCCGACGCCAAAGTGCGTTACATGCACTCCGACGACTATATACGCAGCTTTATGAGCGCCGTACGTACCAACAGCTACGACGTGTTCAAACAGCAATACAAACAATACGACCTGCTCATCATCGACGACATTCAGTTCATCAAGGGCAAAGACCGTACGATGGAAGAATTTTTCTATCTGTACAACCACTTCCATAACGAAAAAAAACAGCTTATCCTTACCTGCGACGTCCTTCCCGCCAAAATCGAAGATATGGACGACCGGCTGAAATCGCGTTTTTCATGGGGATTGACGCTGGAGCTCGAACCGCCCGAACTGGAAATGCGCGTGGCGATTTTACAAAAAAAAGCCGAATCCTCCGGTATCAGCCTGACCGACGAGGCCGCCTTTTTCATTGCCAACCTTATCCGTTCCAACGTGCGCGAGCTGGAAGGCGCGTTCAACCGCGTCAGCGCCAGCAGCCGCTTCATGAATAAGCCGATTGACATCGATTTGGCGCGCGACGCTTTACAGGACATCATCGCCGTCAAACACAAAGTCATTACCGCCGACATCATCATCGATGCAACGGCGAAATACTACCGGATTAAAATCAGCGACATACTTGGCAAAAAACGCACCCGCAACATCGCCCGCCCGCGCCAAGTCGCCATGAGCCTGACCAAAGAGCTGACCAACCTCAGCCTGCCCTCCATCGGCGATGCGTTCGGCGGGCGGGACCACACCACGGTCATGCACGGCGTCAAAGCCGTCGCCAAATTGCGCGAAGACGACCCCGAACTGGCGCAGGATTACGAAAAGCTGCTGATTATGATTCAAAATTGACTTTCAGACGGCCTCTCTCCAACCCAATCGGCTAAAGGCCGTCTGAAAAACAGATAAAACCGGATTTCAAAATTCAAAGGAATAAAACATGTTGATTCTACAAGCCGACCGCGACAGCCTGCTCAAGCCGCTACAAGCAGTAACCGGCATCGTCGAGCGCCGCCACACCCTGCCGATTCTGTCCAACGTACTGCTCGAAAGCAGCAACGGACAAACCAACATTCTGGCCACCGACTTGGAAATCCAAATCAACACCGCCGGCCCCGAAAGCCAGACCGGAGACTTCCGCATTACCACCAATGCCAAGAAATTCCAAGACATCCTGCGCGCCCTGCCCGAAAGCGCCATCGTATCGCTCGACTGGGCCGACAACCGGCTGACCCTTAAAGCAGGAAAATCCCGATTCGCCCTGCAAACCCTGCCTGCCGAGGATTTCCCGCTGATGAGCGTCGGTAACGACGTCAGCACGGCTTTTTCGCTGACTCAGGAAACCTTCAAAAACATGCTCTCGCAGGTGCAATACAGCATGGCCGTGCAAGACATCCGTTATTACCTCAACGGCCTCTTGATGCAGGTCGAAGGCAACCAATTACGCCTTGTCGCCACCGACGGCCACCGCCTTGCCTATGCCGCCAGCCAAATCGAAGCCGAATTGCCCAAAACCGAAGTTATCCTGCCGCGTAAAACCGTATTGGAACTCTTTAAGCTGCTGAACAATCCGTCCGAACAAATCACCGTCGAGCTGCTTGACAACCAAGTGCGTTTCCAATGCAACGGCACCACCATCGTCAGCAAAGTCATCGACGGCAAATTCCCCGATTTCAACCGCGTCATCCCGCTGGACAACGACAAAATCTTCCTTGTTTCCCGAACCGACTTCTTGGGTGCACTCGAGCGTGCCGCCATTCTCGCCAACGAAAAATTCCGCGGAGCGCGCCTGTTCCTGCAACCGGGCCTGTTAAGCGTCGTGTGCAGCAATAACGAACAGGAAGAAGCCCGCGAAGAACTTGAAATCGCCTACCAAGGCGGCGAACTTGAGGTCGGTTTCAACATCGGCTACCTGATGGACGTGCTTCGCAACGTACACGCCGACGACATGCAACTCGCCTTCGGAGACGCCAACCGTTCGACCCTGTTTACCATCCCCAATAATCCGAACTTTAAATACATCGTGATGCCGATGCGGATTTGATGGGTAACAAAAACCGAGGCCGTCTGAAACTTGTTTTCAGACGGCCTTTTTACTGTTCTGCCGGCAATATTCGCTTTCCCTGCGCACTCCTCATCCAAGATTGTCCATTCCCCAAAATCGCTCACCATACTGTCACAACCCTATAAAACATAAAATACCACTTGCATTTTATAGACAAGCGGTAAATAATTCGGACATTCGTAATTATTACCAGCTATTGTTATTATTCACTCAGTAACAGAGTTTCACAAAACTAAATTTGTTACAGGTATTGGATAAATACATAACCAAGGTACAGATTAATAGTTTATTAAAGAAGAAAATATTAATTTAATTATAATTTTATTTTTTACAATAACAATTATTAACAATAATTCATTACGACACTTTGCTCAGGCGCCGTCTGCAACGCAACTCTTACGAAAAAGAAAACGATGGAAAAATTCAACAAACACCCGTACTTCCCCATTCGTACACTCGCCGCCTGCACAGCGGCCGCATTGACCGTCTTACTGCCAACACACGCCTCTGCCACTACCTTTGACCAACAGCCGCTGGTAGGGGTGGGGTCAGTTTACCCGCCAAATATTCTGCTGGCCCTGTCGGTGGAATATCCGACGGCAGGGGCGGCTTATGAAGCTGCGAATATATGGAACCCAAAAGGTAAAAGACAGCTTAACGAACAAAAATTCGACCAAAGCAAATCTTTCATCGGTTATTTTGATTCCGGTAAGTGCTACAGCTATATCGGCAGCGGGGACAATGCTTATTTTACTCCCGTCAATACAACCAACAACGGCAACTGCGGCGGAAATACCTTTAGCGGTAAAGCTTTAAACTGGCTGGGGATGAGCGCCATCGATATTTTCCGTAAAGAGATGACCGGCGGTAATCGTGCTTTCGGAGCCAAAGGTTCGTCTGTCGAAAATTACCAAAACGGCGATATGCCCAACCGTACAACCTTGCGTCGTGCCTTCGTCATGGGTGGCGAATACAGTACTAACGTTGAAAGTTTCCTAAACCGCTCCATCAGTGCCACACTGCTAAGCCGTACCATGCCGTCTGTCGCGCGTACTATACGGTCATCTTCCGGCCTTCAGGACGACATCACTGTCATGAGCTCCGGTTTCAAAATAACGTTTTGCAATGCGCCGACCAAAATCCCTAATTCTGCAACACGTATACAACGCAGCTACATGAACTGCAACGAAGGCGATGCAAACAGCCAAACTTTCAACATGGTGGTGGAGGTATGCAAACCCGGCCTGCTGGAAGACAACTGCCGCCAATACGGTTCATATTACAAACCCGAGGGCATCATGCAGGCCAAAGCTGAAAAGGCCCGCTTCAGTGTATTCGGCTACATGAACGTCGGCACTCATGATGGCGGCGTGATGCGCGCCCGCATGAAATCGCTATTGGGAGGCCGCACCAATACGGGGATAGATCTTGGCAAAGAAATTAACGAAACCGACGGTACTTTCATTATCAATCCCGATGCCAAAGATGCCGATGCAAGCGGCGTATCCAACAGCGGCGTCATCAACTACCTCAACAAATTCGGCGATGCAGGCACATATAAGACATTAGACCCCGTAGATGAGCTTTACTATACAGGCCTGCTTTATCTGCGAAACCGAAAAGACTTGGTCCCTGCCTCTTTCTCCGCCATTCCTCCGGATCCGGTTAAAGCGGCTACCGCCAAAGACGGTTTCCCCGTTATTTCCAGTTCGAATTGGGACGACCCCCTACTGCCGCAAACCAAAGACAACTTAGGCAACTGGGTAGAATCCGCTACCGACGGCAAAGCGGCGGTATGCCGTCCCAACTATATTCTGTTCATTGGCGACACCAACTCAAACTTAGACCAAGACCTTCCCGGTTCAGGACCGGAATACGCGAACAGCCATGTATCCGACAGCGAGATAGATGTCAGCCTGTATATGAATAAAATCAAGACGAATGAAAGCAAGGTAGATCCGAAAATCCACAGCGGTTATCAACTGACCAACCGAAGCAGCTCAAAATCCTACGGAGCAATTGCAGGCTTGGCTTATTGGGCGCGTACCAACGATTTCCGTCCTCAATTATTGGGGAAACAATATATCAAATCAATTATGCTGGATGTCGTCGAACACAATGACTATAAAGGCTGGGCAAACCAATTTTATTGGGCGGCCAAATACGGCGGCTTCTACAGCAGCAAAGAGGAAGAAGAAGGCGGAACGCCGGAATTGACTGCATACGAGTCCGACCGTTGGCGTTGGACCGATGACGCCGTAGGGAAAAGCCGAATAATTAAGAGTAACGGACAAACTCCCTTTCCTGACGGGGTACCGCGCAATTATTCTGCCGCGAATAATCCTGAATCTATGATTGAGGCGTTACGCAGTTCGTTTAATGCCGCTTCGGCCAGGTCCGACAATCCGTCCCAAGCAGTCTTAAATGCAGAATTGAATAAGAACGGCGTATTAGATTTGACAACGAAGGAAAAACCTTTCGTATTGCAATCTTCATATAAGAAAAGCCAACAATTCGGCTGGCAAGGCGACGTTATTGCGTATTATTTGTCTGATGACGGCAACACCAGATTTTCCACTCCGCAATGGCAGTTGAGCACCCTGTTTAGTACCAAATATCGTTCAGGATGGAATTCACGCAATATATGGACCCGCTCGGGCAGGAACACGGTATTGCTGCAAAATGTGGCAAGTTCTGTTTTTAACTTAAAATCGGGAGAAAGCACCAGTGCCAACTATAACGCTCAAAATCTGATCCAATATATACGCGGCTCGGACGAATTCGAACAAGACGGCACCTTCCGCAAGCGTGCCGTGGACGGACTTTTGGGTACGGTGGTCAATTCAGCGGTAACGCCGATTTTGGCACCTGCAGAAGAAACCGTAGCGGATACTTGCAAATATGAAAACTTTGCCTCCGTGCGAAACCGGACGACGGTTTACGCTTTCGCCGCCAATGACGGTATGTTGCATATAGTAGGTAAAGATGGCGAAGAAAAATACGCCTATATTCCTTCGACTGCGTTGCCCAAGTTGAAAAACTATGCCCTCAGCCGCCAGCCTGACAACACTTCAGACGGCCATATCTTCCTGAACGACGGTACTCCCGTTACCGCCGAAATCTGTTTGGGCAACGGGACAAACAAAAAAGCAAAATCCGTTATCATCGGTACTGCCGGACGCGGGGGTGAGGCCGTATATGCCGTGGATGCCACCAACCTAGATAATGCGGGTTCGGCCAATCTGCTCTGGGAATTCAGCAAAGCGGACGATGATGGTTTGGGCTTGACTATACATAAACCCGTCATTACCGAAATTGAATCCAACGGCGGCAAAAAAGCGGTGGCCATTGTTAGCAGCGGTTACAAAGCAGATAAAAATTACAAGGGCTACATCTATATACTTGACATCGGGAAAAGCGGCGGCCCGTGGATAAACGGAACCCATTACCAGCGCATCGAGCTGGGGAACTCCGGTGTAGGGGCGCCGAAGGTATTGGATACAGATAGCGACGGGGCAAGCGACCGTATCTATGTAGGTGATGAGTCCGGCAACCTCTGGCGTATCGATTACGATAAAGCCACCAAAAGATGGACTGCTAAAAATATTTTCACAAGTACGGCGCAAGAACCGATTACCGGAGCACCAGACGCAATCGCATCACGCAACGGCTACACGGTTATCTTCAGCACCGGAAAATATTTTACTGTAGAAGACAGTACACGCCGAAACCTGCAAAACTATGCTTACGGCCTTTTCGATACCGATGGTTCCAAAATTGCCGAAACCAGCCTACTCGGACAAACCATTAATAGCGTAACACCGGTAGCTTCGCAAACCGACAGAACCTATTACTCAGCCTCCCAAAATGCGATTTCCGACAAACATAAAGGCTGGAAACTTTCCCTCCCTTCCGGATTTATCAGTATTGACGATGCCTTAATCCGCAATAAAAGAGTGGCCCAGTTTTTTGCCTTCAACGTCAATCATAATGACAGCATCAATACCAACCGGAACACTAACAACGGCAATATTTGCTCCAACAATTCCGGCGTATCTGCATTGATAGAAGTGGATTTGCAAACAGGCGGCATGTATCGTAACCCGGTATTCGATACCAACCGCGACCATAGGTTTGATAGCAGTGATGCACTATCGGCTATGGTGGTACATACCGGACAACTCGCCTTGAAACGCAATACGGTAACGATGCTTACAAAAGCAGGAAAAAAACAAGGTTCATTGCTGGTAGGAGACAGCGGGGAGCCTACCAATGAGAACCTTAATCCTCTTTTCAATACGGTACACCGTATTAGTTGGGGAGAAATCTTCTAAACCGTCGGATATATAAAAATTGGCCGAAACTGATAAACATTCAGTTTCGGCCAATTTTTATCGGGTTATTTTACAAAATGAATATAAAAAACTATCCATAAAATTCTCTACCGTTGCCGCTTCGGCAACTTAACCACAACCGTATCTGCCAAATAATCAGACAACGTCCTTCGGTCGATTTTCGTTTGAAATAGCATTACAACACAAACGATAAAAGCCCCCCAACTGACAATTTGTTCCATCTTTACACCAACATTCTCGCTACCCGTTGCCAACTGACCTAATTTTCCGATAGCAACAGCAACCAATGCAACAATCAGATTATAAAGCACCTCGCGCATCAGGACCGCACCGACAAACCCGGGATTTCGTCCGTCTGTTTTCAGCACACGGATGCCCATTATCTTTTTACCCAACGATTGCCCATCACGGCTCATAAAATAAATTTGCACGATAATGTAAAGCACCACAACAAGCAGCCCAAGTAACATCAGCCACCCCATATCCTGCCAGAAACCTTCCAAGGCAGCCATTTGTTTGAATCCACCGGTTTTTACCTCCAAACTCTTGACGACTATAAAAAATGGGCTAAATGCAATCACGCCGAAAATAATGTTAATTAAATATGCAGCCATGCGGCTGCCCGCACTGGCAATAGTAACTTCGACTTCGTTCTGGTTTAACAAATCAAATTTTTCAAAATTCATAATCTTTCCTTTAAGCGTCTAACGATTCCAATCTTGCAGGTAATTTCAAAAAAATTCAACAAAAGCCTTTACAATTTCTCCGGGCGGCGTTAAAACGCTCTTTGTATTTTCACAATCTATTGTTAACAATTTCCTTAGGAGCAACTGTAATGAAAGTAGGTTTCGTCGGCTGGCGCGGCATGGTCGGTTCGGTTTTGATGCAGCGTATGAAAGAAGAAAACGACTTCGCCCACATTCCCGAAGCGTTCTTCTTCACCACTTCCAGCGTCGGCGGCGCGGCACCTGATTTTGGTCAGGCGGCTAAAACATTATTGGACGCGAACGACGTTGCCGAGCTGGCGAAAATGGACATCATCGTGACCTGCCAAGGCGGCGATTACACCAAATCCGTGTTCCAACCCCTGCGCGACAGCGGCTGGAACGGCTACTGGATTGACGCGGCATCCTCCCTGCGCATGAAAGACGACGCGATTATCGTCCTCGACCCTGTCAACCGCAACGTCATCGACAACGGCCTTAAAAACGGCGTGAAAAACTACATCGGCGGCAACTGCACCGTTTCCCTGATGCTGATGGCGCTGGGCGGTCTGTTCCAAAACGATTTGGTCGAATGGGCGACCAGCATGACCTACCAAGCCGCATCCGGCGCGGGCGCGAAAAACATGCGCGAACTCATCAGTGGCATGGGCGCGATTCACGCCAAAGTGGCGGACGAGCTTGCCGATCCTTCCAGCGCAATTCTCGACATCGACCGCAAAGTGTCCGATTTCCTGCGCAGCGAAGACTATCCGAAAGCCAACTTCGGCGTACCGCTCGCCGGCAGCCTGATTCCGTGGATTGACGTGGATTTGGGCAACGGCCAGTCCAAAGAAGAATGGAAAGGCGGCGTGGAAACCAACAAAATCCTCGGCCGCAGCGACAATCCGACCGTGATTGACGGTTTGTGCGTCCGCATCGGTTCTATGCGCTGCCACAGCCAAGCCATCACCCTGAAACTGAAAAAAGACCTGCCCGTTTCTGAAATCGAAGCGATTTTGGCAGGCGCGAACGACTGGGTGAAAGTTATCCCCAATGAAAAAGAAGCCAGCATCCACGAGCTGACGCCCGCCAAAGTAACCGGCACGCTATCCGTCCCCGTCGGACGTATCCGCAAATTAGGCATGGGCGGCGAATACATCAGCGCGTTCACCGTCGGCGACCAGCTGTTGTGGGGCGCAGCCGAACCCCTGCGCCGCGTGTTGCGCATCGTGTTGGGCAGTTTGTAATTCCGCTTTAAAGAATAAAAAAGCCAAGTCATGATGACTTGGCTTTTTTTGTGGAAACTGGTGGGTCGTGAGCGATTCGAACGCTCGACCAACGGATTAAAAGTCCGCTGCTCTACCGACTGAGCTAACGACCCGATAAGTCGCGTACTATACGGATTCTACCTTGTTTTGTCAAGAACACTGTATCAATAGAGGCCGTCTGAAATATTAATGATACGGTTTTCAGACGGCCTTTTACTTACAGCATTTGTCAAATATTACTGACGGATACGGGCTGCCGGAGCCGGTGCAACCTCACGAACAATCACTTCACGTACAGGCTCAGGTTTTTTAGGACCACAACCTTCAGGCAACCAGTAGAATGATTGTGCGTTTTGGTTTTTATCAAACAAGATTTTATACTGGCAAGTCTTGAGTTCGCCGTCTTCACGGTAGTTGAACAGATAATCCCATTCACGCACGCCGTACAAACCTTCGCGGAAATGCGGGCGACCGATTAATTGGTAAATCTGATCTTTATTCATGCCGGCTTCAATCTGACGAACATTATCCCAATTTGGCCAAGAACCGTTTTGAGTGCCGCTATGGCGAAAACTGGTTTTTTCAGGGTTCGGCCATACGGGATTGTCGGTCGTACCTTCTTTGGTTACTTTACTCAAATTACCGCAAGCCGCCAATGCGAATGCTGCGATTACAGGCAATACAAAAGTAGATAATTTCATGATTTTTCCTTTATTGCATAATTCTTTAACTTAGGCCGTCTGAAACAGGCACGTCTTACCATTGGTAACCGACGCTGCCGCCCCAGTTGACGTCTTTCTTGGTATTCACAGATACGCCGGTTTTGATAGACCATTTGTTGTTATCGGAATTATGTGCATAACCAACTGCAACAGCCTGTTGGTCACGGAAACCACCCACCGCGGCAGACACAATACTCTTACCGGCTTCGTTAGGACGTTGCAGGAAGCCGATAGCGGTTGCACCTGCGATACCGGCACGCAAATCGTCTTCTACATCATCCAATCGTTTATCCAAATTAGCATGACGGTTGTTGAGTTGGTTGATTGCATTGGTATTGTTGCTGACCTGGGTTGCCACCGAATATAACTGGCTGCCGTTGATGGCATCTGTGCTGTCGGAAGTAACACGGCCTGCCGCAACATTGGTAATCGTACGTTCGGAATCCTTTTTGCCTACGCTGACGGTCGCAACGGGAGCAGTACCCGCAAAACCACCATAATTTACGCCGCCGACTGTCGCATTTGTCGTACCGACTGGCGCCGATGTGGTAGAGTTCGCACCCAACGCAACTGAATATTCATCACTTGCCACTGCATTACGGCCAATCGCTACTGCACCTTTGCCGCTTGCTTTAGACTGCAAACCAACTGCAACCGAAGCATCTCCGCTGGCATTTGAACCAGTACCGTAAGCGCTTGCATATTTGCCAGAAGCTACCGAGCCGGAACCGAAGGCAGACGAACCGAGACCTGAAGCATTCGCTTTAGTACCTACCGCGGAAGAGTTAATACCGGACGACTGGGCACCTTGGCCTAATGCAGTCGAATTGGTTCCCGACGCAGAAGTTCCGGAACCAAATGCAATAGCAGCGGGACCGCTTGCTTTCGAAGCAGAACCGATGGCTGTGCTGCCTTTACCGCTGGCATTCGCCTGACGGCCGATAGCCGTTGCGGCATTGGCGCTTGCTAATGTACCTTGGCCGATAGCGGTAGAAGAAACACCGCTGGCATTAGAATAAGTACCGATACTGATGGCGGCGTTATTGGTAGCGGAAGTTGCGGCACCAATGGCGGTTGCACCTTGATTCTTTGCAGAAGCATCAACGCCGATAGCGGTACTGTTACGGCCTGTCGCACCGTCATTTTTGTAATTACCACGGCTATCGGCCGCAACGGCACCATCATTAATTGAAATATAATGATCGGCCGCGTAAGCAGTACCGGCCAACACAACACCGGCAGTTAATAATGATGCAACTACATTTTTGCCGGATTTGAAAACGGCCTGTTTCTTGTGATTCATGTTAATCTCCCTGATGCGAAACACATTTGAAATCTATCAATAAATATATTTTCACTATTCTATTGACATAAGAACTTCATCCACGCAAAATAGCACTAGATAATCAAACGTCATCTTTTGCAGATATAGAGAAATATATTTGTTTAACGATCGTGCCGTTTAGCAATTAATCAATTCAAAATTAATACTGACTGCACATATCCTTACTCAACTTTATTATAAGTAGATGGACACCCAATATTTGTTTTATTTTTTTATCGGGTGATACTCTATGTTTCATAATATTAATTGCATTTCAAACACTAACAGTTATTATCTTTACAATAAACAGACAATTTCATTTCATTTATTTTCAAATAATTTCCATATCATCCATTATGTATACTTCAAAGTAATCGGATTTACAAAACGATTAGCTTTTGACTATGTAAAAAACTGTCGGCATTATTTCCGGTTTCACTTTTTATTCATTTATTTGTTCGCCTATACTCATAATTTTCCAACCTTCTCCATTGAATACCAGCCTTGAGACTGTCGCATTTTTGACACTTTTATACAGGCTGGAAGCGGGATCTATACTTTTTAATATTCCTGTAATCGACATTCCGTGCGAAACCAGCAACACTTTCCCGCTTTCGGGAGACTGTTCGACTAAGATTTCCAACCCTTTTTTCAAGCGTTTTACAAACTGAGCTTCTGTTTCCGCCAAACCGAGCGGATCAAGTTCGCTGATGCTTTCGGCAAGCATATTGTGCTCTCCGTGACGGTAGGCTTTCAGCCACGATTTGGTATCTGCAAATCCGCGCGTTTGTGCAATCATATGATGGACATTTTCCGCCAAGTCTCCTTCGAAACTGCCGAAACAGTATTCCTTCAATTCGTTGATTTGTATCAACGGCAAATCATTCTGTCCCTTCGACGCCAGAATCAGCTTGGCCGTATCGACGGCCCGAGGGCTGGTACTGCTGAATGCGGCGTCAAAATCAATTTTCCCTGCCAGTGCGCGCCCTAACTTTTCCGCCACGACCACACCTTCCGGCATCAAAGGGGAATCACTCCAGCCTTGCACCCTGCCGGTGGTATTGAAGACTGTTTTTCCGTGGCGCACCAAATAAACTTCCAATGACATTCTTTTTTCTCCAATATTTTGTTTCAGACGGCCTTTGTTTCTTTTTTCCAAAAACAGAAACCCTGCCGACAGGCAGGGTTTGGTTTGAAAGGATTACACGACACCTCGCAGAATTTTGCGGATTGCAGCCAGCTGGCGGCGGCTGACGGGAAGCGGTTTTTCGATGTCTAAGACTCTTGCCGCCCAACTTGCGTTGCTTTCGTCTTCTTCATCGTCCAGACGGATCAGGCAGTCGAGGGTATGGCGGAACACCAGTGCGTTGCGGTGGATGCGAATGACTTTTTCGCCCAGCAATTCTTCCCAATACACCAACGTTTTCGGCAATTCATAACTTTGGCCGTCGCCGGTAATCAGATAGACGGTTTTGTGTTCCGCCATCAAGTAACGCGCCTGCTGCCACGGGATTTCAATCATGCGGTCACGGCTGAATACTCTGAAATGGGTGAAATCGTCCGCTTTTTCTTTGTATTTTTCGCTGACGCGGTCAAGTGCAACCTGCAGGCGGGTCATCCGTATCGGTTTGAGCAGGTAATCCACGGCTGCCAGTTCAAACGCCCGCAGCGCATGTTCTTCATATGCGGTGGTAAAAATCACTTCGGGCTGGCGTTTGGCGACCCGTTTGATGCGTTCCACCAGCTCCAAGCCGGTGATTTCGGGCAGGCCGATGTCGGCGAACACGATGTCGGTTTCATGCACGCTCAACCAATCCAGCGCGGGTTGCGCGTGGTGGAAGGTTTTCAGTAAAACAACGTTGCATTCTTCCAATAACACCCTTAGGCGCTCGGCGGCAAGCACTTCGTCTTCTACAATAATGGCACTCGGCATATTTTGCGCACTCTTTATTTTAATTGATGATTATGCGGGAAATTGTTTGTGCGCCTATAATATCTGCAATAAAACTGTATATCAATAGGGCTTTCCGCTAATTATCCCGACAAGAGGGTTTCTATATTACCTAAACATTCTATCGCCATGCCGTCGGAATTTCAGACGGCATCTGTTTGGGCAGGCAGGATAACGCGCGCAAAGCGACAACCGGTATTCCGCCCGAGGGGGCGGGTTATCCGTTCAAACACGGGAGGCCGTCTGAAACCAAACGGCATATACGGAAGTTTTGTGTCTTTTTGTCGTATATCCGCAAATCATTCCGTACAGACTGCGGCGGCGGGAACGGCGGCCATATGCCAATTTTCCGCCGCCCAATCCAATAAATCGCGCGGGCGGTCCGTATCCGGGGCGGGAGGAAGGTTGAGATAGCCCATGACCTGCCGCAGCAGCGTATCGCACTGCGCCGTATCCAAGGCGGGAGCCAGTGTCTGTTTCGACCACTTCTGCCCCGCACTGTTGACCAGCAGCGGCAAATGCGCGTAATGCGGCGTTTCGAAACCCAGACAGCGTTGCAGGAAAATCTGACGCGGGGTCGAAACCAGCAAGTCTTGTCCGCGGACGACATGCGTTACACCCTGCTCGGCGTCGTCGGCGACCACGGCAAGCTGGTATGCCCAGTAGCCGTCTGCCCGCAGCAGTACGAAATCGCCGATGTCGCGCGCCAGATTCTGCGCATAATGTCCGACGACTTCATCATCGAAACCGACGGTTTCGTCGGGAACGCGGATGCGCCATGCGGGCTGTTTGCCCGTTTCAGACGGCCTGTCCGCCGGATTGCGGCAACGGCCGCTGTAAACAAACCCGTCCGCCCCGGCCGAAGCCGCCGCCTGCCAGTCTTTCCGGCTGCAATAACACGGATACACCAGCCCTTCGTCTTTCAGACGGCCTAATGCCGCTTCATAGATTGCATACCGTCGGCTTTGGTATGCCACCGCGCCGTCCCATTCGAAGCCGAACGCCTCCAGCGTGCGCAGGATATGTTCCGCGGCACCCGCCATTTCGCGCGGAGGATCCAAATCCTCCATGCGCACCAGCCACTTTCCGCCGCGGCTGCGCGCATCGGCGTAGGAAGCGACCGCGGTCAGCAACGAACCGATGTGCAGCAAGCCCGTCGGACTGGGGGCGAAACGTCCTATATACATCATTCGAACCTTCTCTAAAATTTCCTGCCCGAACCGCCGTCCGGCCGTTTCAGACGGCCTCTCCATACGGCAAAAACGACGGCCTCCGGCGGCTTGGTATTATCGGGCATCCGATGCGACAATGCTATAATGCCGTCTGAAACCAGCAACCGAAACCCGCCATGCAAGCCGATTTTAACCTACCCGTCCTCGCCATCGACACCAGCACCTCATTCCTGTCGCTCGCCCTGCGCGCCAACGGCAGGACGCTTGTCCGCCACAATGAAGTCGGCAACCGGCAATCCGAACTGATTTTGCCGCAAACCGGCGAACTTTTCGCCGAAGCGGGCATCGGTGCGGCCGATTTGGGCGCCATCGTTTATGCCCAAGGGCCGGGCGCATTTACCGGCCTGCGCATCGGCATCGGCGTGGCACAAGGCCTGGCCGCACCGTTTGCCACACCGCTTATCGGCGTGCCGTGTCTGGACGCTGCGGCTTACCGGCTGCCCGGCCGGCCGTGCGTCTTGGCTGCGACCGACGCGCGGATGGGCGAAGTATTCTACGCCTGGTTCGACACCGCTGCCCACCGCCGCCTGAGCGGCTACCATGTCGGCAAGGCGGCGGAAATCGCCCTGCCGACCGCCTGCACCGAGTGTTCAGACGGCATCGGCAATGCTTTCGCGCTGGCCGACAAGCCGCCTTTTGCGGGCAGTCCGCGGATGCCGACCGCCGCCGACTATTTGGATTTGGCGGCGACAGGCCGTTATCCCGCCACGGATGCGGCGCAGGCGGCGCTGCTTTATGTGCGCGACAAAATCGCCCTGACCGCCAGAGAACAGGCCGAGCGGAAGGCCGCGCCGTGATTATCCGCGCCGCCACCGCCGCCGATTGCGCCGATCTTGCCGCCGCCGACAGCCGGAGCAACCCGTCGCCGTGGTCGGAAAACCAGTTCCGCTCCGCGCTGGACGAACGTTTTACCACCGTCCTGATTGCCGAATGCGGCGGGAAGACGGCGGGCTTCATCGTCTGGCAGAGCGTGTGCGGAGAATCCGAACTCCACCTCGTCGCCACCGACCCGCCTTACCGCAGGCAGGGCGTGGCGGCGCAGTTGTTGGCGCAATGGTTTCAGACGGCCTTTTCAGAACACGCGGAACGGCTGTTCTTGGAAGTACGTGCGGGCAACTCCGCCGCGCAAAACCTGTACCGCAAATTCGGTTTCGCCGAATGCGGACGGCGCAAAAATTATTATCCCCTGCCCGAAGGCGGGTACGAAGACGCCGTGCTGATGACGCGCGGCCCGTCTGATTCCGAAACCGCAGAAATTCCGAAACCATGATGTTGAGCAGCCGTTATCTCCATTTGCACGAAGCCTTGGGCCTAGGCCCGATGTGGCTGAACAAAGATGCCGTTTTCAGGCCGTCTGAAACTGCACCGGTCAAAAGTAAAGATGCCGTACCGCCGTCCGCCGCCAAACCGGTGGCGCAGGCGGTACAAGCCGCCGCATCGGGCCGTCGGGCGCGGATGGCGGCGATGGCCGCCGTCGGTTCGCAAACGGAAGCCCCGCCGGCCGCCGCGCCCTTCCAAGCCGAAGGTTCGCCTGAAACCGCACCCGTAGCCAAAATGCGTGTGGAATCCGCCCTGCCGGCCGCACCGACGCCCGCCGCCGTTTTTTCAGACGGCCTGCCGCGTATCGAAACTTCGGTCAGGCCGTCTGAAATCATGGTTATCAGCATCTGCCCGTCCACCGAAGACTGTCTGGCCGGACATCTTTTCAGCGGTGCCGCCGGCGTGCTGCTCGACAAGATGCTCGCCGCTGTCGGACTGCAAGCCCATCAGGCTTACAAAACCAGTTGGATAAAAACCGCCCCCATCTCCGGCGATCGTCCCGATAACGCCCGAATCAGCGGGGAGCTGCCGCATGTCCGCACCGAGCTGGCGCAATCGCAGGCCAAGGCCGTTTTGTTTCTGGGACAGGATTTTGAAAAGCCCGAACTGGCAAAAGACATGGCGCAACTGTGCGGCGACCTGCCCTTCTTCGTCATACCGCACCCCGCCCGCCTGTTGCGCCAGCCGCAATTCAAAGCCCGGGCATGGGCGGAACTGAAAAAGCTGAAGCGGCTGCTGGGGCGGTAATCCCCGCCGCACCGCCCGAAACGGAAAAAGGCCGTCTGAAAAATTCAGACGGCCTTTACATCATCAAAGCAGTTTGTATTCGGATTATTTGGCGGCATCGGCCATGTTTTGGGCAACTGTCGTCGCGCTTACGGCCAGACCGGACATACCGATCAGGGAAGCGGCGGCAAGTTTGATCAAATCGTTCATTGTGTACCTTTCTTTTTCTATTCGCACCGTACCGGCCGGTTGAGGCGGCGCGGTACGGATTTCCAACAATGATCAGCGGTGGGGATTATCGGGAAGCGTTTTTTATGTTTTCCGCCACGCTGCGGGTACCGGCATTAACGCCCGACATACCGATTAAGGCGGCTGCGGCAAATTTAATGATTTCTTTCATATTGTGTTTTTACTCTCTTAGTGTGGTTCGTTTCTTTTCAAATTATTTTGAAGCGGCGGAAATATTGCGCGCTGCGACGGCGGCTGAAACGGCTACGCCCGACATACCGGCCAAAGAAGCAGCAGCAAAAGCAATCCAATGTTTCATTTGGGTTCCTTGATACTGAAATTAATGTTGTTAAATAACAAATCGGTCGAATCCGACTGTCGCGCTGTTGTCGACGGGGCACATCTTACCGCCTTAATAGTTAAATTAAATACATTTAATGTAAAATTAAATTATTAAAATATCTGCAATTTAATGAAATTGATAAATAATTTTTGTATTTGTAAATGACACCGATGTCCAAACTCATGACACCGATGTCTTGACTACATACAAATTACAAACGAGGTAACAACCGCGTTTCAACTGCGGTTGTCCCGTTGCAATTACACATCAATTCTTTCAGCAATGCAAAATAGTCATTAAATACAAAAAGATATGATTAAACAACTTTTCCCGTTTTCCACAATCCTCTCGACGGCACTGCCCGTTCGGCGGTTTGAACGCCCGTGCCGCCACAATCGGCGGCCTTTGCGGCGGTAAAAAGACCGTCTAAAACATGATATAGTCTGCCGTCCAATGTTTTCAGACGGCCTGTGTTATGAACTTTCCCTCCCTGCCCATTGTCGCCGCGTGTGCCGCCCTGCTCGGCGCCCTGATTGCTTGGCTTATCGTGCAAATGCGTTCCCAGCGGCGGCGGCACCTGCTGGAACAACAGCTTGCCGAACGTACCCAGCAATACCGCTTCGCCCGCCAAGCGCAGGAAACTGCCGAAGAAGCCTTGGCCGACAGCCGCCGCCATATTCAGGATTTGCAAATCGAATTGCAGGAACTGGGCAACCGCTTCGCCGCCGCCGAACGCCAAATCGCCTATCTGCAAGAGCGTGAAGCCGAGGCAGGCCGTCTGAAACAAGATTACGCCGATTTGCAGCAGGCCGCGCAAACCCTGCAAGTGAACAACGAACGCCTCCACACCCGACTCGAGCAGGAGCGCCTCGCCGCCGACGAAAAACTCAAGCTCCTCACCGAAGCCCGCCAAAGTTTGGGCGAGCAGTTTCAAAACCTTGCCAACACGATACTGGAAGAAAAAAGCCGCCGCTTCACCGAACAAAACCGCGACCAGTTGAACCAAATCCTCACCCCGCTCAACGAACGCATCCACGGCTTCGGCGAACTCGTGCAGCAAACCTATGAAAAAGAATCCCGCCAACGACTGACCCTCGAAAACGAACTCAAACGCCTGCAAACCCTCAACACCCAACTGCACGGCGACGCCAAAGCCCTCACCGACGCGCTCACCGGCACGCAAAACAAAACCCAAGGCAACTGGGGCGAGATGATTTTAGAAAGCGTTTTAGAACATTCCGGTCTGCAAAAAGGGCGCGAATACACCGTCCAAGCCGCCTCCGTCCGGCAGGAAGAAGACGGACGCACCCGCCGCCTCCAGCCCGACGTCCTCGTCCACCTGCCCGAAGGCAAACAAATCGTCATCGATTCCAAAGTCTCGCTGACCGCCTACGTCCGCCACACCCAAGCCGCCGACGCCGAAACCGCCGAGCGCGAACTCGCCGCCCACATCGCCAGCATCCGCGCCCATGTCAGAAACCTGTCGCAGAAAGACTATACCGATTTGGAAGGTGTCAACACGTTGGACTTCGTGTTTATGTTCGTCCCCGTCGAACCCGCCTATCTGCTCGCCCTGCAACACGATGCCGGCCTCTTCCAAGAATGTTTCGACAAACGCATCATGCTGGCAGGCCCGAGTACGCTGCTGGCCACCCTGCGCACTGTCGCCAACCTCTGGCGCAACGAGCAGCAAAACCAAAACGCCCTCGCCATTGCGGAAGAAGGCGGCAGGCTCTACGACAAATTCGTCGGTTTCGTCCAAACGCTGGAGGGTGTCGGCAAAAACATGGCCCAAGCGCAAAGCCAGTTCCAAGCCGCCTGCAAACAGCTCTCGCAGGGGAAAGGCAACCTCGTCAGCCGCGCCGAAAAACTGCGCGCCTTGGGCGTTAAGGCCGGCAAGCGGTTGGACAAAAACCTGGTGGAAAATTCGCAAACCGCCTCCCTGCCCGACACGGACACAGATTGAAAGAAGAGGCCGTCTGAAAACCGGACAAGGTTTTCAGACGGCCTCTTACGATTGGTTTATAATTACTTTTCCTTACAACCTCACACACTGCGCACACACTATGACCGACTTAGCAACCAAACGCCGACACACCCAAACCATGCTCGACCGCGCCGAACTGCTGTTCGACCAAGACCAATGCCGCGCCGCACTGCAACGGATAGCCGACGAAATCACGCGCGATTTGAGCGGCGAATATCCGCTGCTGCTGCCGGTGATGGGCGGGGCGGTCGTATTCACCGGCCAACTGCTGCCGCTGCTGCGCTTCCCGCTGGACTTCGATTACATTCATGTTTCGCGTTACGGCGACAAACTGGCGGGCGGCACGTTCAACTGGAAGCGTATGCCCGACCCCGAACAAATCAAAAACCGCCATGTGGTCGTGTTGGACGACATTTTGGACGAAGGCCACACGATGGCGGCGATTCAGGAAAAGCTGCGCGAAATGGGGGCGGCAAGCTGTCGCGCGGCCGTGTTCGCCAACAAACTGATTGGCAAAGAAAAACCGACCAAAGCCGATTATGTCGGGCTGGACGTACCCAACCGCTACGTCTTCGGCTACGGCATGGACGCGGCGGGCTGCTGGCGCAATCTGGGCGAGATTTACGCGCTGAATCAGGACTGAACCGAACCATCATGACGCAGGCCGTCCCAAAGTCTTTTCAGACGGCCTTGTTTCCCTGCAAACCGCAACCATATCCCTTTATATAAAGTAACAAATACCTTAGGAACGGCCATGATAGGTTTACTCATCATTACCCACGAATCCATAGGCGAAGCCTACCGCAGCTTGGCGCAGCATTTCTTCCCGCACGGCACGCCGGAAAACATCCACATCCTCGGCGTACAGCCCGACGAAGACCAAGACGACATTATCAACGACGCGATTGCGAAACTTCAGGAATTTCCTGAAAACCACGGCGTGCTGATTATGACCGACATCTTCGGCGCAACGCCGTGCAACGCCGCGCGCAGGATGGTGCGGGCGGACAAATCCGCCATCCTGACCGGCCTGAACGCGCCGATGCTGATTAAAGCCATTCAGCACTCCCCCGCCGCAGAACACCTGAATGCCTTTACCGACATGGTGAAAGAAGCCGCCGTGAGGGGGATTTTCGCCATTACCGCCGAACCGGAAGGCTTGGTTTGCAAAAAATCGTCCGAACGCATCGAAGACGTTTCCAAATCGTCGTAACTTCCGCCCACACCACCCGAACACACACATCAGGCCGTCTGAAAGGAACAGAATGCTGAAACAATCCGTCGAAATCATCAACAAACTCGGACTGCACGCCCGCGCTTCCAGCAAATTCACCCAAACCGCGTCTCAGTTCAAATGCGAAGTCTGGGTTACTAAAGACGGCAGCCGCGTCAACGGCAAAAGCATCATGGGCCTAATGATGCTCGCGGCGGCAAAAGGCACGGTCATCGAGCTGGAAACCGACGGCGCCGACGAAGCGGCGGCCATGCAGGCACTGACTGATTTAATCAACGACTACTTCGGCGAGGGCGAATAATGAGCATCGTGCTGCACGGTGTCGCGGCGGGCAAAGGTATCGCCGTCGGACACGCCCACCTGATTACGCGCGGCACGGCGGAAGTGCCGCAATACGACGTTTCAGACGACCTCATCGACGCCGAAGCCGCCCGTTTCGACGCCGCCATCAAAGCCACGCGCAAAGAATTGGAACAACTGCGCAGCGCGATTCCCGAAAACGCCCCGACCGAATTGGGCGCATTCATCTCGCTGCACCTCATGCTGTTGACCGACGTGACCCTTTCGCGCGAACCCGTCGATATTTTAAAAGAACAAAAAATCAACGCCGAATGGGCGTTGAAACAGCAAAGCGACAAACTCGCCGCCCAGTTCGACAACATCGAAGACGACTACCTGCGCGAACGCAAACAAGACATGCTGCAAGTCGTCCGCCGCATCCACAACAACCTCGTCGGCCAAAGCAACGACTTAAACCTGAACGAAGGCTTGTTTGAAGACACCATCCTGATTGCCCACGACCTCTCGCCCGCCGACACGGTGTTATTCAAAGAACAAAAAATCACCGCATTCGTTACCGACGCCGGCGGCCCCACCAGCCACACCGCCATCCTCGGCCGCAGCCTCGACATCCCTTCCGTCATCGGCCTGCACAACGCCCGCAAGCTCATCACCGAAAACGAAACCGTCATTGTCGACGGCATCAACGGCGTCCTCATCATCGAGCCGGACGAAGTCGTCCTCAACGAATACCGCCGCCTCGCCCGCGAATACCGCAACCACAAGCGCGAACTCAACAAACTCAAAAAAACCGCCGCCACCACCGCCGACGGCGTCAGCATCGAACTTCTGGCCAACATCGAATCCGCCGAAGACATCAAAGCCCTGCACAACTTCGGCGCAGACGGCGTAGGCCTCTTCCGCAGCGAATTTCTCTATCTCAACCGCGACACCATGCCGTCTGAAGACGAGCAGTACGAAGTGTACAGCGCGATTGTGAAAAAAATGAAAGGCAAAAGCGTTACCTTCCGCACCGTCGACTTGGGCGTTGACAAAAACCCCCGCTGGTTCGGTCAGAACACCACGCCCAACGGCAGCCTCAACCCCGCACTCGGACTCACCGGCATCCGCCTGTGCCTCGCCGAACCGGTCATGTTCCGCACCCAAATGCGCGCCATCCTCCGCGCCGCCGTTCACGGCACCGTGCGCATGATGTGGCCGATGATTACCTCCGTGTCCGAAGTGCGCCAGTGCCTCATCCACCTCGACACCGCCCAACGCCAGCTTGTCGAGCGCGGCGAAACCTTCGGCACGGTCAACGTCGGCTGCATGATAGAAATCCCGTCCGCCGCCATGACCGTCGGCAGCATCCTGAAACTGATAGACTTTATTTCCATCGGCACCAACGACCTGATCCAATACGTTTTGTCGGTCGACCGCGGCGACGACAGCGTCAGCCACCTCTACCAGCCCGACCATCCCGCCGTGTTGAAAACCATCCAGCACATCATCCGCACCGCCAACCGCGTGAAGAAAAGCGTGTCCATCTGCGGCGAAATGGCCGGCGATACCGCGTTCACCCGCATCCTGCTCGGCATGGGGCTGCGCCGCTTCTCCATGAATCCCAACAACCTGCTGGCGGTGAAAAACATCGTGCTGCACAGCGATACGGAACGGCTCAGACACGAAACCGCCAAACTGCTGCGCAACGATGACCCCGAAAAATCGGAAAAACTGCTCAAAGCCCTAAACAGCATCTCGGTGGCCGTAGAAACCGCGCAGTAAGCCGTTTCCCAAACGACAGGCTGTCTGAAAAACCATTTTCAGACGGCCTGTCGTTACGCTTCGTCTTTACTCTGCGGCATCCTGCCGCCCTTTCTGGGCCTGCGCCCAATCCAGCACGCCTTGCAGGCCGTTTTCCAACTCCGTTCCCATACCGTCGGTAAATTCGCGCCATTGCGGCAGGTATTTGTCCTGCAACAGCGAAATAACCGGAATCCCCGCCGCCACCGCCTGCGCGTATTCGTCAATCAGCCCGCTGCCTTCGCTCTCGGCATGGCCGAATTTGTTGAACACCAAAATATCGGGCGGACTTTGTAGTGCTTCACGGATAACCTCGGAAGAAGCCGCCAGCCCGCGCGGGTCGAGTTTGCAGGTATCTTCGGTGCAGCCGCCGTCGTACATAATCGCGTATTCGCGGCTGTCGGTCAGTGAGCAGACGCGGTCACGCATTTTGCCGCCCTGCGCATCGGTTTTGTTCAGCAAGCCCTTGATGCTGAACCCCCAGTCGTGCAACTGCCCGACGGCCTGCCACAACGTGCGCAGTTCGTCGTCGCCTTCCCCGCGGTAGATTAATGCTGCAATCGGCGTGGCCATGTTTTTTTCCTTTCCGTTCAAACAGTATCGAGCGCCGGCAAACCGGCCCGAAACGACAGTTTAGATGCGCCCGCCCCGAAAAGGCAAATAAAAAAAACGGACTGCCGCCGCAATCCGTTTTCCGCCTTTCAGACGGCCTCAAATCACTTCCAAAACAAAATACGTTTTCAGTTTGTTGTACACATCGTTGGTTACGTTGATGCAGCCGTTGGTGATGATGCGGTCGGACACCACCGGAGAGGCGATGCGTTCCATGCGCCGTTCGGAAGGTTTGAGCGTCCAAACGCGGTGCAGGGCAAACAGGAAATCTTTTTCCTGTTTGAATCCGATAACGTCGCCGCCGTAACCTGCTTTGTCGGTTTTGTAGATATTCATGCTGAACGTACCCTTCGGCGTGGTCTTGCCAATTAATACGGGATGGCATTTTTTCTCGTCGGCAAAGCAGAGTTCGGCTTTCGAGGTGTTTACGATGACTTTGCGCTTGCTCATGTAGTCTTTGATGTTTTCGCCAGACACGGCAAAAGCGTTCATACCGGCCAGCATCAGGGCGCACAAAACTGCTTTTCTCAACATTCTCAATTACTGTCGTATCTTGCTGCGCGTCGGCTCCACCTCGCGGATGATGACTTGAGGCTCGGCCTTCGGAGCGGGGGGCGGGCAGACCGCATCTTCGGGAAACACGGGATTCCAATAGAAGCTGCGGGCGAATTTGTGTTTATCGAATACCACTTTATACTGACAGGTGGTAATACCGTCAACTCCGGATTTGTTGGCCGGGTCGGCTTCCACCCCGGGCGTATGGAAGTGGAACAGGTAATCCCATTCGCGCACGCCGAACATACCTTCGTCGTAATGCGGGCGGCCCAGGATTTTATAAATATCGTCTTTGGTCAGGCCCGGGCGCATCTGTTCCAGCTCGTCGTAAGTCGGAAACGTGCCGCGGTCTTTGTCGAACGTCAGCGAATACGGTTTGGGAAATACCGGCGAGTCGGTCGTGCCGTCGGCTGTAATTTTGCTTTTGGTGGCACACGCGGCCAGCAGGCAGGCTGCAAGCAGGGGCAATCCGGTTTTGACGATTTGTTTCAACTTCATGTTTTTGATTCCTTTCTGGCTCCCGACCGTGCTTTCAGACGGCCTGTCGGACTGACATTTATCGGCACTTTGTAACAATTTAATCCAATACCAATCGCCTGTTTCAATGTATTGACCGTGATTATCCGTATCGGAAAATATCCGACAACCGTCCTTACCGCTTGTTTCGGCAGGGATTTCCGGCGGCATGTTTGCGGATTGGCAGCTTTGGCTGCTGTATTACATGCAATTTTTATGCCATTTTCAAAAAGGAAGGAAACGTATTGTGTTGCGGTCTGTTTCGTCAAAGGCCGTCTGAAAACATGCCCGCACGGCGTTTTCAGACGGCCTTTCCGGTTTTTTCGAGTCGGCGGGCCTGAGGGCAAGCCGACTTACGGGCCAAGGCGGTTTTTGCCGCTTCGCCCTGGGCAGCCTTTCAACCTTCGACTTTCACCTCTACGCGGCGGCCTTCGGCATCATTGCCCTCCGCGCCAGTGGTGCTTTTCGGTTTGCGCAGCTCAATGTTTCCGGCTTTCACGCCGTGCGCTTCAAAAAACGCCTGCACCGCTTGGGCGCGTTTTTTCGACAATTCCTGATTGGAGGCCGCATTGCCGGTACTGTCGGCAAAACCGCTGATGACCAGTTTCTTGCCGTCCTTACCGGCTTCAATCAAATCGGCCACGACCTGTTCCGCACCTTCGGCCACATCGTTCTTGCCGGTGGCGAAGAAGAATTTGGCCACGCCGCCGTCCATCACGACCTGCGATGTGTCGGCTGCGGGCGCGGAAACCGGAGAGGCAGCCACCTCGGATGCGGCGGCAGGCTCGTTTTCATGTTCGTCCAAAACGGCGGAAGTCGGCATCACGGGAGCCGATTTTTCGACCGCCGACACGGCGCCGTCTTCCGGTTCGGAAGCCTCTGCCGCCGATGCGGCCGTTTCGGTCGGAGCATGTCCGCCGCTGGTGTTGCAGCTCTTGAACGCAAACAGGGCGGCCAGTGCGGCAATACCCAGAATAATCCATTTGCCGAAACCGCCCTTCTTGGCTGCTGCCGTCGCACCCGCTACGGCAGCGGTTCCGGCCGCCGTGGCGGAACCGAAGTTGCCGGCCAGTCCGGACAAACTGCCGAACAGCCCGCTCAGGCTGCCGATACCCAATGCGGAAAGCATGTCGCTGCTCAGCGCCTGCGACAGCCAGCCTTGCTGTTGGCCCAGCAATCCCAAAATCTGGCTGCCCTGCAAGTTGTTATCCTTCGCTTTGCCGCGCAATACCGACAACACCAACGGCAGCGACAACGCCAGCAGCGAACCGGACGCTGCTTTGGATACGCCGCTTTCCTGCGAAATCCGGTCGGCAACATTTGCCGCATTGCCACCCAACAGTTCGGGCAGCAGTTTCTTGCCCGTTTCCAGCAGTCCGCCGACACCTTCTGCCGAAGAAGCCTTCGCCACCGCACCGTCTAATATGCTGCCTGACGTACCGGTCAGCAAATCCAGTACACCCGACGCATTGGACGGATTGGCGCCGATGTGTTTCAACAAACCCGCCACTACGGCAGGCAGTGCCAGTCCGGCGGCTTTCGTACTGCTTTCAGCGGGTTCGCCCGAAGAAGCCAGAAAACCGCCCAATACATCACCAAGCTGACTTTGCAGCAAATTGCCTAAATCAAAAGCCATTGTTGTTATTCCTTCATGATTGTTAAAAATAAATAGTAAAAATACCTTACCTGCGGATTAGTATGGATAAGTTAATAGATAGTTCCTATGGTCGAACGTAAATCTATTGGCTTTATCCTTTTTTACGCAGCCGTACCAAACGGCATTTATGGCGGAAAACAACAACGGCAGGCCGTCTGAAAGGCTTACAGAAACGGATTGTGCCGTTTTTCATGACCGATGGTCGTCATCCTGCCGTGTCCCGCGATGACCTGTGTGTCATCCGGCAACACCAGCAGTTTGCGACGGATATTGTCAATCAAATCGGCATGATTGCCGCGCGGGAAATCGGTGCGGCCTATGCTTTCGTAAAACAGCACGTCTCCCGCCACCAGCAGTCCTGCCTGCGCGCAGTAAAACACCACCTGCCCGGGCGTATGGCCGGGAATATGCAATACGGCGAACCGGTACCGGCCCACATTCAATACATCGCCTTCTTCCAGCCAGCGGGTCGGTTTAAACGGAGGCGATACGGGGAAACCGTATTGCGCGGTAATATCCAGCAGCGAATCCAGCAGGAATTCGTCATCCCGATGCGGCCCGACAACCGGTACATCTTTGTGTGACAAAAATTCCACCACCCCGCCCGCATGGTCGAGATGGCCGTGCGTCAGCCAGATTTCCTTCACATCCAGCCTGCGGGCGGCCACTTCGTTCAGAACAAACGGCACATCGCCGCCCATATCGGTCAACACCGCCTCGCGGGTTTCGTCATCCCACAACAGGGTACAGTTCTGGCGAAATGGCGTTACCGCCAGAATTTCAAATTGTAAAGCCATAGTTCGGTTCCTTATTTCAATTTCAGACGGCATATTGTTATGCTAATATTTATAACTTTAACAACTATTCCGCAATATATATAAAATATCAATGAAAATCATCATACCCATTTGTACCGCATTGTGCATCTCCCTTCCCGCTTCCGCATCAGGATTGCTGCTTGCCCAAGAATATAAAAACCAAGAAATAGCCGGCTGGGCCATGAGCGAAAAACTCGACGGCGTGCGCGCCTATTGGGACGGCAAACGGCTTATCAGCCGGCAAGGACATCCGTTTACCCCGCCAGCAGGCTATACGCGCAATTTCCCACTGAACGAGCGCGTGCAGGCAACATTGGAAATCCCAGCAGGCTATACGCGCAATTTCCCACCCTATCCGATAGACGGCGAACTTTACACTTCGCGCGGCCGTTTCGAGCAGATTTCCGCCGCCGTCCGTTCGGACAAAAGCGACTGGCGCGGTATCAAACTCCATGTTTTCGACGTGCCCAAAGCCGCAGGCAACCTTTACCAACGCCTCGCCGTACTGCAAAGCTGGCTGGAAACCCACCCCGAAGCCCCCATCGTCGTCATACGCCAAATTCCCGCCCGCGACCGCGCCCACGCTCAAACCTTCCTGAAAGAAATCGAAGCGCAAGGCGGGGAAGGCGTCATGTTGCGCAATCCGAACCATCCTTACGCCGCAGGCCGCAGCAGCCAGCTTTTAAAACTTAAAAGCCGACACGACGCCGAGTGTACCGTAACGCAGCACTACGAAGGCAAAGGGAAGAACGCGGGCAGACTGGGCGCAGTCGGCTGTAAAAACCAATATGGGGAATTTCGTATCGGCAGCGGTTTCAAAGATCAAGACCGCGATAATCCCCCTCCTGTCGGCAGCACCATCACCTACCGCTACCGCGGCTTTACTCAAAAAGGAACGCCGCGGTTTGCCACCTTTGTCAGAATCCGCCAAGACAGCCGGTAGCCCCGCCCGATTAAAGTAAAAACCGGCGCCTATCTGCTTATTTTGAAGATTCAGGCCGTCTGAAAACGTTTTCAGACGGCCTGCGCACCGTCCTTTACCCGTTATTCAAACGCTTGGATATAAAAAAACAGTCCTGATTCGTCAGGACTGTTTTTTTTCTTCAAATAAGTAAAACGGTGCATCAGTTGGCACACATATGTTTTATTTATGTTTTCTTGTTTATGCTTTGATTTGTTATTTGGTGCCGACAGCGAGATTTGAACTCGCACAGCCTACGGCCACTACCCCCTCAAGATAGCGTGTCTACCAATTCCACCATGTCGGCTAAATTCTTTTTTCTTTACTGCTGTTTGGGTGCGGCGGGTACGGTGTCCGTCTTGCCGCCGTTTGCCGGAACCTGCTGCGTTTTGGCCGGCAGGCTCTGTTTTACGTTACTGAAATCCAAACCGTGACGGGTCGTATTCGAGTGGATATAAACCATCGCCATACAGGTGGCGAAAAAGAACGTGGCGGCGATGGCGGTTGCATGGCTTAGAAAGTTGGCGTTGCCGCCGGAACCGAACACCCCCTGCGCGCTGCCGGTGCCCGACCCGAAAGTCGCTCCCGCGTCCGCGCCTTTGCCGTGTTGCAGCAATACCAGCACGATGACGGCCAAGGCGGAAATGATGTTTATAATCCAGATAACGGTTTTAAAGGCTTCCATAATTCTCTACGAGGCTTGCGCGGCATTGATGATGGCGGTAAACGAGTCATAGGATAATGAAGCTCCGCCCACCAGTGCGCCGTCGACATAAGGTACGGCGAAAATATCTGCCGCGTTTTCGGCTTTCACGCTTCCACCGTAAAGAACGCGGATTTTAACATCGCTGCCGCACAATGACAAGATTTCCTGATAGATAAATGCGTGCATGGCGGCGATTTGTTCCACCGTGGCGACTTTGCCCGTACCGATGGCCCACACGGGTTCGTAGGCGACGGCGATATGTCCGGTGTTCAGTCCTTTCAGAATGGAGAGCTGATGGGCGATGATTTCTTTTTCCCTGCCCGCTTCGCGCTCGTCAAGGCTCTCGCCGACGCATAACAAAGGTATCAGGCCGACATTGAGGACATTTTCCATTTTCTGACGGTGGATTTCGTTTTTTTCGCCGAAATACAGGCTGCGTTCGGAGTGGCCGATTAAGACGATGTCGGTACCGATGTCGGCGAGCATTTCTGCGGAAACTTCGCCGGTGTAGGCGCCGTTGTTGGGGAATCGGCTGACGTCTTGGGCGCAGGTCAGGATGCGGTTGCTCAACACTATCTGCATGGCGTTGTGCAGTTGCAGCAGGTAAACGGTGGGGGCGGCCAACCCGATGAGTACGCGTTCGGCGGTCGGAAGGATGCGGAAGCGGTGCATCAATGCGTTATTGTTTTGCAGGCGCCCGTTCATTTTCCAGTTGCCGATAACCCATTTCTGTTCCCACATTCCGTTGTCGTGATCCATCTTTAAGTGCTCCATATTGCGGTTTTGTGTAGGGAAGTGTAGTTCATATGGACATGATTCGCAACCTGCCTTGCCCGACCGTGTTTCGATGCCGTCTGAAAGCGGGTTTCAGACGGCCTGCCGCCGGATGGAATATAATGTCGGTAATTTGTTATTTAATTTGTGGGGCCGTCATGCACACCATCCGTATTGCGTCTTCGGACAAAACTTCTGTTTATCGGGAAATCCTGCCGCAAATCGAAAGCCTGACCGACGGCGAACCGTGTTTTACGGCCAATCTGGCCAATATCGCCGCCGTTTTGAAAGAGGCGTTCGGCTGGTTCTGGGTGGGGTTTTACTTGGTGGAACGGGCAAGCAACGAATTGGTGTTGGGGCCGTTTCAGGGGCCGGCGGCCTGCACGCGCATTCCTTACGGCCGCGGGGTGTGCGGACAGGCTTGGGCGGGCGGCAAAGCGGTGGTGGTGGAAGACGTCAACCGCCATCCCGACCATATTGCCTGCTCGTCCTTATCGCAGTCGGAAATCGTGATACCGCTGTTCGACCGCAACCGCCGTTGTTTCGGCGTGCTCGACGCCGACAGCGACCGTTTGGCGCAGTTTGACGAAACCGACGCCCGTTACCTGAACCAACTGGCGGAACTCGTCGGCAGGCTGTACGAACGGGATATTTGAGCGCCGGGGCCGTCTGAAAGATAGCGGCGGCGTACCGAAAGCACTATAATCACAGCCGTATCTGTATATAAATCTCAACGGAGCGCAACATGGATTTTGAAAAAGCACGTTTCAATATGGTAGAACAGCAAATCCGCCCGTGGGACGTGTTGGATTTCGACGTTCTCGACGCGCTGGGGGACATTCCGCGCGAAAAATTCGTCGGAGCCGGATTTCAAGGTTTGGCCTATGCCGACAAAGAGCTGCCGCTGCCCAACGGCGGCAAAATGCTCGAGCCGAAAGTCGTGGCGCGTCTGGTGCAGGGTTTGAAACTGACCAAGCAGGACAAGGTATTGGAAATCGGCACGGGTTCCGGTTACGCCACAGCGCTGCTGGCGGCGCTGGCGGGAGAAGTCGTTACCGCCGACATCGACGCCGCGCAGCTTGAGGCGGCCAAAACAGTGCTGGACGGCATCGGCTGCGGCAATGTCCGCTACGTCTGCAACGACGCCCTGGCACAGGAAACCGAAGGTGCGCCGTTTGACGCGGTTTATGTCGGCGGCAGCGTCGGCCGAGTGCCCGAAACGCTGAAACGGCAGCTTAAAGACGGCGGCCGCATGGCGGTCATCGTCGGCGGCAAGCCGGTACAGCGCGCCTTGCTGATTACCCGCGACGGCGGCGTATTCCGCGAAAAAGTGATGTTCGACACACTGGCGGCGGGCCTGAGCGATAAAGCAGACAAACCGTTCGGCGATTTTGACTTTTAATCGGCCGTCCGCTTCCGAAGGCCGTCTGAAAACGCGGTTTGGCAAAACACAAACCCGTTTTCAGACGGCCTCTCCGCAACTATAACGACACACGGAATCCAAACACATGCACATCCCCCAACTCTCCCCTGCCGAACTGCAACGCTGGCGGCAGGACGGCAAAGCCTTTCTGCTGCTTGACGTGCGTACCGACGAAGAAACCGCCGTCTGCACCCTACCCGATTCCGTCCACATCCCGATGAACCTGATTCCGCTGCGCAGCAACGAACTGCCCGACGGCCTGCCGATTGTCGTGTATTGCCACCACGGCATCCGCAGCCTGCACACCGCCATGTATCTGGCCGACGCCGGCTTCGAAACACTCTACAACCTTCAGGGCGGCATCGACGCATGGGCGGCGCAGATAGATGAGAATATGGCGCGTTATTAAAGGGCACAAAAGGCCCAAGGTTTTTCCATTTGCCATCCTTTCAGACGGCCTGTAAGATTAAATGCATAATTCCTAAAGACAAATCAAACACACTATGTTGACAGACCCATTCGGCCGCACCGTCGATTACCTGCGAATTTCCGTAACCGACCGCTGCGATTTGCGCTGCACTTACTGCCTGCCCAAAGGCTTTAAGGGCTTTGCCGTGCCGAAAGACTGGCTGACCATAGAAGAAACCGCCCGCGTTGCCGCCGCCTTCGCGCGGCTGGGTACCAAACGTTTCCGCCTCACCGGCGGCGAACCCCTGTTGCGCAAGGGCCTGACCGAACTGGCCGCCGAAATCAGCCGTCAGCCCGGCGTCGAAGACATTTCCCTGACCACCAACGGCACCCGCCTCGGCCAACAGGCCCGTGCCCTGCGCTCGGCAGGCGTGCGCCGCCTCAATATCAGCCTCGACAGCCTGCGCCGCGACTGCGTGGCCAGCATCACCGGCAGCGACTGCCTGCCGCAGGTACTGGAAGGCATCACCGCCGCCAAAGAAGCCGGTTTCGAGCGCATCAAAATCAACATGGTTCCGCTCAAAGGCATCAACGACGCCGATTTGGACGATATGGTCGCGTTCTGCATCAAACACGGCTTCATCCTCAACCTCATCGAAGCCATGCCGATGGGGGCGACCGGCCAGATGCACGCCAAAGTCAACCTGCAACCCGTATTGGAAGACCTGCGCCGTAAATTCGGCCTGACCCCGTTTGAAGGCCGCATCGGCGGCGGCCCCGCCCGCTACTGGCACAACGGCAGCAGCGGCTTCACCCTCGGCCTGATTACGCCGATGAGCCAGCACTTCTGCGCCACCTGCAACCGTGTGCGGCTGTCGGCAACCGGCAACATCCACCTGTGTCTGGGGCAGGAAGACAAAGTACCGTTGCGCGACCTTCTGCGCGGCGGCTGTACCGATGCCGAACTCGACCAGAAAATCCGCGACGCGATTGCATTGAAGCCCGAAAAACACGAATTTGTGGAAAATCCGAAAAAAATCATCCGCGTCATGGCACTGACCGGCGGCTGACCGCTTCCGTTCTTGACAACGCCGCCGCCGAATAGACTCAGGCCGTCTGAAAAACCTCAAAACGTTTTTTCAGACGGCCTTTTATCTGTCCGTATCCGCATCTAACGCGTCGCCGCGCATTCGCCGTTTTCAAACACCAACACCTTCTCCGGCCAGCGCAACGCCGCCAGCCTGAACTGTTCAGGACGGTATTTCTGCGGGAATTTCCTTGCCCGCCAGCTTGCACCAATCGAGAAATCGACACAGAACACGTTGCGCCGCGCGCCGTGCCACACATCCGGCTGCGGCGGCAGCAACAGCCGTTCGGCGGCAACGGCGGCGGGAGACGGCTGCCAACTGCGCCAATAATGGCCGATAACGACGGGCTTATCGTCGCGGTAGTCGTCCCACCACGCGCAACGGGTCGTACCGCGCCAGCGTCCTCCGGCATAAAACGGCTCGTCCGCCAAACGCTCCACGCCGCTGGTGAGGGCGCGTATCGGATGCAGGCGGCTGCGTTCGAGTTCGTATCGCGCCGTGGCGGGCATGGGCGGCGGCGCATGGTCGGGATTTTCCGCCTGTGGGGCGTAATGCGCCTGTTCGTAGAGGTAGTCGGGATACCAAGAGGCCGTCTGAAGGCGGTGTTTCAACTCGGCATCGAAGCGGCGGTATTGTGCGGTCAGGCTTTCGCCTTTTGCTTCTTCGAGGCGTTCGATTTGCGGCGGCAGCCAGGCGGCGTGGACGATGCGCAGGTCTTCGCGCTCCAGCAGCAGCGGCTGTTTGGCCAGCCATGCGCGCAATTCGGTTTTTTCTTTCTCTTCCACGCAATGCCACGGCGCGTAATGGGCGTCTTTTTCGGCGCGGACATCGAAAAACCAGCCGGAGCCGTCTTTCGGGTCGTCGGCAAGGATGTTCAGTTCGTGGTTACCCAAAACCATCCATGCCCATCCGCGTTCGTAAGCCTGTTTGAACCATGCCAACATCGCTGGGCTGTCGGGACCGCGGTCGCACAAATCGCCGACGAACACCAGCCGCCGCCCGCGCGGATGGAAACCGTCGTCGCGGTAGCCGAGCCGGTGCAGCAGCGATTGAAAGGCGGCAAATTCGCCGTGAACGTCGCCGACGATGTCCAGCGGCGTGTCGGGCAGTGATTGGCGGTATGGATAGGACATGATGGTGGGAGGTCGTCTGAAAAAGTGTGCCGACGGTGTTTTCAGACGGCCTCAGGCAGTTTCAAGAAGTTTTCGCGGTAGTAACGCATTTCCTCGATGCTTTCGAGAATGTCATCCAAAGCCTGATGCGAACCGCGTTTCACCACGCCTTTGGCAACGGGCGGATTCCAACGTTTGGCGAGTTCTTTCAGGGTGGATACGTCCAGATTGCGGTAGTGGAAATACGCTTCGAGGCACGGCATGTATTTGACCATGAAGCGGCGGTCTTGATGGATGGAATTGCCGCACATCGGCGTGGCTTTTTCGGGAATCCATTGCGCGATAAAGTCGAGCAGTTTCTGCTCAACTTCGGCTTCGGACAGCCGCGATTCGCGCACGCGTTGGGTCAGCCCCGTGCGGCCGTGGGTGGCGGTGTTCCATTCGTCCATGCCGTCGAGCAGTTCGTCACTTTGGTGGACGACATAAACTTCGGACTGCGCCAAGACGTTCAAATCGGAGTCGGTAATAATCATGGCGACTTCGATGATGCGTTCGCGCTCGGGGTCAAGCCCGGTCATTTCCATATCGAGCCAGCAGAGGTTGCTTGCGTTTTGGGTCATTTCAGACGGCCTTTCGTCGGTTTAAAAACAATGAGCGGTATTATAGTGGATTTGTAAACATGAGGCCGTCTGAAAAATTTCAGACGGCCTTTTATCAATCATTTGTCCAACCGAACCGGTTTCCCCTTTACCTTGGCGC